>JBFGCM010000087.1:0-15477 GCA_041581135.1 Acidimicrobiia bacterium
CGCCGTCGACTGATCCTTCGTGGAGTCCCAGTACGGCAGCGCGATGTCCGGGTCGTACGCCTGGAGCTCCTTTTCCAGATTGGCGAGGAACTCGCGGTGCCACGGGTAGAAGAAGGGGTTGCCGTGGGCGTCACCGAAGTAGTCGTCGTGCTGGTCGGCGTACTTGTCGTACTTGCCATCGGCTTTCAGCTGCAGGAAGGCGTCGACCAGCGAGTCGCGTTGGGCGTCGGTGAGTGTCGTGAGGTCCTTGCGGCATGCGATCTTCTTCATGACGCGTCCCCATGCTTCTCGTAGCCCTTGTCCTTCTTCTTGTTCTTGCCTTTCTTCTTCTTGGCCTTCTGTTTGCGTTGCTCGTCGACCTCGGCCCAATGGGCTTCTTGCGCGGTCTTCTGGTCGATCCACTTCTCGGCCAGGTCGCGCACGGACGTGGCCATGACGTTGACGAACGCGCTCGTCCACGGCCGGCCGTTGTCGAGGAACTTGACCTCGTGCGGCTCGCCGTCGAGCACGAGCTCGGTGCGATCGTCGATGGTGCGGATGACGACGTCGTGGCCCTTCCGTTCGAAGCGGTCCACCTCGTCATATTCGGACTTGTGCGGCATGAATCCCCCCAGTGGTGTGGTGTGGAGCTCGGCTCCAATGCCTGTCCCTGGGACCGTATGACGTGAGGCTTAGTGCCGGCTTAGCGGCGCAGTTGTGGCCGCCGACCGGCTTCGCCGGTTGGCTGGCGAACGCTTCGCATTGATGGTGGCAGCGATCACGTCGAATCTGCGTCTGGCCGATGCCCCGGGCAACGTCCGCCTCGGCAAGCGCGTTTCGAGATTGTCCAAGCCCTCAGTCGTCAACGCCTCGCAAGTAGCGACGATCGACAAATCGGCCCTGGGCGATCGTGTCTCGGCGCTCTCGGCTGAGACGATGGCGCTGATCGATGATGGCCTCCGCCTGAGCCTGGCGCTCTAGGCAGCTTCCGTCACGCCCAACCGCTCGAGCAACGCGTCGATCGACCGCACCGGCTCCGTCACGTCGAAGAGGTGGCTCTCCATGCCGACGGCTTCGGCGCCCCGGCAGTTGACGGGGAGATCGTCCACGAAGAGGCACTCCGCTGGTGGCACGGCCAAGGCCTCGGCAGCGGCGAGATACGGCTCCGGGGCGGGCTTGCGGGCACCCACCATGACCACGTCGATCATGGCGTCGAACCACCTGGCCGGCTCCCAGCGGTCCCACCATCCCTCGCCGAGCCACCTGGTGGCGTCGTTGGTGAGCACGGCCTGGCGATGCCCCGCCTCGCTGATCAGCCGTACCGCCTCCCACGTCTCGGGACGCAGCTTGGTGTCGAGGTGCAGGTCTTCGGGCAGCCGGAAATCGATGCCCTCGGCGGCGAGCCGGGCCCGGATCCGTACGATGTACTCGGGTTCTCCGAACTCACCGGCCAGCATGGCGGCGTAGTCGGCATCCGGGACGTCACCGCTCGGGCCCATCGGCATGCGATGCATCGGCCAACCTCGCTCATGCCCGACGATGACCATCTGCTGAGTGAAGTACTCGTACATGACCCCGCCCATGTCCCACACCACGTGTGGCAGGGCGCTCATGCGTCCCGCTTCCAGGTGCGGGCGTGCTCGAGCAGTTGTTCGCGAAGGGACCGGGTGTCCTCCCCCTTCTCGAGGGGAACGTCCACCCACACCACGCCGTCCTCCACAGTGACCCGGTACCGCTGCTGAGCAATGACGTCGGAACCGAGCCGCCGGCCCGTCGCCACCTCGTACCGCCACCAGTGCCACGGGCACGTGACGATGCCGTCGTGGACGGTGCCCTCGACCAACGGTCCCTCGTTGTGGGCGCATCGCCCGTCGATGGCGTAGAAGGTGCCTTCCACGTTGAACACGGCCACCACTTCGTCGCCGGCCTCGATGGCCAGCGCCGACCCGGGTGGCAGGTCCTCGATTGCCCCTACCTCGATGTTCATTGGCTTGACATCAAGCGCCCTCGCGGCCCATGCCCGGGTCCTGCTTCAAACGGAGCGGGGCCTTCACATCATCAACTCTTCGTCTTCGATCGAGGGGTCGTCTATGAACAGCGCAGCCGAGCCCCACGCGATCCCGCTTGGTCGCGGGCCCTTTCCGAGGAACGTTCCCGTGTAGCTCAGCTTGTTGGGGCGATCCGGATCCCACTGGGGATCGCTCAATACCAGCGTCACAGCCGTTGGCACCTTCCCGGGGTTGAAGATCACAAGTTCAGCGTTCGGCGGATCGTCGGCAAAGTTGTTTGGTCCCTTCGCCCAGTTGGCCACGAAGTCCTTCGTACTCTGGTGGCCGGCTTTTCGCACCGGCCGATTCGAGAAGAAGACCGTCGGCTGTAGACCCCGCAGTGTGAGCGTGTAGGCCTTCTTGCGACGGGGGTGAGGAACGAGCTCGGCGTCACTGGCCACTTGCACCAGGAGGAACTCCGTGCGGACGTGAGGCTTTGCCCGCGAGGCGGGCTTCTTCTTCACTTCGGTCTTCTTGGCGGCCTTTGGTCTTGTTGTCTTCTCGGCCATGACCGGATCTCCTCATTGGTTGGGACTGCCTGGCCGCTCGAGTCGGTCAGTCGAGCTTCATGACGACGGCCTTGGCTTCGGTGAAGAACTCGTAGGAGTACTCGCCGCCCTCGCGGCCCATGCCGGAGTCCTTGTAGCCGCCGAAGGGCGCCCGCAGATCGCGGACGAAGAAGCAATTCACCCACATGGTGCCGGTCTTCACCTCTCGGGCCACCTTGTGGGCGGTGTGGAGGTTCGAGGTCCACACCATGCCGGCCAGGCCGTAGCGGGACTCGTTGGCGATGGCGATGGCCTCTTCCACGTCGTCGAACGGCATCACCATCTCTACCGGACCGAAGATCTCGTCCTGGCAGGCGCGCATCGAGTTGTCGGCGTCGGCGAAGATCGTCGGCGCCACGAAGTTGCCTTTGGCCAGGTCGCCGTCGGTGACCCGATGGCCGCCGGTCATGAGCTTGGCACCCTCGTCCTGGGCCATCTCGATGTAGGACATCACCTTCTCGAGATGCTCGGTGGACACCATGGGCCCGATCTTGGTGCTCTCGTCCCGGGGGTCACCCACCGGCCAGGCGGACACACCGTCGACCATGCGGGCCAGGAACTCCTCGTAGATGGCCCGCTGCACGAGCAGCCGAGAGCCGGCCAGGCACACCTCGCCCTGGTTGGTGAAGATGCCGCGCAGCGACTCCGGCACGGCCCGATCGAGGTCGGCGTCGGCCATGACGATGTTGGCCGACTTGCCGCCCATCTCGAACGACAGCTTCTTCAACGTCGGCGCCGACGCGGCCATGATCGCCCGACCGGTGGCGGACTCACCGGTGAACGTGATGGCGTCGACGTCCGGATGGGTGGTCAGCGCTTCGCCGGCGGAGTCGGGACCGAAGCCATTGACCACGTTGAACACGCCAGGCGGCATGCCGGCGTCCCGGCACACCTCGGCCAGCATGGAGGCGGTGATCGGCGACTGTTCAGCCGGCTTGGCCACCACGGTGCACCCATAGGCGAGCGCCGGTGCCGTCTTCCACGACATGAGCATCAGGGGGAAGTTCCAAGGCGAGATCGACCCGACCACCCCGAGCGGTTCGCGTAGCTCGTAGCTGAAGATGCCTTTGTCCGGCTGGTCCCATGCCTTGGTCTCGGCGTGGCTGGCCGCTTCGGCGAAGAAGCGAAAGTTCCTCGCGGCGCGCGGCACATCGTGGCCGCGAGACGCGGTGATCGGCTTTCCCATGTCGCGGGTCTCCCACTCGCCGATCTCGTTGGCGCGCGCCTCCAAACCGTCGGCGATCCGTCTGAGGATCGCGGCACGGTCGGCTGGAGCCATGCCGGCCCATTCGGCGAATGCTGCCGTTGCCGCCGCCACCGCCTGGTCGATCTCTGCCGAGCCGCCCTCGGCCACGGTGGCGATGACCGCGTTGTCGATGGGGCTGATCGACTCGAATGTCGCGCCGTCGGCGGAGTCGACGAACTCGCCCCCGATGAAATGCCGAACGTGCTTCATCCTGTCGCCTCCTGTTGCTGGGCCGCTCGCTCCACGAGCACCTCCGTCCACGGCTTGCCGCCTACGCCGTACTGATGGTGTTCCATCTCGTTGACCACCACACGGATGGATCCGATCGGTGCGTCCAGGCTGGTGGCGATGGCCTCGCTCACCGCCGAGATCATCTTCTCGATCTGCTCCGGGGGGCGGCCCCGCATCATGTTGATCTGCACGATGGGCATCCGATTCCTCCTATGCCACTCGCAGTGACGCCGATCCGATTGTGTCGATGTCGACCCGCACGGTCATGCCCGGCTGCAGGTCGACGGGCCCCGTGAGGCCGCCTGAGATGACGATATCGCCGGCCGAGAGCTCGCGATCGGTGCCCGCCACGGCGCGGGCCATCCACGCCACGGCTTCCGCCGGGTCGTCGAGCGCGGCCGCACCGGTGGCCGTGGCGGCGACGGCGCCGTCCACTGAGACCACCACACCGCACGTAGGCAGATCGACCCCATCGGTCGGTACCGCCGCATCGCCGAGGATGACCTTGCCGGCTGACGAGTTGTCGGCGATGTTGTCGAAGGCGGCGAACTCGAACTTGTGATACCGCGAGTCGACCACTTCCAGGCACGGCACCACGGCCAACGTGGCGGCGAGCACGTCAGCGGCGGTCGTGTCGGCGTCGAGATCTTCGGAGAGCAAGAAGGCGATCTCGGGCTCCACCTTCGGGTGGATGAGCTGGTCCAGCTTCACGACTCGGTGGTGGATCATCATGGCGTCGGTCACCCAGCCGTAGTTGGGGGAGTCGACGCCCATGGCTTCCTGCATGGCCACCGAGGTGAAGCCGAGCTTGCCTCCCGCCACGGTCTCCCCGGCCCGGCGGCGCAGCCGGATGCCGAGGGCCTGGACGGCGTAGGCGTCTTCGCGGGTGAAGCCGGGGTGGCGGCTGGTGATGGTGGGCACGGTGCGCCGATCCAGTCGCGCGTGGTGCAGCTCGGTTGCCAGCTCGGCATGGTCAAGATCCGACATCGTCCATCACCGACATTCCAGGTTCACCGCCCCGATTCGGTCGAACGTAGTGGTGAGCGTGTCGCCCGGGCCGACGGGTACGGCCGCCGTCCAGGCACCCGCCAGCACCACACTCCCAGCCGGCAACGAGCGGCCTCGTTGGTGCAGCTTGCGCACGAACCAGGCGATCGCTGCGGCGGGATGCTCCATTACTGCAGCTCCGGCGGCTGTTGCCATCAGCTCGCCGTTCTTCTCGAACATACACCCCGTGAGGCGCAGGTCGCCTGACGGCTCGACCGGTTCGCCGAGGGCGAACCCGGCTGCCGACGCGTTGTCGGCGGTGACGTCGGCCAGCGTGAAGGCGTAGCCGGTGAAGCGGGAGTCGAGCACATCCAGCGCCGGGGCCAGCCACTCGGTGGAGGCCAGCACCTCGGCGGCGGTGACGCCAGGGCCGGCGAGGTCGCGGTTGGTGCTGAAGGCCACCTCGGGTTCGGCGCGAGGTTGGATGTAGCGAGCGGTCTCCACCGTGCTGTCGAGCCGCATCCGGTCGGTGAGCCATCCGTACAGGGGTTCGGCGACGTTCATCTGCCGCTGTTTGGCCACCGAGGTGAGGCCGAGCTTGGCGGCGACGACGGTCGCCCCGTGCTCGGCGTGCATGGCGAGCACCGCATCCTGGATGTCGTAGGCGGCGTCGACGGTGAGTTCCGGCACGTCCTCGGTGAGGGGGGAGATGGCCTGGCGCGCTTCGACGGCCTTCCAGATCCGCTCGGCCAGCGCTCCGGTATCCATGCTCAGGAACCCGCCGCCTGGGCCTCGGCGGCCTTGCGTTCGAGCTCGACCGCCACGTCGATGATCATGTCCTCCTGGCCACCGACCACCTTGCGCCGGCCCAGCTCCAGCAGGATGTCCTTGGAGTCGACGCCGAACTTCTCCGCGGCGCGCTTGGCGTGGAGCAGGAACGAGCCGTAGATCCCGGCGTAGCCCAACAGGAGTCCGTCGCGGTCGATGACCCCCTGCATCGGTTGCAGCGGTCGCACCACCTCTTCTGCCACATCCATCACGGCGAGTGGATCGACCCCGGTTTCCACTCCGGACTTCTCAAACGCCGCCACCAGGATCTCGGTGGGGCAATTACCGGCCCCGGCACCCAGGCCCGTGGTGCAGCCGTCGATCTGGTCGGCGCCCTCTTCCAGCGCCGCCATGGAGTTGGCCACTGCGAGCGACAGGTTGTTGTGGGCGTGGATGCCGACCTGGCAGCTCACCGCCGCTTTCACTGCCGAGATGCGGGAACGGGCGTCATCGATGGTCATGGCCCCGGCCGAGTCCACCACGTACACACAATCTGCGCCGTAGGACTCCATGAGCTTGGCCTGCACGACTAACTCGTCCGGCGAGATCATGTGGGACATCATCAAGAAGCCGACGGTCTCCATGCCCAGCTCCTTGGCCAGCGCGATGTGCTGCTCGGCGATGTCGGCCTCGGTGCAGTGGGTGGCGATGCGGGCCACCTTGGCGCCGATCTCGGCGGCGTCCACCAGATCGTCCTTCACGCCGATGCCTGGCAGCATCAGCACCGCGATTTTGGCTTTGGTCGCCTCTTCGACTGCGGCCGCGAGCAGGCTCTTCTCGTTGGTGTGGGAGAAGCCGTAGTTGAAAGACGAGCCGCCGAGACCGTCGCCGTGGGACACCTCGATGACGGGGACACCCGCAGCATCGAGTCCTCGCACCACGGCGCGCACCTGGTCCACGGTGAACTGGTGGGCGAGGGCATGGGAGCCGTCGCGCAGGGTGGAATCGGTGAGACGGAACGCAGTCATGGACTCGGCTCGCGGCGGTGGGTGGTGATGGCCTCGCCCACTCGGGTGGCGGCGGCGGTCATGATGTCGAGGTTGCCGGCGTACGGCGGGAAGTAGTCGGCGGCTCCCTCGACCTCCAACAGGACGATGACCCGGGCCGGCACCACGCCGCCGGGGGTGTAGTACTCCGCCTCGTCGAACACCGGGTCGGACACCAGGCGGTAGCCCGGCACGTACGCTTGCACCTGCTCCACCATGTCGACGATCGACTTGGAGACCGTGGCCTCGTCGTAGCCCCCGGCCAGCGCACAGAACACGGTGTTTCGCATGATGATCGGCGGCTCGGCCGGGTTCAGGATCATGATCGCCTTGCCGACGTCGGCGCCGCCCACTTCTTCCAACGCCTTCGAGGTGGTCTTGGTGAACTCGTCGATGTTCTGACGGGTGCCGGGTCCGGCCGATTTCGAAGCGACCGTCGAGATGATCTCGGCGTAGGGCACCTCGGCCACGGCATTGACTGCCGAGACGATCGGCGTGGTGGCCTGGCCGCCGCAGGTGATCATGTTGAGGTTGGGGGCGTCGAGGTGGTCGTTGAGGTTCACCGTCGGCACCACGTTGGGTCCCACCTTGGCCGGCGTGAGGTCGATGGCGGTGAGCCCGGCTGCGGCGTACCTGGGTGCAAACGTCCGATGCACGCGAGCAGTGGTGGCCTCGAAGACGAGGTCGAACTCGCCGGCGCGCTCCAGCAACCAATCGGCACCATCGGCCGTGGTGTCGAGCCCGGCCTGGCGAGCCCGGGCCAGGCCGTCGGAGTCGGGATCGATGCCGATCATCGCCGTGGGCTCCAGCACGGTCGACCGCTGCAGTTTGCACATCAGGTCGGTGCCGATGTTGCCGCTGCCGACGATGGCGCAGCGGGCGGTCACGATGCGCTGCCCTCGAATGACACCGAGACGGCGCCGAGCCGGTCGAACTCGGCCTCGACCCGGTCGCCGGGCACCACGTCGAAGGCGGCATGGAGCGAGCCGGTCATGATCAGGTGACCGGGCTCGAGTGTGACGCCGTGAGGGGCGAGCTTGTTCGCCAGCCAGGCAACGGCGTAGACCGGATCGCCCAAGGCGGCAGCGCCGGCGCCGGTGGCCATCGTCTCGCCGTTCTTGGAGATGACCATGCCGCACAGCCGGGCGTCGAAGTCCAACGGCACCTCCTTCGAGCCCTTGACGATGGCGGCCGACGATGCGAGGTCGCTGATGGTGTCGGCGAGCTTGATCTTCCAATCCTCGATACGGGAGTCCACCATCTCGATGGCGGCGAGGGCTCCGCCGATGGCGGCGGCGGCGTCGGCACGAGACACGCCGGGGCCCCGCAGCGGCGACTCGATGACGAGTGCCAGTTCAGCCTCCACCTTGGGCTGGATGTAGTCGTCCAGGTTCACCGCGGCGCCGTCGTCGAACACCATCGATGACAGCACCGGGCCGTAGTCCGGCTCGTCGACCCCGAGCAGTTGTTGCATGGGCTTGGAGGTGAGCCCCAGCTTGTAGCCGACGATCTCCCCTCCGCCGTCGGCGAGCAGCAGTTCCACGTAGCGCTGCTGCACCGCATACGCCTCGTCTGCGGTCATCTCGGGATCGGACTCGGTGAACGGAGGGATGGGTTTGCGGTCGCGCCGTGCATCGAACAGTGCCTGGGCTCGTCCTTCGGCGGTGCTCACTGGCGCCCCTTCCTCGTCCACGGAGAATCGACGGTAGTACCGCTGTTCCGCCATGGGGGAAGGGTTCCCGGTATGCGGAACGGGGGGTGTGGCTGGTGCAGAACCACACCCCCCGCCGGGGCGGCGGTTGGTGGACCGCCGGCGATCGGTTGAGCGAAATGGGGGCGGGCCGGAGCTCCCGCCCCCATTCCGGTGACCTCAGCCGAGACCGGTGATGTCGACGGCGTTGGAGCTCAGGTTCCCTGCCGTCGCCACGTACTCGGTGTCCCCCCCGCTGAGCGTGACGGTGAACACGGCGATTCCGCCGGTGTCGGTGAGGCCGTCGAGGAGTGTCGACTGCCCGGTGGTGTCGACCACAATGAGCCGGATGGCTGCTCCGGGGAGCAGCTCCCCTTGGGCATCGAAGGCAGACACGTGGAGGACCTGGGCGGCGCCCACCATTCCCTCGGTGGTGAGCATCGGGTCCAGGATGAGGACCGAGGCCGACTCGGAGCTGCCGCCGTCGTCGTGCAACTGGATGTTGCCGCCGTCGAGCTCATCGTCGAGGGCCCGCGAGGACGTGTGGTAATCACAGCCCTGCAGGCAGGAGAGCACGAACCGGTCGGCGGCGTTGCCTTCACCGTTGTCCTCGGCGCACACCCTGAAGGTCGCCGCGTCACCGTTGAACGTCCCGGTTCCGTGGAACTCGAGTGCGTTCGGTCCGGGCTCGATGGCGCCACACGATTCGGTGAGCTCGCCGAGTGCGGTGACCGTGTCGAGCCGCACCTTCACGCCCACCGACTTGTCGATCAGCGTCAAGTGACCGTCGAAGCCGGTCTCAGTGGACTCGGCGTTGAAGCCGAAGTTGAGCTTCTTGCCATCGGTGGCCAACCAGCCGCCACCGGTCACCTTGCCGCCTCCTGAGGGCTCCACCGGCGGCTTGGTGCCCGGGAGCCGGGCGCGAAGGACGAACAGCCCGTCTTCGATGTTGGACACGACGATGGTGCCGCTGTCGAAGTAGGGGTAGCTGCTCCACGAGCCTGCGAACGTCGTCGCATCGTCGGCCGGGTGGGTGTCGAAGTAGGCGACCTGGGTGAGCTCGCCCGCCTCGATGTTGGAGGCGTCGAGGATGCGCAGACCCTCGGTGTAGTTCGCCTCGTAGACGAAGCCGTCCTTGATGTAGATGTTGTGGTCGATGGCTGCGCTGGGCCCCACGTAGGTGCTGATGAGGACCGGCGCGTCGAGATCGGCGACGTCCCACACGTAGCTGAACGTGTTGTGGGGGTCGCCGCCGGTGAGCGCGTCCATCTCGTCGGTCTCGTCACCGAGCACGAAGCGGCTCTGGTCCTCGGTCAGCCAGCCCTGATGGGTGTAGCCGAACCCGTCGTAGGTCTCCCGAGACAGCATCACGGCCGGGCCCGTGCCCTCGATGAGCGGAGTCACGTCGAAGATCGTGAGGGTGTCCTCGTTCGAGTTGAGGCAGATCTCGCGACCCTGGTGGTCGGCGTCGGGACCGGAGTAGATCACACACTGCGCGTCGTGGGTATAGCCGTCCTCATCGACGCAGCCCAGCGGCTGCGGGTCGGTCGGCACCGCGAGATCGAGCACGTGGAGCCCACCGGCGCACGTGTTGGTGCCGACGGCGTATCCGATGCCGCTGTCCTCGTTGATCACGAAGTTGTGGCCATTCCGGAAGCCGTCGTAGTGCGCGGTCTCGAGGAACACCGTCCCCGGGGTGGCGGAGAGCAGCTGGGTGAGGTCGAAGATCTCCAGGCCGTGCTCCGGAGGACCGAAGTCGCCGTCGCCCACCACGAAGGCGTGGTTGGCGTAGACCTTGGCGTCCCGCCACAGCACGTTGGCCCCGGAGTCGGTGAGCGCAGTGGGCATGGAACCCACGTAGATGGGCAGCGTGGGGTCGGTGACCTCCACGAACGAGACTGCCATCGAATGGGTCTGGACGGCGAACTCGCGGCCCGAGGCGGGATCGGTCCACCCCCAGATGTCGGCGCCGGTGCCGCCTCCGGAGAGGGAGTTCGTCGGCAGGAAGGCGAGGAGGTCCACGTTCTGGCACGGGAACGGTCCGGCGAAGCCGAGCGTGCACGGCACGTTGCTCATGGCCTGTGTGTTGGCCGTGGGTGGCGCGGTCTTGACATGGTGACCGTCGATGAGTTCGGCATCATGGTGGTGGGATGAGTGATCGTGGATTGCCGCGACGTCGCTGGGGGTGAGGCCGCCCCAGTGGCCTGGGATCGTGTTGAACCCCAGCACTTCGCCGGTGACGGCCAGCGCCATCCACACGACGACAACCGCCAACGTCCGCACCAGGCCTTTCGTCAGTGTCCGCTGCATCGATGCACTCCTTCTGCCTCGCTCCGAAGGCGCCGTGACGCGCCGCGCTTCAGAAGGTGATTGCCCTGCGGGCGGGGCCGGTTCCGTGAAATCTCGGCACTGCCGAATGGTTCCGGCGGGGGTGGCAGTCGTTCAGCGCCGGTAGCCCAGGCGCCGCGACGCCATTGCGGCCGCTTCCATGACGGCGCGGGTCATTTGGTCGATGGCGGCCTCCATGCGGGCGTCCGGGCCGGCGACGCTCATGGCGGCGATCACCTTGCCGGCCAGGTTGCGGATAGGGGCGGCCACCGACACCACACCCACCTCGGCCTCGTGCAGGTTGCGGGCGAAGCCCTGCTTCCGGATCTGAGCCAGCTCCTTCTTGAACGTGTCGATGTTCTTCACCGTGTAGGTGGTCTTGGACTGCAGCTTCCATCCGCGGAGGAGCCGGTTCAGCTCGTCATCGGGCAGGTGGGCCAGGAGGCACTTGCCGGTACCGGTGGCGTGGGCGTCGTTGCGGCGCCCCACCTCCAGGAACAACCGCAGGGTTTGGGGCGAGTCGAGGCGCTCGACGTAGACGACTTCCCGCCCGTCGAGCACCGCCACTTGCACGGTCTCCCCGGTCATGTTGCGCAGTTGCTCCATGGGTGGGATGACCGCTTCGTGGAGGTCGAGGTGGGTGGCCACGGCGGCTCCCAGGTCGTGCATCGCGATGCCGAGCCGGTACTTGCCGGTGAACTCGTCCTGCTCCAGCAAGTGCTCGGCGGTGAGCGTGGCCAGCAGGCGGTGCACGGTCGACTTGCCCAGACCGAGGCGCTGCGCCAGCTCGGTGACCCCGAACTCCCGCTCTCGAGACGAATACTGCTTGAGCAGTCGGGCGGCATTGCGCACCGACGACAGGGTCTGGCCGTGGTCAGCCACGGTTGCGCAGCTCCTCGAGGAGGCGGCGGCGTATCTCGATGGGATCGTCCACGTCGGCGAGGCCATCGGCCCATGGTGCGATCTCGGCGGCCAGCAGGGCTTGGGCACGGTGCAAGCCGGCAAGGGATGCACCCTCCATCTCGTCCACGAGGTGGGCGCGGTTGCCGGCGTGGGCCCGGATCGCCTCGAAGTCACGCGCCGCGGCGATGTGTGAGTTGGCCAGCCCGGCGCCGGCGTGACCGGCCTGGTGACCAGTCAACTCGGCCCCGGGCTGCACGATCAAGTGGTACAGGTACGTGCTGATGCCGAGGGCGCGCCGCACCTGGCCGCCCGCAGGCCCGGAACGCTCGTCGATCATGCCGAGCGGCGGCAGGACCACCGGGTCGTAGAAGCGAAGCGTCCAGCGCATCGGGGCCAGCTCGTCCTCAATGGCGACCTCGGGGCCCTGCGGCATGGCGAGCGTCTCAGAGGTGGCGATGACATGCAGGTTGCTCACCCCGGCCGCGACCACGGTGAACGGCTCGTTGAGCAGCAGCATGCGGCCCCGGATGGCCGGGGACTGCAGGTTGGCCTGGTTGAGATAGGCCTGGTGCACCGAGGTGACGTAGTCCCGCATCGCCTGGCGCATCGCCTCGGGCTTCGGCGCGTCCGACATGGCAACGACGCTACCGGACTGTTCCGCTATCAGGAAAGCCGTTCCGCTCTGCGGAATCGTGACCTAGCCGGTCGGGTCGATGCCGAGGCTCACCAGGTAGCGGCGGCGCGCCAGGTCGATGCGGCGCCACTCGTCGGCGTCGGCGTCGGTGAGGATCGCGTGCGGTCCGCGGCGCAGGTCGTCCGGCACGCCGGGCTCGAACCGCCACCATGCCTGCGGTCGACCCCAGAGCTTCCAACGGGCGAGGAACTCGTCGCGGGCCAGGGCCCACGCTTCTTCGGCTTGCTCCAGCGACCCGAATCCTCGAAGAAGCTCCTCGTCGCTCCCGAAGGCGAACAGCCGGAACATGACGAAATCCAGTTTGTCATCGTTGTTGCGGCGGCGACGCGGCATCGACGATCAACTCCGGGTCGCTTCGACGATGAGCAGTTTCTGCGCGGTCCGATGGTGAGCATCGGCGAAGCCGATCGTGCCGAGGCGCTCGATGAGCTCTTCCGCTCGTTCCGGCGTCAAACCGTGGTGCTTGGCCTTGCGCTCCACGATGAGGAACCGTCCGCCCGGCTGCAGGACGCGGCGAACCTCGGTGATTCCCTTGTCCTCGTTTTCCCAATGGTGAAAGGCACGCACCGTCCACGCCACCGTCACGGATTCGTCGCCGAGGGGGAGATCCTCGGCCGACCCGACGTGAAACGTTGCGCGGGAGTCTTGCGAGCGGCGCGTGGCGATGGACACCATGGCGGGTGAGGAGTCGACGCCGATGGCCGACTCACACACCTCGGCGGCGGCTCGCACTGCGGAGCCGTGGCCGCACCCGATGTCGAGCGCTCGGTCCGAAGCGGTCAGCCCGGCCTGCTCCACGGCGACCCGGTTCGATTTCGGATATCTGGAGAACAGCGAGAACAGCTCGGCCTGAATGCGGCCCCATCGTTCGGCCATGTGACGATTCTCGCGGATCGGCCGTCATTCTGGAGCCGTTGAACCGTCGACACCCTCACATCGCATGCCGGCGTTGACATGTGGCCAGTCGCGGGACCCACCCTTGACGCGTTCAGTAGGTACGAGTTGACTTTCAGTTGGGGTGACCGCACCGGTGGCACAGGTGGGTGGCACGTTATCGAGACGACTGGGCCCGCGCCGTGGCCTGGAGGGGAGTCAGCCGCATGTCGTACGCCAACCGGGTTCTTGGATCCATACCGTACGGGACGCTCATTGGAGCTCCGATGACCGCCGCCGTCGAGGCCCAGGCGCTGGCGGCCCAATCCTCCATCGATTTCATCCGGTCGGTGGGATTCGAGCAAGAAGACGACAGCGCCACCTTCGGGGCCGTTCGTCAGGTGAACTTCACGTACACCTCGCGGGATAGCACCACGGGTACCGATCGCACGGTGACTCTGAACGTGCCGCTCCTCACCATCGTGCCCATCCCCTACTTACGTATCGATGACATGACGATCGACTTCACTTCGAAGATCACCGAGGAGATGTTGCGCACCACCAAGCGCGACACATCGGTGGAAGCGGACGCAGAGCTCTCTATCAAATACTCCAGCTTCTTGTCCCCCGTCAAAGTGGGGTTCAAGGCGTCCGTGTCGACGAAGCATTCGTCGTCGGTGGCGACCTCGAATCGCTACAAGACCGAGCACACGATCAACATCAACGTGCGCGCCATCCAAGATGACATCCCGCGCGGCATGGATCGAGTGCTCGAGATCCTCGAGACCGCCATCGCCGAGCAGGCGTCGTCCTGAACGGCGAATCGGCTGAGGTGCGTCATAGGCCGGGCGCACGATGAGTGACCTGCAAACGCTCATCGAGAGCATCGTCACCGACGTCATCAACGCGCGCTTCCAGGCAGACGTTCTCACGGCCGAGTTGGCGCAGCACTATCGCCAGAACGACACCCTCCGTCAGCTCAGCGTGCCTGCACTCAACATCACAAACCTGTCAGTGGAACTACGAGTCGCCTTCGATGACACGCCCATCGAACCAGCAACGGAGCCGAGCCCAGGGCAGAAGACGGCCATCGAGACCGGCGCCGACGCGCTGCGGACCCGGCTCATGGGTCTGTCCAGCGTGAGGTCCGCCAGTGTTCCGGCTCGCTCTCGGGCGGGCCTGTCTCGCTCGCTGAACGCCGCAGCACTCAATGCCGCAACCGCGAGCGTCACGCGAGGCACTGTGGAGCGGCGTAGGGCAATCGAGACGGCGGTGAACGAGGTGTTGGCGAAGAACGGCATAAGCCTCGGCGATGAGGATCGCATCGCCCTACGCGAGGAACTCGAGAAGTTCGACGCTCGCGTGGCCGCCGCGCCCAAACCGGCTGCGACCAGCGTTCCCGGCCTCATCGTCGGGATGGATCGGCTCAAGGAGCTGGATCCGAACGTCGTCTCGGTGGTGCGATTCGACATAGACCTCGTGGAGAGCCAGTGGGTCGAGGTCGAAGACGCCGACGGCGGCACGACCACGGTGCTGAGGGAACGATGAGCACGGGGTATCCGCGATGACCATGAGCCGCGCCATAGACTTCGGGTCGTTCGTAGGAGCCCAGTTGGCGGCGCTCATCGAGGCCGAGGTGGAGGGGGCCGAGAAGACGGCCGAATACATCGAGCGGGTCGGCTTCGAGAAGGTGTCCGAAGGTGGGAGAGACAAGCTTGCCCTCAGGATGGTGACGTTCGACATGAAGCGTCGCGACACCGATGGCGTCTCCCGCACCCACACCATTCGAGTGCCGGTGCTGACGCTGATCCCCATCCCGTTGCTGACCATCGAAGAAGCCACCATCGATTTCGATCTCCTCGTCGAAGATGTCGTCGACGTGGAAGAGGAGTCGAGAGACGAATCCACGACCACCGGAGTCGGTCGGTTGTTCGCCCGAAAGCGCAACCAGCTGAAGACGCGCGTGGCCCGCACGTCGAAGGAGCAGAGTCGCACGCGAGCCGATCTGAAGATGACTGTCCGCATCGCACAGTCAGCCTTCCCCGTGGGCATCGAGCGCCTGCTCAACACCGCCGATCTGAGCGTCGAGGACGTGGTCGATGAGTGACGAGATGCGTATCCACTCACTCCAGGTGC
>JBFGCM010000088.1:0-15330 GCA_041581135.1 Acidimicrobiia bacterium
GGAGCGTGCGGCCAGCTCATCGTCGTCTGCGGCTGCCGGTTGCGTGGCATCGAAGCCGAGCAACCGGAGATATCGGCTCAGCGTCCCGAGATGGACGTCGAGCACGAACCGCGGCTCGGCGAGCAGAGGAATGTGGACGGCGGAGAGGCCTGCGATGTCGAACGTACGGAATCTCGGATACACGGAGATGTACTCGCCGTCGCGCACGGCGTGCTCCCAACCGACGGACTGACCGTCCACCAGCACCAGGTCGACCTCGGTGTGGGGGACACCACACGCCTCGATGGTGTCCTTCACCGACGGCGACACATCGAAGGTCCGCTGCACCACCGGCTCCCGGCTCGGCAGGAAATCGACGAGGTCTCCGAAGAAGCGCACGTCTGCGGTCTTGTATCGCATCGGGCTTTCGCTCCCGTCCACGTCACAGAGCTGCCGCAGCCGTGTTCCGTGCTGGCGACGGAAGCGTCAGCCGGCTGACCGACGCCATCGTCGGCTCATCGTGTCACGAAACGAACGTAGCTTCCGACGAGGGTGACCGCCGGTCGGTCACGGCTCGATGCAGGACGCCGAGCCGTCCGGCCGGTTACAGCGCTTCTTCGACTTCCTCGGAGTCCGGTACGGCCTCGAGCGCAGCACCTTCAGCCTCAGGGGCGTCGACCTTGAATTCCTTCTCGAGCTCGCCGATCTGCCACTTGGCCAGCGTCAGTTCGCGATCGAGATCTTCGATGCGGGCATTGGCGCTCTCCAGCTCGGTCCTTGCCTCTCCGAGCTCCTTGTGGGCCTGATCCAGATCACCGGCGGCCGCCCTGCTGGTCTTGACGGGCGTCTCCATCATCAGCTCGGCCGAGTCGGCCGGGGCCCTCCGTTTGGCGGTCAGCCGACCCAGCAAGAACCCGATGATCGTGGCACCCACGAGGAAGACCACTATCTCGGTGATCGCATAAGCGGTACCACTCATCTCATCCCTCTCCTTGTCCTCGTCGCGATCCGAGAACGAACCTGGCTCGCCGGCTGTCAGGCCGGCAGGCCTCCCCCGTTCCATCCTCGGCAATCGGCCGCACATCACCGTACCGCATGGTGGTGACCCTTCGCGAGCCGACACCCTCTGTTCTCCGGCATTCGATCACTGACTCCACGCGGAGGCCAGGCTCGATCTCCGCGTCACCCGCCGGCTTCGGCTGGTTGCGGTGCACAATACCGGGTGCGATCGTCGGAATCCCTTCGTCCTTCCGTTGCAGTGGCCGACCCCACGTCCGGGAGGCCGGCGCGTGACCTGTGAACACTGATCGTGGCCACGAAGATACTATGAGCGCTTGACGGTGACTAGCCCCGATTTCGCGGGTCAGCGCATGAGCTGGGCGAGGACCTGGGAGCGCAGCTCGACGAATTTGGCATCGGCCCTGGTGGCGAACTGATCCCGAGGTCGGCTCAGCGGCACGACGATCTCCTCGGTGACGGTACCCGGACCCGCCGAGAGGACGATCACCCGATCGGCAACGTAGATGGCTTCGTCGACGTCGTGGGTGACCAACAGGACGGTGACATCCATGCGGTGGTGCAGATCCAGCACGAGGTCCTCGAGATCGGCGCGGGTCTGGGCGTCGACCGAGCCGAACGGCTCATCCATCAGCAGGAGATCCGGGTGACGCGCCAGCGCCCGGGCGATGGCCACGCGTTGCTGCATGCCGCCGGACAGACGCCACGGATAGTCATGAGCGTGAGAGGCCAGGCCGACGGCATCGAGCACCTCGGCGGCTCGAGCATGGCGTTCCTCCGCCGGGACGGTTCGCTTGAGTGGGAACTCGACATTGGCCTGGACTCGCAGCCAGGGAAACAGGGACCGGCCGTAGTCCTGGAAGACCATCCCCAGGCCATCCCCCACGCCGAGAACGGGCCGGCCATCGAATTCCACCGTGCCCGCCGTCGGAGACAGCAATCCGGCGACGACGCGCAGCAAGGTGCTCTTGCCACAGCCGGAGGGGCCGACGATGGCGACGAACTCCCCGCGAATGACGTCGAAGCTCACGGCCCGAAGCGCCTCACGGGCACCGTAACGATGGTGCAGATCGCGTACCGCCAGCAGCTCAGACACGAGCACCGTCCCGGGCATGCCACGCCAGCAACCTGCGTTCCACCACCACCAGCACGGCGTTGAGAACCACCCCGAGGACGGCCACGACGCTCAATGCCGCCCACATCTCGACGTAGTCGAAGGACCGCGTCGAACGCAGCAACGTGTAGCCGAGACCGTTCTTGGCGGCCACGAACTCGGTGATCACCATCAGGATCAGGGCGATCGACAAGCTGATGCGGAACCCGGCGAACATCGAAGGACTGGCTCCCGGGATGATCACCCGGCGGATGCGATCGAACCCCCTGCTGCCATGAATGGCGCCGGCGTCGAGCTTCACTTGGCTCACGCCCGCCACCCCATCCATGGTGTTGAACAGGATCGGCCACACCGACCCGAACGCGATGAGCAGGATCTTGGGGAGGTCCTCCACGCCAAACACGATCAAGAAGATACCGAGGAGCATCGGCGGCGGCACCGCTCGCCCGAAGTCGAGCAAGGGCTGTACGTACTCGCGCGCCGTCCGGGACAGCCCGAAGAGCACACCACCGGCAACTCCGAGCACCACTGCGAGCCAGTAGCCGGCGAACATCCGCCCCAAGCTGGGAATGAGGTGCTGGGTGAACAAGGCGTGACCCTCGTCGCCGCTTCCGGCGAGGTAGCCCTCCCAGACCCGTTGCAGCACCTCGGAAGGCGGCGGCAAGAAGATGGAGCCTCGCGCCCGCGCCAGCGCCTCCCAGGCCGCCACCAACGCCACCACCGGCAACGCCCACTCCACGGTGCGGCGCAACCCGACCCGGCCGGCGGCGACCGCGGTGTTCACGGTCACGTCGCCAATCCCTCTCGCCAGGGAAAGACCGTCCGTTCGATCCACCGCAGCCCGACATCGAGCAACACCCCGAGTATCCCCGCAACCACCATCGCCGCGTAGATGGTGGCCAGGTCCCCGCCGCCGCTGCCCGTGGCCACGACGAAGCCGCCGAGCCCGGTGCCGTCGGGCAACAGGACTTCTACCGAGACCGTCACGATGATCGCAATCGCCGACGCCACGCGCACCCCGGTGAACGCGAACGGCGCCGTCCACGGGAGGCTCACCCGCCGCAGCACCGCCCACCGTCCCTCACCGAAGCTGCGCGCCGTCTCGGTGGCCACCGGATCCACCGACCGCATGCCGTAGATCGTGTTGAAGAGGATCGGCCAGACGGCGGCGAAGGCTACCGCCAGGCTCCGGCTCAGCAGCCCCCGAGAGAACAGCACCAGCAACAGCGGCGCCAGCGCAACCGCCGGCAGCGGGCGCAGTAACTCGATGGGTCCCTGCAGCAACCGTTCCAGGCGTGGGAAGAGCCCGATGAGTGAGCCCAGGCCCACCCCGATGAGGCCGGCGATCGTCATGCCGACGAACCACGCCGCCACCGTCGCCCACACCGCTTCGAGGAAGGCGATCTCGCCCAGCAAGGTCACTGAGCGCCCGAGTACCGATACCGGATACGGCAACGTGGCGGTGTTGATGACCCCACCGCGCACGGCGACCTCGAGAGCAACCACGAAAGCGACGATGCCGATCGCTCCACGGACGAACGCGGTGCGGGACCCGGGGCCGGCGTCCGCAGTGGTCGTGGCCATGTCAGCCGTTGATCACGTACTGGCTCGCGTCGAGCTTCTCATCCAGATAGCCGAGTTCGGTCATCAGATCGGCCGCCCGCTGGAAGTCATCGTTGCGCAGGGTGGTCTGGAACTCGGGCAGGACGAGGACTGCAGCCGCGTCCGCCGGCACGGCGGAATAGGTGGGGATGAACTCGCGGAGCGTGTCCTCGTCCTCCAGCAGCTCCCGGGTGGCGCGCTCGATGGCGCGCCGGAACGCCGCCACGGTGTTGGGGTTGGCCGCAGCGAACTCCTGCGTGGACACGTAGCCGGCGATGGGCAGGTTCTTGGCCGCCTGGCTGTACGGATCGGCGATCGACCGCAACCCGGCGAGCTTGGCGAACGTGGTGAACGGCTCCGTGAGGAACCCGGCATCCACCGAGCCACTTTCGATCGCGGGAATGGTCTCGGGGAAGCCCACTTCCACCCAGTTGATGTTCAGGTCGAGACCCTCGTCTCTCGCTACCGCCTCCACGGTGATGTCGCCGACGTTGCCGGTGGTATTCACCGCAACGTTCTTCCCGTCGAGATCGGCCAGCGTCTGGATCGGCGAGTCCGCGGTGACGAACACCCCGCCTTGTCCATCGCCGAGATGGGTGGCATTGGCCACGATCACGAGAGGGGCGTCGTTGCCGACGGCGGCCGCCACCGACAGCCAGTTGTTGAAGCTGAACTGGATGTCGCCTGCCAGCAAGAGCTGGGCGGCGACCGGGCCACCCTGCACCACCTCGATGGTGGCGTCGAGACCTTCGTCGTCGAACATGCCCATCTCCTCCGCATAGAAGAGCGGGGCGAAGTCCACCAGCGGCAAGGCGCCGATGGTGATGGTCGTCTGCTCGGGATCACCTGCCGGGCCGGCCTCGGCATCGCCGTCGCCGCACGCCGCCGCGATGAGCGCGAGCACCGTCAGGGTGGCGTATGCGCGCCGCCACCAACCTCCACCACGAGTCATCTGCCGTCTCCTCCTCCTGACGGCTCCTCAGAGCTGTCAACATGCCACGCTGCCCCCCTGGCACCGTCGGATCGCCCCTAGCCCGGCGCTGCCCGACACACACCTCTGCCAGACCCGGAGGTGCACACGCGACATTAGCCCTCATCGTGGCCACACACCCAGCTCGGGTACGGGCCGGCGCCCACACGAGAGCCACGATTCCAACCCGGGCAGGAGTAGCGTTGCAGGCAGGACCCTCCGGAGCCTGGGGGGACGGGTCATGACAGCCATGGACGGCACCGCACACGGAAGCAGATTCCTCGACTTCGACCTCCGGATCGAATCGGAGGACGGCGCCTATCAGGCGCGCGTGATCGATTCCCCCGCCGGGCAAGCAAGCCATGTCTTCACCCTCCCCTTCTCGCCGGTCGAGCTCGAGAACTTCGTGCTGAAGGTCGGCCGCACGCGGCGCGGGGTACGTCGACTCGACTCGCCCGAGATGCACGCGGCACGGGAGTTCGGGACCTCGCTGTATCGGGCGGTCTTCGACGCGGACATCCATGCCACCTTCCTCCGCGCCCTGGACGAGGCCGATCGTCAGGGCTTGGGGCTGCGGGTGCGACTCCGGCTCGGCGATGCCGCCGAGCTGGTCAACGTGCCTTGGGAGTATCTCTACGCGCCCGACCTGAGACGGTTCGTGGTGCTGTCCAACGACACTCCCATCGTGCGCTACCTCGACCTGCCGCTGCGTACCGAGCGACTTCCCGTTGATCCCCCGCTGCGAGTGTTGGTGATGATCTCGAACCCCACGGACCATGCGCGACTCGAGGTCGAACAAGAGTGGCGGCAGCTCAACGAGGCCGTCACCGACCTGCATCAGCGGGGGCTCATCGAACTCGTGCGAAGCCCCGAGGCGACGCTCAGCTCGCTCCAGTCCGCACTGCGGCTCGACACGTATCACGTATTCCACTTCATCGGGCACGGCGGCTTCGATCCCAACACCGAGGAGGGCATGCTGCTGCTCGAGGATGAGGCGCAGAGGGGCCAAGCCGTGAGCGGCCAGCACTTGGGCACGATCCTCCACGACCACGATTCGCTGCGGCTCGTGGTGCTGAACTCGTGTGAGGGAGCCCGCGCCGAGGCAGCGGACCCGTTCGCCGGCGCCGCCCAGACGCTGGTGGAACAGGGCATCCCGGCGGTGACGGCGATGCAGTTCGAGATCACCGATGTGGCCTCGCTGACCTTCAGCCACGAGTTCTACGCCGCCGTGGCGGACGGTTACCCCATCGACGCCGCACTGGCCGAGGCGCGCAAGGCCATCTTCAGCGGCGGCAACGACACCGAGTGGGGAACGCCGGTGCTGTACATGCGGTCACCCGACGGCGTGATCTTCGATGTAGACACCGCTGCCGCTCGTCCTCCGGAGGCGCCGGAACCGACGGCGCCCGAACCGGAGCCGCCGGAACCGGCGGCGCCCGAGCCGGAGGCGGCAGCCCCGGCGCGCACTGCTCCGCTCGAGCCCGAGGTACCGACCACGCCGGTACCCACCGCGCCCCCACCGGCACCCTCGAGGCGCGGGCTGTGGTGGAAGCCCCTGGCCGGGCTGGCTGCGGCGATCGCGGCAGTCGTTGCGCTGTTCTTCATGCTGCAACCCGGCACCCCGGTGGTCCCCGACGTCGTCGGGATGGAGCGAACCGAAGCCGAGGCGGTGCTGACGGAGGCGGGCATCGGATACACAGTGACGGAAGAGGAGTCCCAGGTCGCCGCCGGCACGGTGATCGCGCAGGCCCCCGGGCCCGGCGTAGAGGCCGACGAGGTCGAGCTGACCGTCGCTGTGCCCATCATCGAGCCGCCGGTGCCGACGGTGCCCGACCTGATCGGTGAGGAGATCGGCGCCGCCGAGAGCATGCTGCGCGAGCTCGGGATCGCCTTCTCCACCGAGGAGGTTGCGGCCGGCGCCGCCACCGGGACCGTGGTGGCGCAAGACCCCGCCGCCGGCGCCCAGGCCGAATCGGTGACGCTGCAGGTGAGCACCGGGGCCCCGGACGTCGTCGGCCTCGATCTCGCCGACGCGACCGACATCCTCCAGGCTGCCGGGATGGCTGGCGACACGACGTTCGTCGAAGATGCCGCCACGGCCGGTACGGTGCTGGAGCAAGATCCGGCGCCGGGCGGCACCGCCGCCACCATGGCCCTCGTGGTCTCCAGCGGTCCACCCGCCCTGCCCGAGATGCCCGACATCGTGGGATTGTCACGGGGCGAGGCGCTGGCCCTGCTCGAGGCTGCGGGCATCTCGGTGGCGGTGCAGACGCCGGTCGAGGACATCGGCGAGCCGGACGTCGTCCTGGATCAAGAACCCGCACCCGGATCGGAGACCGAATCTGGCGAGTTCGCGTTCAGCGTGCTCCCGGAGTGGGCAACTGACTGCATTCCGTTCGACCCGAACTCGCTCGAGATAGTGGACGAGGGTGCCTCGGGGTGGCTACTCCAGTCGAGCACGTCACGCATGAAGCTGCTCGACAATCAAGACGATGCCCTGAAGGCGCTGGCCGTGGCCCAAGAGCACACCATGCGCTGTTTCCTCGGGCGCGGCAACGATCGGGAAGACCGTAGCCGGTACATCCACAGCTGGTTCTTGGGTGATTCCGGGATGTCGACCGAGTTCCCCGGAACCGAGGACTGCATCGGCTACGACCCGGCCACGCTCCAGATCGTCGACGAAGGAGCGACCGGGTGGCTGCTCCAGTCGAGCGTCTCTCGCATGCTCCTCCTCGACAACCAGGCCGACGCCGAAGCCGCTCTGGCCGCCGCCCAGATGTACACCGAGCACTGTTTCATCGGTCGCGGCAACGACCGGGAGAACCGCATCGACTACATCCTCGAGTACTGGAAGTAGCGTCGAATGGTCCCCCCTACCGGGAGAGGGGACCACTCGACGCTCGTTGCTTACTCGGCCGCCACGATCTTCTGGATGACCCCGGTCTCGCCCACGGGGGCGAAGCCGGCCTGGCCCAGTACGTAGACGTTGCCACGCCGGTCTTGGCCAAAGCCGGTGACGAACATACCGACGCCGTCCTGGCCGACGATCTGTACCTCTGCCAGAGTGCCGTCGTCGATGTGCAACAGCCGGCCGCCGGTGTCCTCCGCCGGGTTGAACCAGTCGCCGAACACGTAGTCACCGTTGAGCCCGGGCACCGACGGTGAGCGCATCACGAATCCACCTGTCACGGAGATGCCTTCGTCGTGGTCATACTCGGCGATCGGATCGATCATGCCCGCCGGCACCCCCGGCGAGAAGTCCGTGGTGAAGCCCGGATCATCGCCGTTCATGTCGAACAGGAAGCTGCCCTCCTTCACCGGCCAGCCGTAGTTGCCGCCGGAGACGACGACGTCGACCTCCTCGATGTCGTTCTGCCCGACGTCGGCCGCATAGAGGACCCCGGTCCTGTCGAACGAGATCCGGTACGGGTTGCGGAACCCGTAGGCGTAGATCTCATCGGCGCCGTCGGCTCCGACGAACGGGTTGTCGGCCGGGATCCCGTAGCGGCCATTGGCGCTGTTGTTGCCCAGCGGATCGATGCGGAGGATCTTGCCCAGCACATTGCCATCACTGAGATCCTGGCCGTTGCCGCCCTCGGCGTGGCCGTCGCCCTGGTCGTCCGCCGCCCCACCGTCGCCGACCGCGATGAACAAGTGGTCATTGGGACCGAAGACGAGCGCTCCGGCGTTGTGATTGAACTGAGGCTGGTCGATCCGCATCAACACCCGCGAACGGGCGTTCGGTGTGGCTTCCGGGTCACCGGGGCTCATCACCTTCCAGGCGCGGATGACGGTCTGATGATTCGGCGCCACGCCGGCCGACATCGTGGAGAAGTCGGCGGAACGGCGCGCCGGTTCCGACGTGTACGTGTAGAACAGCCCGTTGGCCTGATACTGCGGATGGAATGCAAGACCGAGCAAGCCCCGCTCGTCGAAGGTCCCCGGGCCGAATGCTCCAAGGGGAACCAGCAGGTTCTGCCCGGTCACTCCGACGTCCAAGAACAGGTGCCGCGCCGGCACGCCCGGGGCCAGGCCGATCGCCCAGATCTTCCCGATCTGGTCGACAACGAAGATGCGACGTCCGTCGCGAGGAGCGTTGATCGCCCACACCGGGCTCGTGAAGCCATCGGCAATGGTCTCCAGCGCCACCGTCACGTCCGATGACGGTATCGGCTCCGGGATCACGTCCTCGTGGGTCGCAACGGCTGCCGAAGCCGTCGCCGTGAGAAGTGCAACTGTCAGTACCAGGCCAGTAGCCAGTCTCGACCGTCTCATGCGAGTCCCTCCCTTGATCGGACGGTGTGCTGGGCAGTACGAGCCTCGACGCCCTGCGGTTCGCGTGATCGCTAGATTCGGAAGGCGAGGGGGGTGCTTGGAGTCGGGAGGAGCGTCGTGGGGATACCGACCGTCGAATCACTCCGTACCCACCTGCAGTGGGCCATGGGCGTGGAGCTGGCTCTCATTCCGCCTTACCTGTACGCGATGTACTCCATCCGGGACACGTCGAGTGAGGCCTATCGACTCATCCGCAGCGTGGTGGCCGAAGAGATGCTGCACGCCGCACTCGACGCCAACATGTTGGTTGCCATCGGCGGCGACCCGGGGTTCTACGTCGAACAGCACTGCCCCTCATACCCCATGCCCATGCCGCATCACAAGCCACCGCTGATCCTGGACCTGGCGCCGCTGAACAAGGACGTGCTGGATCTGTTCATGCTCATCGAGCAGCCCAAGGAGACCGACACAGTCTCGGATACCGACGAGTACGAGACCCAAGGTGAGTTCTACGTGGCCATCGAACAGGCTTTCGAGCGACTCAACGAGACCGAGGACCTCTTCGCCGCCAATCTCCCGGAACGGCAGATGGGTGACCCGGCGTACTACGCACCGGTGGAGTTCGACGCCGCCGACAGTGGGGGGCTGATCCACATCCTGGGTATCGACGATGCTCGCGAGGCCATCGAGATCGTCATCCACCAAGGCGAAGGCCTCCACGAGGAGCATTGGGCGGACCCCGACGAGCTCGAGCTGACGCACTACTTCAAGTACAAGGAGCTGGCGGAGGGCGATGTCGAGTTGGGAGAGATCTGGCCGATGGCCACGAACCCGAAGACGGCCGATTTCGACCCGGCGCTGCAGCGGGCGTCGAACGTGTTCAATGCCGCATACAGCTATCTGCTGGTCACACTCGACGAGATCTACGAGCCGTTGAGCGCTGCAGATCGGGCGGAGTTGGTACAACGCCTCTACAGCCTGATGGTGCAGGTGATGTCCCCGGTGGGCAAGTATCTCGCCGGCCAGCCCCACGCCCCAGGGTCGGCCGTGCATGCCGGCCCCACGTTCGAGTTCTACGAGTTCGAGTCGGTGGCTACGGCAGGCGAGGAACTGGCGGCGCTTGTCGACGGGCTCGCCGAACCGATCCCTGGCCTGGACGTGACGAGCGTCTGAGCCCGGCTACGGCCTGGCGACACGGGTGAGGAGTTCCATGAGCTCGCGAGACGCCTTTTCGACCCGGAACTGCTGCTCGAACAGCTCACGGCTGCGGGCCCCGTAGGCGGCGCGGAGGTCGAGGTCGGACAGCAAGGTGAGGATGGCCTTCTCCAGGCCGGCGACATCACGCGGCGGCACCAGGATGGCGTTCTCGCCCTCGACCACCACCTCCCGCAGCGCCGGGATGTCGGAGACCACCGCCGGAAGAGAGAGCGCGATGGCCTCGATGAGCGCTCCGCCCAGACCTTCGTAAAGCGAGGGGAACACGAAGAGATCGGAGGCGGCGAGGATGTCCGCCACGTCGCTGCGGTGTCCCAGGAAGGAGACCACGTCCTGGAGGCCGAGATCGGCGACCTGGTCTGTCAGGCGAGCGGTGAAGTGCCCATCTCGACCCACGATGAGCAGTCGCGCCCGAGGCAACTCGTCGGCCACGTGCCGGAAGGCCTCGATGAGGTAGCCCTGGCCCTTCTGGTACTCCTGACGACCCACGTTGACCGCCACCAGCGCGTCGTCGGCGAGCCCCAGCGAGGCCCGCACCCGAGCACGGCGTTCGGGCGTCGCCGTCCCCAACCGCTCCACGTTCCGCCCGCGCTTCACCACACTGATGCGGTCCGGCTTCACGCCCATCGTCTCCACGGTGGAGTCCTTGACCGCGTTGCTGATGGCGTGGAAGTGGTCGGTGAGGTATCGAGCCGTGACCGAGTCGATCGCCTGGACGAGTCGCACTCGGAACCTCCGCAGGTGCGGATCGGCCAGCCGCTCGGGGTCGTAGGCAGTATTGGCCAAGCAGGTCATGACGGGGACGTCGATGCCCATGGCGGCGAGCCGTCCGACGACATCCGAGTCGAATAGCGACGTGTACACCAGCTGGGGCCGTTCCTGCTTGATGAGCTTCCGGAGCGCCCGGATCTTGGTCAGGCGTCCACCGTCGGGCAGCAGCCGCACATCGAAGCCGGCTTCGCGCACCTCTTCCTCGAACCCCACCTCGCGGTACTCGAGGCAGGCGATGATCGGGGTGATTCCATGCTCGACGAAGTAGGGCAGCAGCTCGAGCAGCGAACGCTCTGCGCCACCAGCCAGGAATGAGTTGATGACGAAGAGGTACTTCGTCGGCATGCTGGGTTCCCCGACAGAAGACGGCAGTATCTTATCGGCCGATGACCACGCCAAATGAGGGGCAAGTGCGGCTCCGCTTCGGGATCATGTGCAACGGACGCCGCTTCCCGGCGTGGCAAGCCGAGGCGATCCGGCAACTCCGCGCCGTGCCCGGAGTCGACGCCGGCCTCCTCATCGTACGCGACCCGTCCGCTCGCACCGACGGCAAGTGGAGCAAGCTGAAGGACTGGCGCCACCTCCTCTGGACGCTGTTCAACAAGGGCTACGTCGAGCGACGCTCACGGGCTTCGCGCGGCGTCGACATGAACGACGAGCTGTCCGCGGTGCCGGAGATCACGTGCCGCACCGTACCCGTCGGCAGGTACGCAGAGCGCTTCCGTGACTCCGACGTGGCAGCGATCCGCGAACACGATCTCGACTTCGTCCTCCGCTTCGGCTTCGGCATCATCAAGGGCGACGTGCTGGATGCAGCCCGGTACGGCGTGTGGTCCTTCCATCATGGTGACGAACGCCGCTACCGGGGACGTCCCCCCGGATTCTGGGAGCTGGTGGACGGCAGTCCCACGGTTGGAGCCATCCTGCAGCGCCTCACGGAGCGCCTGGACGGCGGCGTCGTCCTGCACCGGGGCGCCTTCAAGGCCACGCCGCACTCGTACCGGCGCACCCGTGACGAGGCATTCCTCGGGTCGGCGGTGTGGCCGTCGGTGGTGGCACGCACGATCCTCAGCGGCGACACATCAGCAGTCGAGGCGGCGCCGAGCACCACCAGTGCGCCGGTGACGAAGGATCCCGCCAACGCCACCACGGCTCGGTTCCTCGCCGCGCAGGCGTGGCGTTTCGTGGCGGGCCAAGTACGCGGCGTCACCCGTGCTGCTGTGTGGTCGGTCGGCATCGCCGACGCTCCCATCGAATCGTTCCTGTCGGGCAACGTCCCTGCGGTCGTCTGGGCGAAGGAACAGGGACGGGGGCGCTACCTGGCAGATCCGTTCGCCATCGAACACGACGGCCGCACGATGGCCCTGGTGGAGGACTACCACTACGCCACACATCGCGGGGTGATCTCAGCCGTCGATCTCAACGGCCGCCGGGCCCGCGCTCGCGTGGTGCTGGACACGGGCGTACACGCCTCGTATCCCTACCTCTTCGAGCACGACGGAAGCATCTACTGCGTGCCCGAGACGTACCAGGCACAGGAGGTGCGGCTGTACCGAGCAACCTCGTTTCCCACCGAATGGGAACTCGTGACCACGCTGATCGACGGCTTTGGCGCCGTCGATCCCACCGTGTTCCAGCACGCCGGTCGCTGGTGGCTGTTCTGCACGGACGAGGCGGATGGGGCGAACTCGAAGCTCCGCATCTGGCACTCCGCCGCACTCGAGGGACCCTGGGAGCCACATGCCCTCAACCCCGTCAAGACCGACGTGCGCAGCGCCCGCCCCGCAGGCACCCCCTTCGTGCACCAGGGCGTGCTGTACCGGCCCGCCCAGGACGGATCCTCCAGCTACGGCGGCGGCGTGACCATCAACCGTGTCGAGGTGCTGACCCCGACCGGGTTCCATGAGGTGCCGGTCGTCACCGTCGAGCCCCCGACCACCGGGCGCTATCGCGACGGCATCCACACCCTGTCGGCCGTCGGCAACCGCACGATGGTGGATGGCAGGCGGGACACCTTCGTTCCCGCCGCGTTCTCCCGTGAGGTTCGATCTCGTTACGACAAGCTCAGGCGCCGGTGACGCCGAGCGGCCCTCACTGCCCCTGGACCGAGTAGGAGCCGGCGTCTTCCACGACCGTGAGGCTCTCGCCTTTGCCCATCGGGTCGACAACGATCCCGATCAACCCGTAGACCGCGGCCTCGTTCGTGGGACTGTGGCCCACTGCAACTGCCCGGCCACCGTCGGGCAGCAGCGCGAACACACTGCGGAGACCGTCGGCCAGCGCCGCCGACTCGGTGGCGACGAGTTCGGGATCGGCCGTCCGCAGAGACTCCAGGTCACCGGCTCCGGCCGCCCGATACGCCGCCCGCCACCGATCCTCGACCTTCGACCGGAGCGCCTCGACCACCACGACGCCCCCGGGCACGGGATCGCCATGACCCGCCAGCACGCAGCCGATCGCCTGGGTGGACCTCTGTGCACCGGACGACACGGCAACCGACCATGGGCCGGCGAGTCGCCGCCCGATCGCCACCGCAGCCGCCACTCCCTCGTGGGTGAGCACATCTCCGTCATTCGCGGTGTGTCGCAGCAGCACGATGGTCCTCATCTAGCTGGAGCCTACCGCGGGAGACCGGTTGATACGTGAGTAAACACTCACATATAATCAAGCCATGGACGAGGTGTTCCGAGCCCTCAACGACTCGAGCCGCCGGCTCCTGCTGGACCGGTTGTTCGAGAACGACGGCCAGACCCTCGCTGAGTTGTGCGCCCACCTTCCCGAGATGACTCGCTACGGCGTCATGAACCACCTTCGGGTGCTCGAGGAGGGCGGGCTCATCACCACCCGGAAGGTGGGGCGCAGCAAGCACCACTACCTGAATCCGGTGCCCATTCGCATGGTCCACGACAGGTGGATCAGCAAGTACACGGCGCCGCGTGTCGGCGCCCTCGCCCGCCTGGCGACCGAGAGAGGAGACACGCCATGACCAAGCCGGCCCATGTCTACCAAGCCTTCATTCGCAAGTCCCCCAAGGAGGTGTGGGAAGCACTCACCAACGGCGACATCACCGTGCAGTACTTCTACGGGACCCGAGTGGTCTCCGACTGGGAGCCCGGTTCGCGAGTGCAATACCTGTACCCGGATGGAACCATGGCTTCCGACGGCGAGGTGATCGCCATCGACCCTCCCCATCGGTTGGAAATGACGTTTCATGCCCTCTGGGATCCGGAGCTGGAGGCGGAGGGTCCGGCGCGTGAGGTCTGGCTCGTCGAGGATGCCAACGGCCTGACCAAGCTCACCGTGGAGCTCTACGACGTGGCGGACGACTCGAAGACCCTTCACGAGTTCGTCAACGGCTTCCCCTACATCTTCTCCGGGCTGAAGACCTACCTCGAGACAGGCGAGCCGCTGGCCGGCTGAGCATCTGCAGACCGTCCCAAATCGGCCCGCCACCCGGAGGTCGGGTGCGTAGGTTGAACACAGACACTGCCGCGCCTCGGTCAACCTGCGGGTCGGCGCCCCGACCGGGGTACCCCGCACACCGTCGCTCCACCGATCACCGGCGAGAAGCGTCGAACGGCCGACTGGTGGTACCGCACGGCCTGGCGCACGCTCGCCAGCGGAAAGGGAGGGATGATGAGCGAGACGTTCGATGACTTCGTGGAGATCCAAGACGGCGGCGTCTCCAAGGTACGCGCCGACGCCACCAGCGCAGACGTGTTGGTCGGCGGCAACGGTGACGGGGGCGACGTGTTCGTGCTCCGAGCCCAGGCCGGGGGCCTGCTTCCCGCGCAGGCCACCGGTCGGCTCAATGGCCAGCAAGCACAGCTCCGCCTCGGCGACAATGGTGTGGCCGGCGACATCAGCCTGCAGGACGACGCCGGGCAGGAGCGAGTACGACTCCTTGCTGACACCGCCGAGGCCCGGGTGGGCGGCAACGGTGCCGACGGCTCGGTGGCATTGATTCCGAACGCCGGCGACAACGCCAGCGCCGGCGATGCCAGCGTCTCGGTGGATGCGGCTACGGCAACCGTTCACGTTGGCGGCAACGGGATACACGGCAAGGTCGATCTGGAAGACGACGCCGGAGCCACGACGATCCAGCTCGACGGGCAGCAGGGGAATCTCGTGCTCGGAGGTGGCACGAAGGACGGCGACATCACGCTGATCGACACCACCGGCGACACCACCATCCGCCTCGATGGAAACCAAGGCAACCTCCGCCTCGGCGGCGGCACCAAAGACGGCGACATCACCCTCTGGGACTCCACCGGCGACACCACCATCCGCCTCGATGGAAACCAAGGCAACCTCCGCCTCGGCGGCGGCACCAAAGACGGCGACCTCACCCTCTGGGACTCCACCGGCGACACCACCATCCACCTCA
>JBFGCM010000089.1:0-15231 GCA_041581135.1 Acidimicrobiia bacterium
CGGTTGCAAGGTGACCGTTAGTCCCCCCTCACGGCTTCTCTTGCAACCGCCCGCCATTCCTTCCGCCCCCGCCCCGCGATCCGAAGGGTGCTCCCGTGGGCACTCGTTGTTCGGGTAGATTGCCGCCGTGCTCGTAGGCGTACCCGACGAATCCCCCGAGCGGCGCGTCTCGCTCCCGCCCCAGGCTGCGAAGCGGCTCGGTGATGCCGGCCATGAGGTGGTCGTCGCCCCTCATGCCGGACAACGCGCCGGCTTCTCCGACGATGACTACCGGGCTGCCGGCGCCCGCATCGACGCGGACGCGTGGAGTGCCGACGTGGTCGCAGTCATCACCAGGCCGAGCCCCGACCGGCTGGCGGCGATGCGCCCCGGGGCGCTACTCGTCGGATTCCTGGAGCCGCTCGACCCTGCCCTCGGGCACATCCTCCGTGGCGGGCAGCTGTCCGCTGTCGCCCTCGAGCTGATTCCGAGGTCCACGGTGGCGCAGTCCATGGATGCGCTCTCGTCCCAAGCGACGGTGGCGGGATATGCGGCAGTCCTGCTGGCGGCACAATCGGCCGCCCGGCTCTTCCCCATGATGGTGACCGCCGCCGGCACGCTGCCCCCGGCAAAGGTCTTGGTGCTCGGCGTCGGCGTGGCCGGTCTCCAAGCCATCGCCACTGCGAAGCGTCTCGGCGCGCTCGTCTCGGCTTACGACATCCGCCCCGAGACAGAGGAACAGGTCGCCAGCCTCGGGGCCACGTTCGTGGCTGCCCCCACCGCAGAAGCCGTCGAAGGCGGGTACGCCCGGCAGGTGGAGGCGGACGTCCGGCAGCGTCAGCTCGACGCCCTCACCCCCCATGTCGCCGGCGCCGATGTCGTGATCACCACGGCCCAGGTACCGGGTCGCAAGGCACCGCTCCTCATCACCACCGACATGGTGCAGGCGATGCAGCCGGGGTCGGTCATCGTCGACATGGCGGCAGGCAGCGGTGGCAACTGTGAGCCCACGATCGCCGACCAGATCGTCGACGTCGCTGGAGTCACGGTGCTCGGCCCCACCGATCTGGCGAGCCGGATGGCGGGCGACGCGAGCCGTATGTACGGGCGCAACCTGACTGCGCTGTTCGAGCTGTTGGGCCCGGACGGGGACATCGATCTGGACAACGAGATCTTGGCCGCTGCGTGCGTTGCTCATCGCGGCGAGTTGCGAAACGACCGGCTCGCCGATCCCGTGGGGCACCCGTCATGAGCGATGCCTTGATCAGCGGGATCGTGGTCTTCGTCCTGTCCGGGTTCGTCGGCTTCGAACTCATCAGGAAGGTCCCACCGACGCTCCACACACCGTTGATGTCCGGCGCCAACGCCATCTCGGGGATCACCATCGTGGGCGCCATCATCGCCGGTGGCCTCAACCAGGACACCACCGCCACGATCCTCGGCTTCCTGGCGATCACCACCGCCACGATCAACGTCGTCGGCGGATTCCTGGTCACCGATCGGATGCTGGGGATGTTCCGTCGCAAGCTGCCACGCCAGTGATCGAACTCCTCTACCTGGTCGCAGCGGCGCTGTTCATCGTCGGGCTGCGACGCCTGAGCCATCCAGCCACCGCCCGCGTGGGCAACGCGCTGGCGGCCCTCGGAATGCTGGTGGCGGTCGTCGTGACCCTCGTGGATCTCGACGCAGTGAGCTACACGACGATCGTGGCCGGGATGGTCACCGGCGCCGTGATCGGGGGATTCCTCGCCCAGCGCGTGGCCATGACCGCCATGCCGCAGCTCGTCGCCTCCTTCAACGGCTTCGGAGGTGCCGCTTCTGCGTTCGTCGCCCTCATCGAATCGGGTGGCGACGTCGCAACCGAGACCGGCGTCACGATCGCGCTGTCGGTCCTCATCGGCGCACTCACACTGTCGGGCAGCTTCGTCGCCTTCGGCAAGCTCCAGGGCATCATCTCGGGCCGTCCCCTCAGCTACCCGGGCCAGCTCGCCGTCAACGGACTCGTGGCGGCCGCCGGCGTCGCCGCCGCCACGTGGGCGATCGCAACGGGAGAGAGCGTCGGCTACTGGTACGCCGGAGGTGCCGCGCTCCTGCTGGGAGTCCTCGCCGTGCTTCCCATCGGCGGAGCGGACATGCCCGTGGTGATCTCGCTGCTCAACTCCTTCTCCGGGCTCGCCGCCTCGGCCGCCGGGTTCGTCATCGAGAACTCGGCGTTGATCGTCGGCGGGGCGTTGGTGGGGGCCGCCGGGTTCATCCTCACCGTGCAGATGTCGGACGCGATGAACCGCACCCTCGCCAACGTGCTGTTCTCCGGCTTCGGCGGCGGTGAGCCGGCGGCTGCCATCGGGGGCGACGTGACCCGGGGCACGGTCGACGACGTCGCCGTCGCCCTGGCTTACGCCCAATCCGTCATGTTCGTGCCGGGCTACGGCATGGCCGTCGCCCAGGCTCAGCACGCTGCGAGGGAGCTGGCAGACGCCCTCGAGGCGCGCAACGTGACGGTGCACTACGCCATCCACCCTGTGGCCGGCCGCATGCCCGGCCACATGAACGTGCTCCTGGCCGAGGCGGACGTGCCGTACGACCAGCTCCTCGATCTCGACCAATCCAACCCCAGGCTCAGCAAGACCAGCGTCGCGGTCATCGTCGGAGCCAACGATGTGGTCAATCCGTCGGCGCGCGACGACCCGGGGAGCCCCATCTACGGGATGCCGATCCTCGAGGTGGATCATGCAGACACGGTGGTCGTGATCAAGCGCAGTTTGTCGCCGGGATTCGCCGGCATCGACAACCCGCTGTTCTACTCGGACCGCACGGTGATGTTGTTCGCCGACGCCAAGCAGGCGCTGGAAGACCTCGTCGCCGCCATCAAACAGTACTGATGGAGTTCTACGAGGCCGTCAAGCGACGCCGCATGGTACGCAACTACACGGACGCGCCGGTGGACGCAGCCGCAGTGGAGCGCATCGTGCAGGCCGGTCTCCAGGCACCGAGCGCAGGCTTCACCCAGGGCCAGTCGTTCGTCGTGGTGACCGATGCGGACACGCGTCGCCACATCGCCGAGTTGGCCGGCGAACCCGACTACGTCGCCGCCGGGTTCGATCCCTGGATCTCGCGCGCTCCGGTTCACGTCGTGGTGTGTGTGAGCGAGGAGGCCTACCACCGCCGCTATCGAGAGCCGGACAAGCTCGACGCCGCAGGTGACGAGATCGACTGGCCGGTGCCGTACTGGTGGGTGGACGCCGGGGCCTCGATGATGCTGATCCTGCTGGCCGCAGTTGCCGAGGGACTGAGCGCCGGGTTCCTGGGGAGTCATGCCATCGACGACATCGCCGCGCTGCTCGGCCTCCCGGACGAAGTGGCCCCGATCGGCATCGTCACGCTCGGTCACCCCGCTCCGGACCGCCGCTCCGGCTCTCTGCAACGGGGCCGCAGACCCGATGCCGACGTGATCCACCACGAGCGCTGGTGACTCAGCCGAACGCCTGCGTAACGTCGGCAGCGAGATCTGCGGGGTCCTCGAGCCCCACGGACAGCCTGATGAGACCTGGCGGCGCCGCCTCATCCACGGCGCGCCGGTGCTCGGCCAGGGATTCGACGCCGCCGAGTGAGGTGGCCCGGCGGAACAGCCGCAGCTTCGCCACGGCGGCTTGTGCCGCGTCGTAGTCGACCAGTTCCACCGACACCACGGCGCCACCCGCCGCCATCTGCCCTAGGGCCACGTCGCGGTCCGGCTGGGTAGGCGCCAGCGGGTACCAGACGCGGGGTACCAGATCGAGGAGCACATCGACCAATGAGGCGGCGGTCTGGCACTGGCGTTCGATGCGGAGCGGGAGGGTGCGCACCCCCCGCAGCGCCAGCCAGGTCTCCAGCGCCCCGGGCACATCGCCGTCGAGATGGCGGTCGTGGCGCAGCGCGGACGCCACGTCGGCATCGGCCGAAACGAGCACTCCCCCCATGGAGTCGGAGTGGCCCGCGATGAACTTGGTGGTGGAGTGCATGACGAGGTGGGCCCCCAACGCGAGCGGCCGCTGCAGGACGGGGGTGGCAAACGTCGAGTCCACCACCACCACGACGCCCCGCTCCCGTGCCGAGGCGGCGACGGCGGCGATGTCGGTGACGAGACACTTCGGGTTCGAAGGCGTCTCCACCCACCACACGTCACCGGCCTCCAGCCGCTCAGGCACCACCACTTCCCATCGACCGGCCGCCGCCTCGCGACCGACGAGGGCGCGCACGCCGTGGTACACGTCCTGCGGCAGGCTGACACGGCGGGGACGGACATGAGACAGCGCGGCGGCCACTGCCGCCATGCCCGAGGGATACATCACCGCGTGCCCGCCCTCCAGGGCGCCCAGTACCGCCTCGAGCCGCACGGTGGTGTGATGACCGTCGCGGCGATACACCCACTCGTCCTGGGTGTCCCGGTCGAACGTCGTCGCTACGTGGATCGGAGGGGCGACATCCGGGCCGTCGGCCACGACGGCGTCGGCATGCAGCGCCGCGGTGAAGGGGCTTTCTCCCACGGCCGCACCATAACCAGTCCTCTCCTGTCGATTCGGTCGTAGGCTGCGGCCCTTCATGCTCGAACTCGTCGACCTTCACAAGCGGTACGGAGACGTGGTCGCTCTCGACGGAGCCACGTTCCGGGTGGGGCCGGGACAGCTGATCGGTTTCCTGGGACCGAATGGCGCCGGCAAGACCACGGCGATGCGCGCGGTCTTCTCTCTGGTGCAGCCCGACGCCGGCACCGTGCGCTGGCGAGGACAGTCCATCACCCGTGACGTCCTGCTGCGGTTCGGCTACATGCCCGAGCAACGCGGCCTGTACCCCAAGATGCGCATTCTGGAGCAGCTGACCTACTTCGGCCGGCTCCACGGCATGAGCAAGTCCGCCGCCACACAAGCCGGCACCCGCTGGCTGGCCGAATTGGGCTTGGGTGAGCGTCTCGACTCAGAGCTCGAGGACCTCTCGCATGGCAACCAGCAGCGGGTGCAGCTGGCAACCGCCCTGCTCCACGACCCCGAGTTGCTCGTACTGGACGAGCCGTTCTCCGGCCTCGACCCGATCGGCGTCGAGGCGATGTCGGAGATCCTGCGCTCCAAGGCAGATTCCGGCGCCGCGGTGGTGTTCAGCAGCCACCAGCTCGACCTGGTGGAGGACATCTGCGAGGACGTGGTCATCATCAACGAGGGCCGCATCGTGCTCGACGGCGCGGTGCGTGAGCTCCGAGCGCGCTCCAACCGGAGGTACCTCGACGTCGAGGTCACCGGCGATGACATCCCCTGGGACCAGGTGATACCCACCGCGCGGGTCCTCCTCGAAGACGGCCGCCGCACCCGCCTCGAGGTCGACCGCGGCGTCGATCTCGGCGCAGTGGTCTCAGGACTGAGTGGCCGGACCGACATCGACCATTTCTCGTTCGAGCCGCCATCGCTGTCCGAGGTGTTCCTCGAGGCGGTCGGGGCATGACCGCGCTCTCCATCATCCGCCTGGTGGCGTGGCGCGACTTCCGGGAACGGGCGCGCTCCAAGGCCTTCATCATCTCGACCGGTTTCACGCTCGTGCTCGTGGTGGCCGTCGCCATCATCCCGATGTTCTTCACCGACGACGAGCCTCCGGTCTACCAGATCGGGGTGCTGGAGCCTGCGCCCGGGCTGCAGGATCAGCTCGACGTGGCTCTCGCCGACCAGGCAACGGCAGAACTCCAGAGCTATGCGACGCAGCTCGATGGCGAGGCGGCGCTGCGCGACGACACCATTGCGGCCCTGGTGACGCCCGACGAGATCGTTCTCGGCCCGTCAGCCGATGCTCGGCTCCGCACGGTCCTTCCCCTGACGTTGGGAAGCATGGACCTGCTCGAGCGCGCCCGAGCCGAGGGCCTCACGGACACGCAGGTGGCCGAGATTCTGGCGGCGGCCCAATTCCCCACGCGAGACCTCGAACCGGAGGACGAGTCCGAGACCGAGAACCGGCTGTTCGCCTTCGTGGGGACGGTGCTCCTGTTCATCAGCCTCATCACGTACGGGCAGTGGATCACCATCGGCGTCATCGAGGAGAAATCGAGCCGGGTCGTCGAGGTGGTCCTCGGCACGGTACGGCCGCGGCACCTCCTGGCGGGCAAGATGCTGGGCATCGGCAGCCTCGGACTGATTCAGCTCACGTTGATCGGGCTGGCGGGCCTCGCCGCGCTGGCCGCAACGGGCGACGTGGCGGTTCCGGCCGCTGCGGGAATGACGGTGGTGTCGGTGGTCCTGTGGTTCGTGCTCGGGTTCGGGTTCTACTCGGCTGCGTTCGCCGCAGCCGGCAGCCTCGTGAGCCGCCAGGAGGACGCGCAGAACGTGGTGTTCCCGATCTCGATGCTGCTCATCGTGGCCTACTTCATCGCCACCACCGGCCTCGCCGGAGACAACCCGGCGCTGCGCATCGCCTCGCTGGTGCCCCCCACGGCTCCCACCACCATGCCGTTGCGAATGGTGGCGGGCGACGCAGCCGTCTGGGAGATCGCGCTGAGTGTCACCCTGATGGTGACGGCAACCTGGCTGCTGGTGCGCGGTGCCGCCAGGGTCTACGCCGGCGGACTGCTTCGCAACGGGAGGCGGGTGAGGGTGCGCGAAGCCCTGCGAACCGCCCAGAGCTGACGTCGCCGGTCCGATCGGGACCGAACCGAACGAACGTCGGCCGAAAGCGGGCGGTTACAATCGGGCAACCCGTCAGTTCGAGGTCCCACGTATGAATCTGTCCATCACCCGCCGCGCGCCGTACGCGCCTCCTGTCGAGTTCGTCGAACGCAAGGGATCCGGCCATCCCGACACGATCTGCGACGCGCTCGCCGACGATCTCGCCCGCCGCCTCGCCATGGAGTACGTCGCCCAAACCGGAGCCGTACGGCCCTTCAACGTGGACAAGGCGATCCTCGCCGCAGGAGCCGTCGACGTCGCTTTCGGCGGGGGACGGCACATCAAGCCGTCCCGGGTGGTGCTGGTGGGCAAGGCCGACTTCGGCCACGGATGGCAGCCCGACATCGAAGCCTTGGAGAAGGAGTTCCACGGCGTGCTGATGGAGATCCTCCCTGATGCCGATCCGGACGCCTTCACCCTGGAGATCTGGCTGAACCAGTCGTCGGCGGATCTCGCCAACGTCGTGTCCCGGCAATCCGAGACGGTGCCGCTCTCCAACGACACGTCGTTCGCCGCGGTGTCCATGCCGAGGTCACCACTCGAGGACGCCGTCTATTCCATCGAGCACCACCTGAACAGCACGCTGTACCGGCGCGAAGTTCCCATCGGACGCGACATCAAGGTGATGGGAGCCCGGGTCGGCGACGACGCCACTCTCACGGTGGCCGTGCCGGTGTTGGCCACCAAGGTGGCCAACCGGGCCGAGTACGACGAGGTGATCGACGCCGTGCGCGACGAGGTCACCGACGAGACCCGTCGCATCCTGGGTGACAACGTCGATGTTCGAGTGAACGGTGCCGACGCCGACGACTCGCCGTACCTCACGTTGAGTGGAACCTCGGCCGAGGCAGGCGACGATGGGCAGGTGGGCCGAGGCAACCGGTTCGGCGGCCTGATCACGCCCTACCGCCCGATGAGCCTCGAAGCGGCAGCCGGCAAGAACCCGGCCGCTCACGTCGGCAAGACCTACCACGCCGTTGCCTATGACATCAGCCAGCGCATCATGGCGGAGACCAACGCCACGGAGGCGACCATTCGGCTCCTGAGTTCCATCGGAAGCCCGGTCACCGAGCCCCAAGCCACCCATGTCGAGATCGTGGGTGAAGCGGATGAGGATCACCTCGCCACCATCGCCAAGGAGTCGCTGGACGACTGGCAGGGTGTTCGCGATCGGCTGGTCGCCGGCGAATACGAGCTGTACTAGCCCTTCCAGTCCGCCGGGGAGGGCTCCATGAACGTCGGGGGCACTGCCGACGCCGCCGGGTTCGGACGCGTGGTCGACGCGTTCCGGGAGAACTTCGCCATCCGCGAGGAGGCGGGAGCGGCTCTGGCGGTGTATCGGCACGGTGAGCCGGTCGTCGACATCTGGGGCGGCGAAGCCGCACCGGGACGGTCCTGGGACGCCGACACGATGGCGACGGTGTTCTCCACCACCAAGGGGGTGACGGCGGTCATCGCTCACGTCCTCGCCGACCAGGGCCTTCTCGACGTCGAAGCGGTGGTCGCCGAGTACTGGCCGGAGTTCGGCGCCTCCGGAAAGCACGACGTCACCGTGGCCGGGGTGCTCAGCCACCGGGCCGGGGTGCTGTCGGTTCCCGACTATCACCGACTGACGAATGATCCCTATCCCAGCTGGGACGAGATCGTCACCGAGATCGCCGACGCCGCCCCGTACTGGGATCCGGGCACGCAGCACGGGTACCACGCCATCACCTACGGCTGGATCATCGGCGAGGTCGTGCGCCGGATCACCGGCCGCACCATCGGCACATACTTTCGGGAAGCGATCGCCCAACCTCTCGACCTCGACTTCTGGATCGGACTCCCCGCCGGCGAGCACCACCGCGTAGCCGACCTCATCGACGCTCCCCCGGTGGACGATCCGCTCATCGCCGGGTACCTGTCGTTGTTTCGGCCGGACACCTGGACCGGCCAGGCCCACTTCGTCGGACCCTCCGGCGTCACCTCGGTCGCCGAGCGGTTCAACTCCCCGGCCGTCCGCAGCATGGAACTGCCGGCCTCGGGCGGCATCGGGACCGCCAGATCGCTCGCCAAGCTGTTCGGAGCGCTGGCCAACGCAGGCGAGATCGACGGGCACCGGGTCGTCTCCGCCGACTCGATCGCAGAGCACACCCGGCCCCGCTCCGAGGGCCACGACCGCGTGCTGCTCATCGAGAATGCCTTCGGGCTCGGCTACAGCCTGCCCAACGAACTCAACGCATACGGCTTCATTCCCACGGCGTTCGGCCACAGCGGCTTGGGCGGGTCCGTCGTGTTCGCCGATCCGGACGCCGGCATCGGATTCGGGTATGTGCCCAACCAGCTGCGCTTCCCGGGACTCACCGAGAAGAGCCGGGGTCGGGCCCTCGCCGAGGCCGTCTACGCGTCGCTCTAGTTCGAGTCGGTGCCCCGTGGCGACATCCTCAGGAAGGCCTCACCCCGCGGCGAGAGCCGGTACCCCGGGTTGAGACTGATGGTCAGTCCCAGGTTCTTCAGCTTGCGTACGTCTCGCTTGAACGGCTGGGTCTCCCTGCCGAAGCCGGCGGCCAGGTCGGGGGCGCGCACCGCCGGCCGATCCCGGATGATCCGCAACGTCGGCCCCGTCCAGGGTCCGTACGACGACGCTTGATCGAGACGGTCGAGCCTGGCGTCGATCTCGGCCACCGCGGTGGCGTCCAGGTCGGCATCGGCGGCGAGCGCGTCCCGCGGATCGGCGCCGACATGGTGGAAACGGATGCGGTACAGCGGCAGTCCGGGCCGGTCCGGTAGATCGGCGACGAGGGCCGCCGCGGAGGCATGACCGGCGCGCCGGGCGTCGGCGTCGGTGATGGCGGCGGCATCCACCTCTTCGACTTCATCCACCTCGATCATGCCGCCAGGGGTGCGATAGCGGTTTCCAGGCACGACTTGGCGCTTCTTCCAGCGCCGGAACGTGACGGTCACCTCCCCGGCGGCGATGAGCGGCCCGAATCGATGCTCCCAGAGCACGATCAGATCCTGGTGATGTCCCGCAGAGCGTTGCGGGGACCGTACTTGGGGGCGCCGATCCCGCCCAGATGCAGCAGCCGCACCACTCGATGCCGATGCCCCCGATAGGGCTCGAGGAGCTCCAGCATCCGCTCGTCGGTGCCGCGCGGCTCCCTTGCCAGGGCCCACGTCACCGTGTTCGGGACGTGGTAGTCGCCGACAGGAACCGCATCAGGATCGCCCAGTGCCTCCCCGAGGACGAGCGACGCGGTCCAGATGCCGATGCCACGCACCGCCATCAGCCGCCGGTAGGCATCGTCGATCGGCATGGCGGCGGCCTCCTCCATGCGCTTGGCGTGGCGGGCCACCCGGATCACGACTTCGGCTCGTTTGCGTTCGACACCGAGTGGATGGAAGTCCTCGTAGGCGAGTGCGGCGAGCAGTTCCGGGGGCGGCCCCAGCTTCAGGGCTCCGGGGCCAGGGGCCGGTTCTCCGTAGGTGGAGACGAGCCGGCGCCAGCTGCGGGACGCCTCGACCCCGGTGACCTTCTGGGCCAGGATGGATCTCGGCAGCGCCTCGAACACCAGCCCGGTGCGACCGATCCGAAGGCCACGGTGACGGCGGTGGAGCTCCGACAGCAGACGATGATGTGCCACGAAGGTCTCCGGGGTGTCGTCCGCTCCAAGCAGTTGTGGCAGAGTGTCGAGCGCCCACCCCGCCCCGGGGCCCCAGGCCTCGGCCGTCACGTCTCCGCCCCGTACCACGATGTGGGTTGTCGAGGGACCCTCCGGAGTCCGCACCGCCCGCCACACTTGCTGCCCGTGGCGCCTGGTGCCCGATCCACCGGGAGCCGTCTTGGATCGGCCCAAGGTGGCGCGGAGATCGACCTCGTAGGGGAGCAGGACAGACCGCTGCAACGACTTCACGACGGCGAGGGTACCGCTCGGGGTGCGGCGTTGAAGGGAGCGACCGGATCATCACCGCATGGGGGAATGTGTCCACAGGCGATGGAGCCCGCCACGCGGGCCCCATACCTCGTTGCGACGTCGTGCCGCGCTACTTCACTTGCAGGATGTACAGACCGCCGCCGGCGAAATCGGATCCCAGGACCAGGTTCTCGTGGACGTAGCTGCTCCAGAAGCTGCTCCCGCCACCGGGTGAGAACGCAGCGATCTCACGAGGCTGAGAGGGCTTGGAGAAATCCACGACCCTGACGCCGTCGTCGTACCACGAGAAGTACGCGCGATTGCCCCGCGCCACCACGTTGTGGGCGAGGTACAGGCCGTCGTCAGCGCTGCCTTCCAGTGTGTCGTCCGCGGCGAATGCGCCGACCCGGGTCGAATCGCTCGTGTCGATGATCTGGGCAAACCCAAACGGGTCATCCGTATAGGTCTCGTCCCCGACGATCACCAGGTTGCCGCCCCGCGCCGGCACCGCGACGTGAGCGTCTCCTTCGTCACTGCCGAACGTGAGCGGCTCGTGGCCGCGCTCGATCATGGTCGGGTTGGTCGGATCTGATGTCGAGAAGGATCAGACCTGCATCCCGATAGGAGATGTAGGCGATCGTTGCCTGCGTGTTGACCCATACGTCATGCGCGTACACGGCCGGGAAGAACACGCCTCTGCAGAGGTCCTCGCCTCCAGGCGGCGGCGTGCAATCGGCGCCGGGCGGGAACGGTGGCACGGTAACGAGTGGCACGGTAACGAACGGTGTGCCGTAGGCGACCCGCCCGGACGAGCGACCGCAGCTTGACCCGGTCAAAGGCTCCTCCAGGGTCGTTTCGTGAACCCGGGGACACCTACACTCTGCCTCGCATCTCTCAGCCCTGGTTCCTGGAGTCGTCTGCATGATCCGATCGCGGGTTCGCGCCTGCCTCGCCATCGCCCTGAGCCTCGTCGTACTCGCATGCGGAGGCTCGAATCCAGCAGGTCCGAGGAGTGGGCCGCCCATCGTGATCGCCTCGTTCGACACCGTCGAATCCTCCATCCTCGCCGAGATCTACGCCAGAGCGCTTCGCGACGCCGGGTACGAGGTGAGCCGAGTCCCTGCCATCGAATCCCGTGATTTCATGTACGAAGCGCTGGCTGCCGGAGAAATCGACCTGGTGACCGATTACCTCGGTGTCGCGCTCAGCGACGGCTTCGAAATCGCCTCGGTACCCGACGCCGACTCCATCGCCGCGGCTCTCTCGGAAGCGCATCGTGCGTTGAACGCCACGGTCCTCGATTACGCCCCCGCAGAGAACAAACTCGTGTTCGTGGTGACCCCGGCCTTTGCCGCCGAGCACGGGCTCGAGTCGATCGCCGATCTCGCCGCGGTGTCCGACGCCACCTTGGGTGGCATGCCGGAATGCGAGGAGCTCGAGACCTGCTTCGCCGGCTTGGTGCGCACCTACGAGCTGGGCAATCTGGAGTTCGAGCCGTTCGACGACCCGGACGCCATCCTGCCTGCGCTCGTCCGTGGCGAGATCCAGATCGCCCAGGTCCCCTCCACCCGGCCGGTCATCGCCGAACGCGGGCTGGTGCCGCTCACCGACGAACTCCTCGTGATCCCCGCGGAGAACGTGGTACCCATCGTGCGCGACGAGATCATCGACGAACACGGCTCCGAATTCACGGAACTCATCAACACGATCAGTGCCCAGCTGACCACCGAGGTGTTGCTGGCATTGAACGCCAACGTGGAGGCCGGTGCCGCGTCGCCGCAGACGATGGCTCGCCGCTGGCTCGAAGCGAACTTCTAGCGAGTCAGTCCTCGGTGCGCACCACCGCCTGATGGGCGATTGCTTCCACGACGTCGGCGTTGGCCAGCGTGGTCACGTCGCCCAGTTGACGCTCCTCCGAGATGTCGCGCAACAGCCGGCGCATGATCTTGCCGGACCTCGTCTTGGGGAGGTCGGGCGTGAACACGATGCTCTTGGGCTTGGCGATGGCACCGATCTTGGTGGCCACGTGATCACGAAGCGCCGCGATCAGCGCTTCGTCTCCGGTCCGGTCACCCACCAGCGTGACGAACGCCGCGATGGCCTGCCCGGTGAGCTCGTCGCTGCGGCCGACCACGGCCGCCTCGGCGACCGCCTCGTGAGCCACCAGCGCCGATTCGACCTCCATCGTCGAGATCCGGTGACCGGACACGTTCATCACGTCATCGACGCGACCCAGGACCCAGAGGTAACCGGCTTCGTCCTTCTTGGCACCGTCGCCCGGAAAGTACATGCCTTCGAAGCGTGACCAGTACGTCTCCACGTAGCGGTCGTCGTCGCCGTAGATGGACCGCAGCATCGCGGGCCACGGTTGCTTGATGACGAGCAGTCCACCCGAGCCTCTCGGCACCGAGACGCCGTTCCCGTCGACGACGTCGGCTTCGATCCCGGGGAAGGCCGTCGTTGCCGATCCGGGCTTCGTGGTGGTGACCCCGGGCAACGGCGTGATCAAGATGCAGCCCGTCTCGGTCTGCCACCACGTATCCACGATGGGGCAGGACTCGCCGCCTATGTAGCGGTGGTACCACATCCAGGCTTCAGGATTGATCGGTTCGCCCACGGTGCCCAACAGGCGCAGCGACGACAGATCGTGGGCCTCCGGGTAGTGCGATCCCCACTTCATGAAGGCCCGGATGGCGGTGGGAGCGGTGTAGAGGATCGTGACGCCGTACTCCTCGATGATCGACCAGAGTCGGTCTCGCTCCGGATAGTCGGGGGTGCCTTCGTACATCACGCTCGTGGCGCGGTTGGCCAGCGGCCCGTAGACGATGTAGGAGTGCCCGGTCACCCAACCGATGTCGGCGGCGCACCAGTACACGTCGGTGTCCGGCTTGTGGTCGAAGACGAGGCTGTGGGTGGTGGTGATCCCTGTCAGGTAGCCACCCGAACTGTGCATGATGCCTTTGGGCTTGGCCGTCGTTCCTGACGTGTAGAGGATGTAGAGAAGGTCCTCGGCCCCCATGACCTCTGGCTCGCAGGTGTCCGGCTGATCGGCGACGAGGTCGTGCCACCAGACGTCGCGCCCTTCCTGCATGGACACCTCTTGGCCGATGCGACGCACGACTATGCAATGCTCGATGACCGTGGTGCTGGCCATGGCCGTGTCACAGTTGTCCTTGAGGGGCACCACCTTGCCTCGGCGCCACGCGCCATCACACGTGATGAGCACCTTGGCCTGGGCGTCATCCACCCGGTCGACGATGGCATCCGAGGAGAAGCCGCCGAAGATGACCGAGTGCGCCGCGCCGATGCGGGCGCAGGCCAGCATGGCGATCGCCAGCTCCGGCACCATCCCCATGTAGATCGCGACCCGGTCGCCGCGTTGCACACCCAGGGATTTCAGCCCGTTGGCGAAGCGGCACACCTCGGCGTACAGATCGCGATAGGTGATCGTGCGGGTGTCGCCGGGCTCACCGACCCAGTGGTAGGCGACCTTGTCGCCGTGCGTCTCGAGATGACGATCCAAGCAGTTGTAGCTGATGTTGAGCTCACCATCGGTGAACCATTTGAAGAACGGCGGGTTCGAATCGTCCAGCGCAACCGAGGGCTCCTTGAACCATGTGATGCGCTCGAGGGCCTGGCGCATCCAGAAGCCGACCGGGTCGGCGGCCGCTTCCTCGTGGATACCGGGCTGGGCGTTCGCCTGGGCCGTGAACTCCGCACTCGGCGGGAACTCGCGTTCCTCCTGGAGCAAACTCTCGATCGATTGGGGTCCGTTGTCGCTCACCGTGCCCGTCTCCTCTCATGCCGGCACGACTCGACACTACCCGGGGCCGGAAGACCGCCGCCAGGGCCCTCGGGCCCTGTCCGCCGACCGGAGCTCGCCGTGGTTCAAGCCGCCGCGACCGGATGCCGATAGGGTGTCTAGATACACCGCACGAACCAAGGATCGACCGGATGGGTGACGAGGGATTCTCGAGCGACGACCTGCTCAAGCAGGCGAAAGACAAACTCGGAATAGACGAAGACGGCACGACACCGGCGGTTCCGACGTATGACTCCGAAGAGCCCGAACCTGCCGAGATGGCCGCTCCCGACGCCGCATCCGAGATCTCGGAGGCGCTCGTCGAGGCCGCCGATTGGCTCGACCTCTCCGAGCCCGAGGTCGTGAAGAGCGCCTCGGAGATCGCCGCCGAGATGCGCGAGAAGCAGGCTTCGAAGCCTGCACCGAAGGCCGTCAGCCGGCCGTCGGATTTCATCAATTCGACCTCGCCCCCGACCCAGGCGCCGCGCTCTGGCTCGCTGCCACCCCTCACCGGCCCACCGCCGGTCCCGGCCCCTCCCACAGAGCCCGCGGCGAGCCCGCAGGCGCCCGGTCCGGGCCAGTTCCCGACACCGCAGATGCCACCGCTGCCGTCGGAGCCCGAGCCCGAGCGTGGGCGCAGATTCGGTATAGGCACCTTGGTGCGAATCGGCATCGTCGGCATCATCGGCTTCACCTTGGTAGCCGGATTTCTCGACTCCAGCACGCCCGTCCAAGACGTCGGGGTCGGTGACTGCATCGAGACCATCGATGTCGAAGCCACACAGATCTCGTCCCTCGAGACCGTCGCCTGTACCGAGCCCCATCAGTTCGAGGTGTATGCGGTGCCCAGGTACGACTTGGCGGCGTACGCCGATGA
>JBFGCM010000090.1:0-14776 GCA_041581135.1 Acidimicrobiia bacterium
GCTCGCTGTGGTCGACGACCGGGACCCGGTGGCGGCGGTCGTGGAGAACTCCAACATCACGCTGCCGTTGGGTGACGGCACGTTCGGCACCGTGGTAGATCGTGACGTCATCCTCTACCGCAACACCACCACCAAGGTCGACCGTGAGTCGGTTGTGGCCGAGAACTTCGAGGCGAAGTTCACCCCGTCGCTGGGCGGCATCCCGATCCCGTTCGTGCGTGGCTACGTCGCTGTGGACGCCGAGGTGAAGGGTCACGCCTTCAGGTTCGTCAACACCCATCTCGAGGTGGAGCCGGACCCGTTGACCGGCGCCGGCTTCTGCGTCGCCGCCGACGGGACGCCGTTCGTCTGCCAGGACGCCCAGGCCAAAGAACTCATCTATGCGATCTCCGGCTCGAGGCACCCGGTGGTGCTCGTGGGCGACCTCAACGCGGAACCCGGGACCACCGCCTACGGCATCGTGAACGATGCCGGGTACACCGACACGTGGAGCATCCGCTTCCCCTACCCGGTGGAATCCGGCGCCACATGCTGCCAGGACGAGAACCTGCAGAACGAGAAGAGCAACCTCACCCAGCGGATCGACCACATCTTCATCGAGGAATCGATCCGCCCGCTGCTGACCATCACGACCGTGGTCGGCGATTGGGAGGGCCGCAAGACCAACACCGTCCCGCCGCTGTGGTACTCCGATCACGGCGGGCCGTGGGCCCGGCTCTACCTCCTCAACTGAGCCCGTGGAGCGCACCCGAAGTCGCGACGATGGGGCGGTCACACCGCCCCATCGTCGTGTCTAGGGATCGGCTGGGTAGAGCCTGGCGATCAATTCTCTGTCGCCTGCGGAGAGTTCTGAGCCGCCCGAGAGGTCCATCGGCTCGGTCAGCAGGTCGTTGGAGATGGGCAACAGCATCACCGACGCCGGATCCAGCTCCTTGTCGAAGCCGTAGTAGGCGGGATCGGTGGCGAAGACGTTCTGCTCCACCATCTCCCGCGACCACCGATAAGGGTCACGTTCGTAGAAGGCGTACACGGCATCGCGATCCCACGGAATGTCGTCGGTGACCTGGTGCTCGTTCGTGAGCCCGAGGGCATGCCCGAAGGCACGCAAGACCGACCTTCGGTCCGGCTCGGCCGACCCGAGCGAGATCGTGGGCTGATCCATCGGAATGGCGAGCGCATCGGTCCCCAGGTATGACCACACACCCGGCCTCTCGAACGACACCCGCACCTCCGGTTGCTGGCCGGCGTCGACGAACCGCAACGACAGGTTGGCGTGTTCGGTCCACTCCTTGGCGATCTCTTCGACCCGCCGTTGCATGGCATCGTCCCCGTCCAGGAAGCCGACCCGAACGGTGGCGCCGGGTTCCCACAACTTGTCGGGTCGCATCGCGATCTCACCCGGCCCCAGGGTGCCGAGCATGCGGTCGACCAGGTAGCCCCGGTCCGTACCGATGACCCGTGAGTCTTCCGAGGCGCGACGCAGCACGCGGCGCGCTTGCGTGCGCTGCTCGGCGCTCAGGTCGTCGAGCATCTCGGAGATCCCCACGAGCGCGTGGTACTGCTCGAACGCGGACTGCGAATCGGCGACTGCGTCCGCCAGTAGATCGAGGTGCGCAACGTCTCGGGCGGCTCCGATCAACGCGATGGCGACCAACCGGCGGCCGCCGCCTTCGCCGAACCACTCGACCAGCTCGGTCGACGACAGTCGCGCACCCGTGTGCTTTGCATCCTGCACCAACGCGGTCATCCGGGCGGTGCGGGGCGAACCCGAATCCATCGTCGCCCGGACACTGTCGTAATCCGCGGCGATCTGTTCGAGGCGCTCACGGCCCTCTGCCGTCTGGTCGGCCGCCGCGGCGACGGGCGCCTCGCCGACGTCGACGCCACGCATCGCCGCCTCTGGCGGCGCCTCTTCGACAGCCGGTCCGCCGTCCGGCGTTCCCGTCCCCACGAAGCTCACGCGCGGATCGCCGTAGAACACATACGACGCCCACGACGGGTCATCGTCGCCTGCGACCTCGGCGGTGGCGCGACGTGCAAGGGTGATCGCCCGACCCATGGGCGTGTTCTTGTCCAATAGCTCGGTGTAGAACGTCGAGGCGAACGTACGAGCCGACTCGTCTTGAATACGCCATGAGCTGCCGAGGAAGTACGCACCGGTATCCAAGAACGCCTTGGCCAGCCCGAACATACTGAACTGCTGGTCCCACGCAGATTCGCCTTCCTCGTCTTCGGGCGGCCGTCCTCGCGCCGTCTCGCACCCGTTGATGAAGCACAGCACGGCATCTTTCTGCCATGCGAGATAGGCGGTCAGGACCCCGACGTTGACGTCCTTGTCGAACAAGCTCAGGCAGCTCGAGCGACCACCGTATGTGGCATGGCCGCTGAAGTGGATGAGGTGGTACCGGTCGCGGGTGAGCGCCGCCAACAGATCGTCGTAGCGGGCATCCCGGCCATGGAGCGACGTGACGGCGATCCCCGGTCGATCGAGCACCGCCATGATCGTCTCGCGTTCGGCCTCGGCCTCGGGTAGTCGCTCGAACGTGGTTCCTTCGCGAGGAGCCGGCTCGGGCACCGTGATGAGCAACACCTTCAGCTCCTCGAGCTCCTTGCCGGGACGATGCCCCGAGCCCTGCGCCTCGGGAGGCGGCGAGCTCAAGTTGATGTATCGGCCGACATGGTGCTTCAGGCACAGGAAGTCCTGCCCGTCGTGGAGCAGCTCGAGCGGGAAGCTCATCAGGGCCTCGTCGGTGCCGATGTACAGGAACAACCCGTCGTCACCCAGCGCCGACAGCGCAGAGAGCACGTGCGGCAGGGTGAGGCTGCGGGCTATCGCCTCGCCGACTTCACGCAACTGGTCGACGGCAGACCCGGGGGCAACCGCCGCAGCCGCCGCGGTCCCGGTGGATCGAGCACCGGACAGCCGTCCCTCAGTGAGCTTCTCCAGCCGCGGTGTCACGAGTTGGCGTACATCCGCCAGCGCGATGGGCAGCTCCTGAGACGGGCTGCGCATCGTCTGCCGGAAGGGCGGCACGTATTGCAGCCAGCAACGGTCGTCGTCATCGCCGCCCTGTGGTGCCGCGCGCCGCTCGACGTCGATGGTGACACTGGCACCACGCACCCAGTCGAGTGTGTACGTCATGACTTGCCCGCCCCGCCGGCCCACGTCGGGGTGTCGACGGCATCGACGGTGACCGTGTCGAAGCCCCAGCCGATGAGGTGCTTGGCGTCGTGCTCCGGCCCGATGAAGCGCATCTCGTCCAGCCGTACCACCGACTCCACGTTGCGAAACAGGTAGCACTCGGGGTTGTCGCACCGGCGCAGTCCCAGAGCCGTACCCAGGATGGAGAGCAGCGCAGCACGGGTGCGCCGCTTGATGGCGGTGAGACGGGCGGCGGCATCGGCCGACGTGTCCCCCCAGTACTCCGGATCGAGCGGGGCGATCGTCATCACGAAGCCAGACGGAGTCAGGTCCCAGATCACGTATCGCCACTCCGGCGGCGGCGTGATCAGCTCGTCGGTGATCACCACGAGCAGGTCGCCGTCGCTTGGCATCCACTCCCGAACCGCCTGGGCGATCTGCGCCTGGTCGGCGAGGGTCCCGGGCTTGATCGTGTCCCACATGCCGGCGAGGTCGGACTCGGATGCATCGGGTGATCCCGGAATGAGGTAGTGCAGGTTGATGGTCGGCGCCTGCGTGTCTGCCGTGGCCGGGGCGTACGTGGATGCCAGGTCGACGGTGTCCCATGTCACGGACTGCGGTCTCGGAATGGTGTCCTCGTCGGGCACACGGCGATAGAAGGCCTGAACCTCTCGCATCGCCGACCGAATGGCCTGGTAGGTGAAATGCGCGGTCTTCTCGTCTCGGACGAACAGCACCAAGTCGGCGCGGACGTGGCTCACGGCTCTTCTCATGCGACCTCCGTCATGATGCCAACCGAAGCATATGCGTCGATGGCCAGCGCCCGTAGTGCTGTTCTCTTGTCGTCCTGAGCGCGCCACAAGGTGTCGATCACTCCGAGCAGCACCGCCAGCGCAGTGGCGAAGTCCGCCGTCGGCAGGAGGCGACCCATCGTGTAGTAGTAGACCTCGGCGACACGGTCCGGAGGCATGCGCTCGCCGTTGGCGGCGACGTCGGTGAGCAGCCGATAGGCGGCCCGGTTGTGGATGTTGCTGTAGGTGTGGACGCCACCCCAGTCGTTCGAGAGGCTGGGAAGCGGTTCGTGCACGTAGGCGGACATGTGCGCCGGATCACCGAGACGGGTGGGGTCTTGCATGTCGCGCAACGGCTGATCGTCGCCGCGGAATCCCTTGCCGATCTCCCATGACCACGTGTCGACATCGGTGGCGCTCGGAGCCTCGTACCGATTGCGGATGATGACCCCGAAGACGTCGGCCAGAGATTCGTCAAGCGCCCCCGACTGCCCGGCGTACTTCAGCACGGAACCGAAGCTCGACACGCCGTGCATGATCTCGTGCGCCACCACGTCGAGATGCCGAGCTGTGCTCGTCAGCCGACCTCCCACCATCACCTGGCCGTAGAACATCCGTTGACGCTTGGGGTCCCATACGGCATTGCGCCACTGCGAGTCGTTGCTCGCCTGCTGCTGCGCGTTGACGACGGACACGAACGCCATGCCCTTGCCGTCGAGTCCATTGCGATGCAACACGGACTCGAGGAAGTCGTGCACTCGGATGGCGTTCATGTGGGCCGTGATGGCGGCCCTCTGCTCATCGCTGAACGTGCCGTCCACCGAACTCACCCGCAACGGCTCGGCGCCACCGAGCACTCCGTACTGCAGGTCCAGGGTGGCGACCGCTCGGGCGGGATCCCTCAGCTCGAATCCATTGCCGGTATCGATGCCTCGGACCTCTTGATGGGACCCGGCTTCGTCAGGCCCGATGACCACCGACGGTATGGCGGCGGTGGGCACCGAGCCATAGGCATACAGCAACGAACCGTCGTGAGCGTCGACCAGATAGTCGCCGGTCAGCTCGTAGGGTCGGGCGTCCGTGCGGTGACCGGCCGATGTGTCCGGAGCGGCGCCCGTGGGGACGTTCGAGAACCGCCACGCGAGATGGGTCGGGTGGGCGCCTCCCACCGGGTCACGGTAGACGAGCAGCTCAGGCTGGGGCAGGTCGGCCAGGTCGGGCGTGGCCTCGATGACACGACGGACCGTCTCGAAGGCGTCGGCCGGGACACGGCTCGGCACGACGAGGTCCCCCAGGTCGTCCACCGCGTCGACGCCGACGTTCGACGACACCAGCTCCCCGGCCCCGTCGACCTCTACGGCGGCACCGGCTCCGAACACAGGAAGGTCCTTGTAGGTCTGCCCGAAGGTCACGACCGTGGTCTCGGTGCCCACGTACGACTGGGTGTCGCCGGTCGCCATGTTGGCGGCGGCGCGTTCCGGCGCCGGTCCGGCGACGCTACGGAAGGTGGGTGACGCCGCCCGCCGGAGTTGTGTGTCCAGGTGCAGACGTGCCGCCTGCTCGAGGGTGTCGAACTGTCCCGCCGCGACGCCCGACGACCGAAACGCCGCCCGCTGCGGCTCGGGCATGCGGGTGACGTGGCGATACAAGCTCTCGCTGGGCATGCGGCTCCCGCGGTCGTCTGCATTCAGCCTATCGACGGCACCTGGCCCACATCGCCGGAAGCGGCGTGGATTTCAGTCGGGCCGGAGGGCACGGTGCAGCCACCGCACCCACTCGTCCTCGACTGCGGGGAGATGGCTCATCGGGTGATCGGCACGCAACAGCTCGTCCACAGCGCACATGATGTGATCGGCGACCATTCGGGACGCCAGGGCCACGTTCATGGGCGGGAACTCGCCCGTCTGGACGCCGACGCCGACGATCCGGACGACCTCGGCGAGCACCGGATTCAGCGTGGCCCACATGGCCTCTTGCTCGGGGTCCGGCAGTTTGCGCCCGACGCGGGTCACCAGCCTGGAGAGGTGGGGGTGTCTCGCCGAGTACGCGATTGCGCTACGCAACAGCGTCTCGAGCTGGGCGAGCGGCGTCGCACTCGGATCCACAGCGTCGATGATCTCGGCCGTGGCCACCTCGGCACGAGCGGCGACCAAGCCGAGGACGAGCGAATCCTTGTTGGAGAAGTAGTCGTAGATGGTCGTCCGGGCGACGCCGGCGAGATCGGCCACCCGAGCCAGTGACGTCGCCGAGTAGCCACGAGCCGCGAAGAGCTGCTCGGCGGCATCGAGCAGATCCCGTCGGGTCTGCTTCTTGTGTTCGGCAATGCTGTCGGCGCGAATTTTCGGCATGATCGGGCCGGGGCGGCCGACATCGTCGGAGTCGCCGACCATCCATTCGGCGGGCGTCACTCTGGCGTCGCGTTTAACCGACGGCGAGTCGGAGAGCCCGCCCTACCATGCTCGCTTCGGATCGGCCCCGAGAAGGAACACCAATGCCGGGCGTGGTTGTGCTGGGAGCCCAATGGGGCGACGAAGGCAAGGGCAAGGTCACCGACATCCTGTCCGAGGATGCCGACCTCGTCGTTCGGTACCAAGGGGGCAACAACGCCGGCCACACCATCGTGGTCGGCGACGAGCGGTTCGCGCTCACCCTCATCCCCAGCGGCGTCCTCAACCCCAACGCCACGCCGGTGATCGGCAACGGCTGCGTGGTGGATCCCGGCGTCCTCATCGACGAGATGGACACCCTCGCCGGGCGCGGCATCGATCCGTCACGAGTGCTGGTATCCGCCAACGCCCACCTCATCATGCCCTACCACCGGAAGCTCGACATGGTGATGGAGCGCTTCCTCGGCAAACACCAGATCGGCACCACCAAGCGCGGCATCGGGCCCGCCTACATGGACAAGTACTCGCGCCACGGCATCCGCATGCAAGACCTGTTCGACCCCAACATCTTCCGCGAGAAGCTCGAAACGGCCCTCAAGGACAAGAACAAGCATCTCACCAAGGTCTACAACCAGCTCCCCATGGACCCCGAGCCCATCGCCGAGGAGTACCTGCGGTATGCCGAACGGCTGCGCGACCACGTCACGGACACCTCGCTGGTCATCCACGAGGCATTGGTCGCAGGAAAGCTGGTGCTGTTCGAAGGCGCCCAAGGCACACTGCTCGACATCGACCACGGCACGTATCCGTTCGTCACGTCGTCGAATCCCACGGCCGGTGGCGCCGCCGTCGGTAGCGGCGTGGGGCCCCGGCGCATCGACCGGGTGATCGGCGTCACCAAGGCCTACATCTCCCGTGTCGGCAGCGGTCCGTTTCCCACCGAGCTCACCGACGAGATCGGCGAGCGGATGGTGGAGGTGGGCGGCGAGTTCGGCACGGTCACAGGACGCCGTCGCCGTTGCGGTTGGCTCGATGCCATTGCCTTGCAGTACGCCGTGCGGGTGTCCGGCATCACCGAGATCGCTCTGACCAAGCTCGACGTGCTGTCGGAGTTCGCCACGCTGCAAGTGGCCACCGCCTACGACAGCCTCGGCGAGCGCTACACCACGTTTCCCCGCCAACAACGGGTGCTCTACAACTGCCGACCTCACTACGAGGAGGTCGCCGGGTGGCAGACGGACATCTCCACGGTTCGTAGCTTCGGCGACCTGCCCAAGGAAGCCCGCCAGTACGTGGAGTATGTGGAGGAGTTGGCCGGCGTGCCGGTGACCCTGGTATCGGTCGGGCCGGAACGGACCGCCACCCTGGAGCGCTCATGAAGATCCTGCTGCTGGGCGGTGGTGGCCGGGAGCATGCGCTCGGCTGGAAGCTCTCCGAGACGGCCACGGTCGTGTCTGCGCCCGGCAACCCGGGCCTGGCCGCCTGCGGACCCGTGCTCGGCGACGTCGACCCCACCAACCCCGACCAGGTCGTCGACGCCGCGGTTGCCACCGATACCGATCTGGTGGTGGTCGGGCCCGAGGCACCACTGGCCGCCGGCGTGGCCGACGCCCTCGCCGCCAAGAGCATCCCGTGCTTCGGCCCCGCGGCGGCGGCAGCCCGCCTCGAATCGTCCAAGTCGTTCGCCAAGGAGATGATGCGCCGCGCCGGCGTCCCCACCGCGGCTGCGGTGACGTTCACCGATGCCGACGCCGCCCGCACCCACTTGCAGCGCACCGACGGGCCCTACGTGGTGAAGGCCGACGGCCTCGCCGCCGGCAAGGGGGTCCTGGTGACCGCCGACGCCGCTGAGGCCATCGCCTGGGCAGAAGCATGCTTCATCGGACGGTTCGGCGCGGCGGGAGCGTCGGTGGTGATCGAAGAGTGCCTCCGCGGAGACGAGGTGTCGGTGTTCGCCATCTGTGACGGGACCACGGCGGTGCCGCTCCAGCCCGCCCGGGATTACAAGCGACTGAGCGACGACGACACCGGCCCCAACACCGGGGGGATGGGCAGCTACTCCCCCGTTCTCGACCTGCCCGCCGACCTGGTCGCCACCACGGTGTCCACCATCATGGACCCGGTGCTGGCCGAGCTCCGTCGCGACGGCATCGAATATCGCGGCTTCCTCTACGCCGGCCTCATGCTCACCGAGGAGGGTCCCAAGGTGATCGAGTTCAACTGCCGGCTCGGCGACCCGGAGACCCAAGTGCTCATGCCGAGACTCGACGGCGATCTGGGAGCGCTGCTTGCGGCGGCCGCCGAGGGGAGCATGGGCGACACTCACCTGACATGGCACGACACGGCTGCCGTCGACGTGGTGCTGGCCGCCGGCGGCTATCCCGAATCGCCCCGCCGCGGCGACACCATCACCGGCTTGGACGCTGCGGAGCTGATCGACGGCGCGCTGGTGTTCCATGCCGGTACCCGGCTCGCCGGCGAGCAGCTCGTCACAGCCGGAGGCCGCGTCATCAACGTGGTCGGCACCGGCTCCGACGTCGCGGCGGCCCGCGTTACTGCGTATGCCGCCGCCGACCTGATCGATTTCGAGGGCAAACAGTTCCGTAGTGACATCGCAGCCAGGAGGACAGGGTGGCAGTAGACAGCAAGAAGGTGGCGATCCTCATGGGATCCGTGAAGGACGACGGCGCGATGCAGCCCGCCTCGGAGGTCCTGCACGAGTTCGGTATCGAGCACGAGGTCCACGTGATGTCGGCGCACCGCACGCCTCAGGCGGTCGCCGAGTTCGCCACCAACGCCCGTGACGCCGGTTTCGGGGTGATCATCTGCGGCGCCGGGAAGGCGGCGCACCTGGCGGGAGCGGTCGCCGCTCACTCGACCCTCCCCGTCATCGGGGTGCCGATCGCCGCCGGGAAGCTGGGGGGCCTCGATGCGCTGCTGTCGACCGTGCAGATGCCCACGGGAATCCCCGTGGCCACCGTCGCCGTCGACGGTGCCGCCAATGCGGGCTACCTCGCCGTCGCCATCCTCGCCGCCGCCGATTCCGAGCTGGCGCAGAAGCTCGACGCGTACCGCCGTACGCTGGGCGGATGATCGAGCGGTACACCCTGCCCGAGATGGCGGAGCTGTGGTCCGACGCGACCAAGCTGGCCACGTGGAAGGAGGTGGAGACGTTGGTCGTGGAGGCGTGGGTTTCGCTCGGTGTGGCGCCGGCCGGTGCCGCCGAAGCACTCCGCGCCGCACCAGAGGTCTCGGTGGACGCCTGGCTCGAGCGTGAGGCCGTCACTCACCACGACCTGGCCGCTTTCGTCGACCTGCTCGCCGACTCGGTGGCGACCGGCGGTGAGTGGGTGCACTACGGCCTCACGTCGTCCGATGTGGTCGACACGGCACAGGGATCGCTTCTCGAGCGAGCGGCCGACATGTTGGTGCAGCGGGCGTGTGTGCTGTGCGAGACCATTGCCAAGCGGGCCTTCGAGCACCGAGACACGGTGATGGTCGGACGCACCCACGGCATCTGGGCGGAGCCGACCACCTTCGGACTCAAGCTGGCCACCTGGGCATTCGAGATGGACCGCAACGTGGAGCGGCTGGAGCGGGCCCGGGACGCGGTGGCCGTGGGCAAGATCTCCGGCGCCGTCGGCACCTACGCCCACACGCCTCCTGCGGTGGAGGAGTACGTGTGCGGGCGGCTCGGCCTCGCCGTCGAGGATGCCTCGTCGCAGATCACCCACCGCGATCGTCATGCCCAGCTGCTGTCCACCATCGCCCTCGTCGGCGCCTCGCTGGAGCGGTTCGCCACCGAGATCCGCCATCTGCAGCGCTCCGAGGTGGGAGAGGTGCGTGAGGCATTCCGGAAGGGGCAAAAGGGCTCGTCGGCCATGCCGCACAAGCGCAACCCGATCGGCTCGGAGAACATCACCGGCATCGCCCGCCTGCTGCGGGGGTATGCCGGCGCCGGCCTCGAGAACGTCGCGCTGTGGCACGAACGCGACATCAGCCACTCCTCGGTGGAGCGGGTGGCGCTTCCCGATGCGTCCATGCTGCTCGACTACGCCATGGCACGGATGACCCGGATCATCGACGGACTCGTGGTGAACACGGACCGCATGCTGGCGAACCTCGAGGCGACCCATGGACTCGTCTACTCCCAGGCCGTGCTGTTGGCGCTCGTCAAGACCGGCCTGAGCCGTGACGAGGCGTATCGCATCGTCCAGCGCAACGCCATGCGGGCGTGGGAAGAGGACATCGGACTGCAGACGCTGTTGGCAGAAGATCCGGACGTGACGTTGGACGCCGGGGCGCTGGCGGATTGCTTCGATCCGGCGCGGTTCCTGGCCGACGCGCAGGTGGTCTTCGATCGTCTCGCCAAGCTCGGGTGACCGCATAGCGCGGGCGAGGCATAGACTTCCGCTGGTGGACGGAAAACGAGTCGCTCGACCTACAGACGCATTCCCATTATCCCGTTACGGTCGGGAAATGAGGTGGCGGTTCCACAGGGGGACCTCGCGCCGGGTGACGCCAGTGGCGTCTTTCCGGCGCGTGGGTATCTGGCTCACCATCGTGGCGATCGCGCTCGCCGCCTGTGGCAGCGGCTCCAACGCGTCGTTTGGACCCCGCTCGGGTGAGGTACCCACGCCTCCGCATGCGGACGGCCCGCCCGAAAGACCCATCTCCCTGAAGCCACGACCGCCCAGCGCCCCGCCGAGTCCGAGCGACACGGCGCCGGTGAGTCCGGTCGATGCTGCACTGTCGGAAAGCCCAACGGCCTCCCAGCCACCGAACGACGCCACCTCGGACGCGGACGCTGCGGTGGCTCGCGCCGACAGCTTCGCCAAGGCGCAGGCGCAGGCCAAGGCCGCAGAATGCGCCGAGGCGCTGAAGGAGGGCAAGGACCTCCCGGAAGGGTGTGACGAGTTGGAGGAGGGTGGCAAGAGCGGCTCCGGCAAGAGCGGCGAACCCTCCAACGAGAACCCCTCAGGCGGCAAGTCCGGCGAACCGGAGAATCCACAGCCCGGCAGCGGCTGAGCCGCTCCCTCGGCCACACAGCGCCGCTCGATCGACGCTGGGAAAGACGTGCTCAGGCGGTGCCGGCTTCGATGGCGGCGACGAGGTCGTATGCGTCCTGACCACAGCCGATCACCAGAGACGGCGTGCCCGCGGCGAGACGGGCCTCGACCATGGCCCGCACCGTACCGTCGTCGACGAGGGGTGCCAGGTTGGCGCCGGGACAAGTGGTGGCGGCGTAGTCGCGATGGCCCCGAATCGTCTCAGGTGAGACGCCGAACTGCACCGCCGCCCACGCCAACACGTCGGCCATCGCCTCGAGCTGCGCCTGGGGCAGGGCCTGCTGATTGAAGTCACCCTCCCCGCAGACCAGGAAATGCCCGGCCGGGTCGTAGTCGGTGAACGTGTCGCCGGCGGCCCACGTCGGTCGGCCCTCGTAGACGTGGCCGTGAGCGTCGACCATGAAGTGATAGGCGACGTCTGGCCAGCCCGAGTCCTGATGGAACTTCTGGTGCTGGCGTGCCTTTGCCGGCGCGTGCGTGTTGGAGCTGAGGACTGACGCTTTGTGGTGCACGGTGAGCCGCTCGATCGTGTGGCCCACGAACTCGCCGGCCACCGGGGCCGCCCCCCAGGCGTCTTTGCAGATGGCGGTGATGGCGACCGCTCCCTCCGTGACGGGTGCGGCCGTGGTCGACGTGGTCTCGGGTGGGGCCTCGGTGGTGGTCGTCGCTTCGGTGGTGGTGGTCTCGGGTGGAGCCTCGGTGGTGGTCGTCGTGGTCTCCGGTGGCACGGAGGTAGTGGTGTCCGGTGCCGCCGTCGTGGTCGATGCCGCGCTGGTCGGAGGGGAGGTGGTGACAGCGGCTGTCGTGGATGTGGTCGCCGCTGCAGTCGTCGTCGTTGATGCGGCCGTGGTCGACGTGGTGCCGGCGGCCGCCACCGGCGCCGCCTCTGGTGCACCGGTCACGAGCCGCCACGCTCCGGCCACGACGGCGACGACACCGGCGGCGGTGGTTGCGATGAATCCACGTCTCGAGAGGGCCATGGGAACCCCCACTATCCCATGGTTTCCGCCGCCGTTCCCGGATCGTCTCCGGCGACCGCCACAGGCGAGGGCAAGCACGATATGTGCGGGCGACGCGACTACGCTCCGGCCGGTGCTGGCACCTCCGGAACGATCGGGCAAAGTCCGCGACATCTGGGCCGTTGACGACGACCGCCTTCTCATCGTCGCCTCGGACCGCATCAGCGCCTTCGACGTGGTGCTCACCGAGCCGATCCCCGACAAGGGCAAGGTGCTCACCGGCCTGTCGCTGCACTGGTTCGACTTGCTCGACACCCCGCACCATCTGATCAGCGCAGAGCCGGCCGACGTCCCTGGCCTGGCTCCGGAACACCACGACGAACTGCGCGGCCGCATGATGCTGGTGCACAAGGCCGACGTCATCCCCATGGAGTGCGTCGTCCGCGGCTACCTGTACGGGTCCTCCTGGAAGGAGTATGCGGCCGGCGGCGGGCCCACCACCGAGCACCTTCCCGAGGGACTTCAGATGGCCGACCGTCTCGCCGAACCCATCTTCACGCCGGCGACCAAGGCCGAATCCGGTCACGACGAGAACATCACCGAGGCGCAGGCCCGCGACTACGTGGGCAACGAGCTCTACGAGGAGCTGCGCCGCCGCAGCATCGATTTGTACCTCACCGGCACTGAGTACGCCGCGTCCCGGGGCATCATCCTGGCCGACACCAAGTTCGAATTCGGCATGGTGGATGGCGAGGTGATCCTCATCGACGAAGTCCTCACCCCCGACAGCTCCCGGTACTGGCCGGCCGACGCATGGGCACCCGGCGCCACCATGCCCTCGTTCGACAAGCAGCCGGTACGTGACTGGCTGGACTCCCAGGACTGGGACAAGCAGCCTCCGCCCCCACCACTCCCCACCGAGGTGGTCGCCGCCACCCACGACCGCTACGTCGAGGCATACGAGCGCATCACGGGCCGGCCGTTCGAGGAGTACCTGGCCCGATGAAGGTCCGGGTCGATATCCGCCGCAAGGAAGGACTCTCCGATCCCGAAGGGGTGACTACGCAGCGGGCACTGCAGGACCTGGGGTTCGGCGTCGACGACGTCCACTTCGGGCGCTCGATCTACTTGGATGTCGACGGCGGCGACGCCGCTGAGGTTCGCCGCCTCGTCGACGAGATGTGCCGCACCCTGCTCGCCAACCCCGTGATGGAGGAGTACGAGGTGGTGGTGGAAGGCGACGAGCCGACGAGGGTGCTTCGGTGATCGAAGGCGCAGTCAACAAGCACAACCGACGGGTTGCCGTCCTCGTCTTCCCCGGCACCAACTGCGAACACGACGTCGCCCACGCACTCGATCTGCTCGGCGCCGAGCCCGAGCTGGTGTGGCACCGCGAGACCACCCTCGACGGCTTCGCCGGGGTCGTCCTCCCCGGCGGGTTCGCGCATGGCGACTACCTGCGCACCGGCGCCATCGCCCGCTTCAGCCCGGTGATGAAGGCCGTGGCCGAGATGGCGCGGGCCGGCACACCGGTGCTCGGCATCTGCAACGGGTTCCAGATCCTCTGCGAGGCCGGCCTGCTACCCGGGGCGCTGGTCGCCAACCGTGATCTCCGTTTCATCTGCCGGCCGATTCACCTCCGGGTGGAGTCCACGAACTCCATCCTCACCTCGGCGGCCACGGTCGGCGACGTGCTGCGGATCCCACTGAACTCCTACGAGGGCAACTTCGTGGTGCCATCGAAGGACCTCGAGGCGATCGAAGCCGGCAACCAGGCAGTCCTTCGCTACTGCGACGCCGACGGCGCCGTCACTGACGCCGCCAACCTCAACGGCTCGACGAACCACATCGCCGGCCTCACCAATGCCGCCGGCAACGTCGCCGGGCTGATGCCGCATCCCGAACGGGCCGTCGAAGACGTCCTGGGTTCCACCGACGGCCGGGTCCTCCTCGAGTCGTATGTCGCCGGCCTCACCCCGGTACCGGCGGAGACGGTCGGTGCCTGAGACACCGACGGCAGAGCCGGCGCACCGCCAGCTCGGTATGACCGACGCCGAGTACCACTCGGTCGTCGACATCCTGGGCCGCGACCCCCGCCCGGCAGAGCTCGCCATGTACTCCGTCATGTGGTCCGAGCATTGCTCGTACAAGTCGTCGCGGAAGTGGTTGCGCCGGTTCCCCACCGAGGCGCCATGGGTGGTGGTGGGGCCGGGCGAGAACGCCGGTGTGGTGGACATCGGCGACGGATGGCTGGTGGCGCTGCGCATCGAGAGCCACAACCATCCCTCGTTCGTCGAGCCCTACGAGGGCGCCGCCACCGGCGTCGGCGGCATCTTGCGCGACATCTTCACGATGGGCGCCCGGCCCATCGCGGTGTGGGACCCCATCCGGTTCGGGCCGCTCGACGACCCAAAGAACCGCTACCTCC
>JBFGCM010000091.1:0-14702 GCA_041581135.1 Acidimicrobiia bacterium
CGAGCGCGCCGCCGAGCAGGGTGGTCACTCCTTGGTGCGCGACCCGATCGGTTGGGCCCGGCACCTGGATGCCCTGGTCGAGGTGGCCGCCCGAGCCGCCCCGCAAGCCGAGGAGCGATCCCACAGCGTCGGACCGCCGATGTTGCCGTCCGGCGTTCCTCCCGATGCCGGCGCAGCATTTCAATCGCTGCTCAGCGACCCCCATGGGTTCACGCTGGTGATCGACGGTCACAATGTCGCCGGGGCATTGCCGGGATACGAGGTCGGCGATCCGACGGCGCGGCGCCGCATCGACTCGGCGGCAGCGAGTGCCGTGCGCCAGGCTCGTGGCCCGGTGCGCGCCGTGGTGGTCTACGACTCGAGTCGGGAGGGAGAGCGCGTCGACACCACGCACCGGGATGGCGCTCCACCGGGGGTGGTGGTGCGTTTCGCCCCTGCCGGCACCCCGGCCGACGATCTCGTCGTGGCTGCCGCCTTGGATGCCGATCGCGCAGTGGTGGTCTCCAGCGACCGCGACGTCCGCGAGCGCGCCGAGACGGGAGGCGCCCTCGGCGTGTGGGCCAAGGCGTTCGTGGAGTGGATGGCCTAGCCCTCGGCTACACCCCAGAACTCGTCGAAGGCGTACTGATCCTCCGGTACCACCCGGAGCCTCACGACCATCCCGCGGTCGACCGACAGATGGATCAGGCTGCTCGACGACACTGCTCGACCGTCGCACCGTGCCGACCAGTCGACGGCGGCGATTGCGGCGGTGGTGCTCCCGAAGATGTCGACGAGCTCCACTCGGAACGTGCCCTCGGTGAGCGTGCCGATACGTGCGAAGTGATCGAACATGGCGCCGCGGCCCCGGTAGACCCCGGCGATGACCGAGCGTCCCGGGACCTCCCACTCGGCATCTGCGGCGAGCAGGCTCGCCGTTGTCGCCATGTCGCCCTGGCGGAGGGACTCGTAGAGCCGGCGGGCAATCGCCTCGGGTCGTCCGGAGGCGGTTCCGGCATGAATCGATTGCGCCAAGCGAGCGTTGGCGATGGCGATGGCGGACTGATTGGCGATCGCCTCGAGCAGATCGGCATCGACCGCGGTGAACAGGGGTTCATCGATGCGGCGTACGGCGGTGAGTGTCCCGAGGGTCGAGTCCCGGTAGCGCATGGGCGCCACGATCACCGCCCCCGCCTGGTTCTCGATGCGACGCCGGCGAAGTGCCGCCGGCTCCCGCTCGTCGTCCGGGCTCTCCGACAGCACGGTTTCCCACGTACGCAAGGCCCAGCCGGTGAGGCCGGACATCAACTCTTCGAAAGTGTCCTGCCCGATGACATCGGCACCGGGGCCACCGAGCACGTGGTCGATGACGACCCGCCGCCGTTCGTCGAGCGTCACCAAGACCACCCGATCGGCCGGCAGCGTCTCGGCAACGATGTCGACTGCGGCGCGGAACAGCTCTTCGAGGGTGTCGGCCTCGATGAGCGAGGTGGCCACCTGTTCGAGTGCGGCGGCATGCTCTCGCATCGTGGCCGCCTCGCCGAGCTGCCTGGCGGTGTTGATCTCCACTGCGGCGCGGCGGGCCAAGCGCTCCAGGAACATGACCTCCGGCTCGGTGTAGTGGCGCTCGTGGTCGTCGAGGGCGTACAACACGCCGACCGCCTCATCCCGGATGAGGATCGGCACCCCCACATAGGCTCTGACCCCGAACTCGGTGATCATCGGGTTGGCCCCGAACGGGTCATCGGCGGTGTCGGGGATGATGACGGGCTCTTGCTCGTCGATGACCCATCGGCTGGCTCCGCCGGTGGTGCGCACCATCTTCACGGGCAGTTCGGCCGTTTGGCCTCCGACCGTGGACGATGCAGTGGTGAATCGCTCGGTGGCGGCGTCCCAGAGGATGACGCTTGCCCCCAGACTTGCCGGGAGCTGATCGGTCACCCGTTGCGCGATACGGTTGAGCACGGTCTGGAATGGCAGACCGACGTACTCATTCTCCACCTCCGCGGTGATGCGCTGATACAGCCGTTCCAGCTTCCACCGTTCGACGCCGGTGCCACTCATCGACTCGGGACGGCGGGGGTGACGGCGATTGCGTCACAAAGCGTCGGCAGCCGGAAGCGGCCGATTCGATCAGGCTGCGCCGGATGCGGTGTCCGGGCCACGTTGAGAGTGTATCGGTGGCCGCTGGACACTGACGTCCCTCGAGCGGGCGTCAACTGGTGAGCAGGGTTTCTTGTCACACCCGGTGGATACGGTGGCCCCGGGTCGGATAGAGAGAGGAGGGCCCGGGATGGTCATCGACTGTGACGAGTGCACCATGCAAGACACCGCTGCCTGCGGCGACTGTGTCGTCACGGTGTTGCTGGCCGAGGCGCCGGGACCCCTCCAGCTGGATGCCGGCGAGGCCCTGGCCTTGGAGCACCTGGCAGAGGCCGGGCTGGTGGCGCCCCTGCGCTTGGTGCCTCGGGTGAGGCCGGACGAGGCTGCCGCCGGCTAGGCCGACGGCGCCGGAAGTACTGCGGCAGCGGGTCGATGGGAAGCTCGGCCCGCCAGGTCGGATGGGAGGGGCCACCCAGGGAGGATCCCATCCGGCCGCCGTCGCAGCGGCGGCATGCGTCGGCTCCGTCGTCGGCCGCCAGGGCGTGCTGCCTAGCCTGGGGCGGGTGACCGTCGATGCACCGGGTTCCGCTTCGGGCCTGCCACGGCTCCGGAAGGAGCTGTTCGACACGGCAATGAGGGCGGGCGCGTCAGGAGTCGGGGTCTGTGCGACCGAGCCCTTCGCGCCCGTGCACGACGATCTGATCCGCCGCCGTGGCGACGGCATGGCCGCCACCCTGCACTTCACCTACGACGACCCGGACGTGGCGACCGATGTCACCCGATCGTTCCCGTGGGCGCGGCGCTTGGTGGTGGTGGCGTGGCCCTACCTGCCGACGGCTGGGTCGCCTGGACCGGCACTGCCGGGCACCGGCCGGATCGCCCGGTTCGCCACCGCAGATCACTACCAACCGCTGCGGGGCATCCTCGACGAGTTGGCGTCTCTGATGCGAGGCGCCGGGTTCCGTGCCGAGTGGTTGAGCGACGACAACCGGCTCGTGGATCGTGCCGCCGCCGTGCGTGCCGGTGTCGCCTGGTGGGGCAAGAACACCATGGCATTGGCACCGGCGGTGGGGCCGTGGACGTTGCTGGGGTCTGTGGTGACCGATGCCGAGATCGACGTGTCGACCCCGATGGAGCGGGACTGTGGAACCTGTGCGGCGTGTCTCCCGGCGTGTCCCACCGGTGCGCTCGTCGGTCCCGGGGTGCTCGATGCCAGGCTGTGTCTGGCGCACTGGGCGCAAGCGCCCGGGGTGCTGCCCGCGGAGCTCAGAGCGCCGATGGGCGACCGCATCTACGGCTGTGACGATTGCATCGAGGCCTGCCCGCCGGGGGCGCGGCTGCTGGAACGATCCGAGGCGGTGAGTGTCGGGCGGGTCGATCTGCTCGCCCTGCTGGCCCGCACCGATGCAGAGCTTCTGGAGGAGTTCGCCCACTTCTACGTGCCGCGACACCAGGCCCGATATCTGCGGCGCAACCTGCTGGTGGCGTTGGGCAATGCAGGGGGCGTCGAGGCCGAGGCCGTCGCCATCGGATACCTGGGTCATCCGGATTGGCTGCTGCGGGGTCATGCCGCATGGGCAGTGGGCCGTCTCGGCGGGAGGTTTGCCCGCCCCGCGCTCCGCCGAGCAATGAAACGGGAGCGTCGCTCCGAGGTCCGCTCCGAGATCTCTGCGGCGCTGAACTCGCTCTGAGGGGGTCTACTCTCGCGGCGATGCTCTCGGATCTCACGACGTGCCCGGCGTGCGGTGCTGCGAACGCCGCGGATGCCCGGTGGTGCGGCCAGTGTTACGCACCACTGTACGGCGGTGATGCCGCCGCCCCTGGGGGCGACGAACCCCCCTCGCAGCCCACGGCGCAATCCGCCGAGGCGGAGTGGACATGCGCCAGGTGCGATGGCGTCAACCCCATCGACGTCGGCGTGTGCGGGCACTGCGGCTCGGAGATCTACGCGTCGTTCGGTGACTCGGAGCCCGTTCGGCTCGCGACGGTGACCGTCGGGTCGGTGTTGGTGCCCGGCATGGCCCTGAGTCGGGTGGGCCGGCAGCTCGAAGGGCTCACCGTGGGATTCCTCGTGCTGGCGGCGTTCGGCTTCGCCGCGGTGCTTCGCTCTCGGGTGGCGATCGCGATCGTGTTGGTGACCTACGGCATCGCGTTGTGGGTGCTGTCGGTGCACGATGCCCAACGCATCGCGGCGGGGGACCGCGGCGCCGTCCTGCTGCGCGCCCCGGTCCTCAAGGCGGTCGTGTTCGGTTCGATCGCGGGACTCGCCCTGCTGTTGCTCTTCGTCCTGTCGTCGGTTCAGGACCTGTCATGACTGTGATCTACGGCGTCGTCCTCATCGCCGGGCTCTTGGCCATCGGTGGCTGGGTGATGATCCAGGCCGCAGGGAGTGAGTGGGACCCGGCCCGGTGGTTCGGCACCGCCGGCCGCAGATGGTCCTCGGCGGCGGTGGGCTTCGGGATGGGAGGGCTCTCCGCATCGTTCGCCGGTTGGGGTTCCTGGCCGGCGGTGCTGGCGGCTCTCCTTGCGGCGGGGGCGCTCGCCGTGCTGGCGGGGCGAACGTGATGCTGCTGGTGGCCGACGTGCACGGGGCGGCGCATGCGTTGGGGCGCGTGGCCGCACAAGCCCGGGCGGAGGGTGTACCGCTGTTGGTGCTGGGTGATCTCATCAACATCATCGACTACCGCACGCATGAGGGCATCTTCGTGGAGGCGGCCGGGGCGGCCCTGGTGGCCGAGGTGGTCGAGCTGCGGCGCCGGGGTGACTACGAGGCCGCGGCCGGGGTGTGGCACGGCCTCAGCGAGGAGCAGCGTCGACACATTCGCGCCCGATTCGACGAGCTGATCGAGGCCGAGTACCTGGAGGTGATCGGCGCGCTCGACGGAGCGGAGGCCTTCGTGACGTACGGCAACGTCGATCGGCCAGAGCTCATCAAGCGCAGCCTCCCGGCGAGCGCCCGCTTCGTGGACGGTGAAGTGCTCACCATTGGCGAGCTGAGGGTCGGCGTCGCCGGAGGCGGGATGCTCTCGGCGGGAACCGCCGGAGAGGTCAGCGAGGAGGACATGGCGGCCAAGCTCGACGCCATGGGTCCGGTCGACGTCCTCTGCAGCCACCTGCCGCCGGCCATTCGTGCTTTGGGCTGTGACGTGATCGGGGGAGGACGGTGCAAAGGCTCGGAAGCGATCCGCCGGTACGTCCTGGACACGGCGCCGGCCTTCCACTACTTCGGCGATGTGCATCAGCCGCAGGCGACGCAGTGGCGGCTCGGATCGACCTTGTGCCGAAACGTCGGGTACTTCCGGGCCACCGGGAAGGCGGTTCGTCACGGCTGAGGTCGATCTCGAGCGTCTCGCCGCGGCCTACCACCATCGGCCGCCGACTCGACGAGCGCTGGAGCGTGCCCGGACCGCGGCGCAGGCAGCGGGGCTGACCGCCGGCGACCGGGCTCTGGACGTCGGGGGCGGTCCCGGTCATCATGCCGCGGAGTGGGCACGCTTCGGAGTCCGCGCGGTCGTGGTGGACCCGTCGCGCGCCATGGTGGCGCAAGCGCACTCGCGCCAGGGGGTGAAGGCGGTGGCCGGCGTCGCCCAGGCGCTGCCATTCCATGCCGGCGTGTTCCGGCTGGTGTACTTCCATCTCAGCATCCACTATGGCGACTGGCGGGCGTCGGTCGCCGAGGCCCGCCGCGTCGCGGCCCCCGGGGGCACGGTGTTCATCTGGACGATGAGCCGGGCTCACCACCTCAACTCGATCTACGCCGAGTGGTTTCCACAAGCCATCTCGTTCGACTTGGAACGATTCCCCGAACCCCAGGACCTGGCAGATCACATGGAACGCTCCGGGCTCGTCCACGTGTCACACGGCGTCGCCTACGAGGAGAAGCGACGGCGCGTCGGCGACTTCGTCGTGAAGGTCCGGGACAGGTTCATCAGCAGTCTCCATGCGTTGTCCGACGCGGAGCTCGAGGCGGGCCTCCAGCGGTTTGGCGCCGAGCACCCGGATCCGGACGAGACGATCACGTCGGTGCTCCGGTTCGACTGGCTCGGTGGCCACGTACCGTGATACCCGCCCGGCTCCAGGAATGAGGAGGCCCGTGGGGTGACCACTACCCTGTGGCGCGAAAGGAGGCGCTGGTGATGGAGGGCACGGTCCAGAGCATCGAATCTGTGGCGCCGCCACAGCAGCTGCACGATGTGGCCATCGACCTGGAGTCGTACCCGGAGTGGGTCACCGGGGTGAAAGAGGTCGAGGTGCTCGACACCGACGACGAGGGCCGACCGGCCCGAGCCAGGTTCGTGGTGGAGGCGATGGTGCGTGAGATCACGTATGTCTTGGTGTACCACTACGACGATGACTACCTCAGGTTCGAGTGGGAGGCAGAGCCGGGCGCCGACATCAAGACGATGACGGGTTACTACGAGTTCGCCGAGCTCGACGATGGCGGCACCGAGGTGCGTTACGGGCTTCGTGTGGACCCGGCCTTCCCGGTACCGGGCTTCCTCCGGCGTCAGGCCGAGAAGACCATCGTGTCCAACGCGCTGCGCGGCCTCAAGAAGAGAGCCGAGGCCTGAGCGTGCGCGTCCTGCTCGTCACGGGCAAGGGCGGTGTCGGCAAGACCACGGTCTCTGCGGCGACGGCGCTGCGCGCCGCAGACCTCGGGTACCGCACGCTGGTGATGTCCACCGATCCCGCCCACAGCCTGGCGGACGCGTTCCAGGTGCCACTGGGTGACGCCCCCACGAGAATCGTGGAGAACCTGGTCGGCCAGCAGATCGACGCCCAGCGCCGGATGGAGGACTCCTGGGGGGCGGTGCGCGACCATCTGACGGAGCTGTTCGATTGGTCCGGCCTCCGGGGGATCGAGGCCGAGGAGCTGACCGTGCTCCCCGGCATGGACGAACTCTTCTCGCTGGCTGCAGTGAACGACCACGCCGAGTCGGGCGAGTTCGATCTGCTCGTCGTCGACTGTGCCCCCACCGCCGAGACGCTGCGGCTGCTCAGCCTGCCGGAGGCGGCCAATTGGTACATGGAGAAGATCTTCCCCACCAGCCGCAAGGTGGTGAAGGCGGTCCGTCCGGTGCTGACCAGGGTCACGTCGTTACCCATCGCCAACGACGAGTTCTTCGAGGCCGTCGGCCGCTTCTACGACCGCCTCGACGGGGTACGCCGCATCCTGTCCGACCCGGACGTGACCTCGGCCCGGCTGGTCATGAATCCCGAGAAGATGGTGATCTCCGAGGCGCGGCGAACCTACACCTACCTCGGCTTGTTCGGCTACGCGGTCGACGCTGCCGTCGTGAACCGTGTCCTGCCCCCTTCGGTCACGGACCCCTACTTCAAGCGGTGGCGTGAGATCCAGCAGGACTACCTCACCGATGTCGAGCAGGGGTTCGCCGACGTCAAGGTGCTCCGGCTTCGCCTGTTCGACGAGGAGATGGTCGGGGTCGATCTGCTCCGAGCCCTCGGCGACGAGCTGTACGGCGACGCCGATCCCACGGTGCGGATGTCGGAGGGGCGTCCGTTCTACGTCGAGGACGAGGGCGATGATGTGGTGCTCGTGCTGAGCGTCCCCTTCGCGGAGAAAGGGGATGTCGATGTGATGCGCAATGCGGACGAACTGCTCATCACCGTTGGTTCCTATCGCCGATCGTTCGTCCTGCCGGACAGCCTCAAGCGGCGTGAGGTGCGCCGCGCCCGCCTCCACGAAGGTGAGCTGCGGGTGACCTTTGGTGAGCACGAATGACCAAGGACGCGGTGGCAGATCCGGGTCCCGAGCTGGACGGAAGCGGCGACCACGACCCGGACGCCCAGTATACCGAGGCGCTGATCCTGGGGCTGAAACGGGCTCGGGTCCACCTCGTTCGCGCCGGCATCGAGCTGGTGAGCGGGCTGGGCGTGGTCATCGAGGAGTTGAAGCGGGTCCGCGACGAGGAAGACGACGCGACCCACGGGAAGTCGCGCGGGCCCACTCGGATTGAGCTCGAGTGATGCGGCGGCGAGGCGACGGGTGGGATTCGGCATGACCGAGCCGACCTCGAGTGAGTTCGTCGGTATCGACATCGGCGGCACGAAGGTCGCCGGAGTCCGCATCGCGCGAGACGGCAAGGTGCTGGAACGGTCCCGGTCGTTCACGCCGGCCGAGCCCGAGAAGTTCCTGGAAGCGGCTCACGAAGCGGCTGATGCCCTGCGTACAGAGGGTGTCGCCGCCGTCGGTCTCGGCCTCGCCGGCCTGGTGAGATGGCCCGAGGGTGTGTTCGCATGGGGCCCCCACGTGGCGGGGACGGGGGTACCGGCCAGGGACGAGATGAGCGAGCTCGTCGGCCTACCCGTGGTCGTCGACAACGATGCCAACCTGACCGCCTACGCCGAGGCGGTCGCCGGTGCCGGCCAAGGCTACGACCACATCGTGCTGGTCACCCTCGGCACCGGTATCGGGGGCGGCATCGTCATCAACGGAGAGATCTACCGAGGGGCCTCGTTCGCCGGCGAGTTCGGCCACATGACGATGCGGGCCGAGGGGCCCAGCTGCGCGTGTGGCCGGCAAGGATGTTGGGAGACGCTCGCCTCCGGACCGGCGTTGGCGCGGTTCGCCAAGGAGGCCGTCGCCGTCGATCCCAACTCGCTGTTCGCCAGGCGCTATCCCGATCCCAGCAGTGAAGACGTGATCGCCGCGGTTCGCGCCGGTGACGCCACTGCGTTCGCCCTGGTGGAGCGGGTGGGGCGCTGGTTCGGGCTCGGCCTGTCGACCCTGATCACGGCGCTCGATCCCGACATCGTCATCGTCGGGGGAGGGCTGGGTTCTGTGGGTGAGTCGCTCATCGACCCGGCGAGGCGCGCCGTCCAGGCAACGTTGCACGGCGCTCCTCACCGCCAACCGCCGCCCATCGTCGGCGCTGCGTTGGGTCCGGATGCGGGAGCCATCGGTGCCGCTCTCTTGGCCCGCGACACCGTGGAGGTGCCGACCACGTGATCCGACCCGCCGACCGCGACTGGCAGGACCTCGCCAGAGAGGTCGTGCTCATGTTCCCCAATCTGATCAAACTGCTCGGCCGGCTGCTCCGGGATCCACGAGTGCCGATGCGACGCAAGGCGATCGCCGGCATCGCCGTCGGGTACATCGTCTCACCGATCGACCTGGTTCCCGACTTCATCCCGGTCGTGGGGCAGGTCGACGACGTGTTGATCGTCGCCTACGCCATCCATCACCTGATCGAAGGGGCGGGGTTCGATGTGGTGGCCGAGCATTGGGACGGCGAACCGGAGAGCCTGGAGCTCATCGATGCGGTCGTTGCCTGGGGCGCCGACCTGGTCCCGCCGAGGGTGCGACGGCTCCTGTCCTGACCGATCCTGTCAGCGTCTGGAGTACGCAGCCGAGCTACCTCCGCCGACCCCGGCGACGATCATCGACATGAGGATGCCGGCGGGCAAGGTGCCCCAGTAGGAGAGCCCGGCTCCCGGGGCGAGATTGCCGATGAACAGCATCAGCAGCCAGGTCGCCGGAAAGGTCGAGATCAGGAAGATCGCTGCGGCGGTGATCAATGCGCGGATCATCGGGGGCTCCCTCCGTCGATGCTCGAGAGCGTACCGATGGGTCCGTATCCGGCCGGGCGTTTCGATCCCCAGCTTCGGCGGGCGCCGCGCCTCCGGGAACCGCTGGTCGTCGGGACCACATGCCCCGGGACCGGCTCGATCACAAGAAGTCTCGTTGGTGCCGGGGCAGACTACGCTCCGCGCCATGGAGTTCAGACGGATCGGCGGCCTCCCGCCATACGTGTTTGCCGAGGTGGATCAACTCAAGCTCGAAGCGCGCCGGCGCGGTGAGGACATCGTGGATCTCGGCTTCGGCAACCCCGACATTCCCTCCCCCGAGGCGATCGTCGAGAAGTTGGCCGAAGCGGCGCGCAACGGCCGCAACCACCGCTATTCCGCGTCGCGGGGCCTGCCCAATCTGCGCAAGGCGGTAGCCGACCGGTACCTACGCGCCTACGGGGTGGAGCTGGATCCCGACGAAGAAGTCATCAACACCATCGGCGCCAAGGAGGGCCTCTCCCACCTGATGTGGGCTCTGGTGCAGCCGGGCGATGTCGCCCTCGTGCCCGAGCCCAGCTATCCGATTCACATCTACGCCCCGGCACTCGCCGGTGCGGAGGTGCGCCGGGTGCATCTGTCGCTGGGTGATGACTTCTTCGAGAGCCTTCGGCTGGCCTTCCTGGAGTCGTGGCCACGGCCTCGGGTCATCGTGACCTCCTTCCCGCACAACCCCACCACTGCGATCGCCGACCGGGAGTTCTTCGAGCGGCTCGTTGCCTTCGCCCACGCCAATGAGGTGATGCTCGTACACGACTTCGCCTACGCGGACATCGCGTTCGACGATCACCGTCCACCGAGCCTGCTGTCGGTGCCCGGGGCGCGCGAAGTGGGCGTCGAGCTCTACACGCTCTCCAAGAGCCACTCCATGCCGGGTTGGCGGGTCGGGTTCGTGGTGGGGAACCGTGAGATGGTCGGAGCGCTGCGCAAGCTCAAGTCCTACCTCGACTACGGCACCTTCCAGCCGATCCAGATCGCCGCGATCGTCGCGCTCAACGAGGGAGACGCGTACATCGACGAGGTCAATGACATCTACCGCAGCCGGCGCGACACCCTGATCGACGGATTACACCGGGCCGGATGGAAGGTGGAGACTCCCAAGGGCACCATGTTCCTGTGGGCAGAGATCCCGGGCCCCTACCGCGAGCTGGGATCCCTGGAGTTCACGAAGCTGCTCTTGCGCGAAGCCAAGATGGCAGTGAGCCCCGGCGTCGGATTCGGACCGTCCGGCGACGGCCACGTGCGGTTTGCGCTCGTCGAGAACGAGCACCGCATCCAGCAGGCGGTGCGCGGCATCAAGCGCACCCTCGACCGGCTCTAGGTCGCCGCCACCTCGACGCCCGCCAGCGGTGCGTACGCCTCCGTGTACTCGGTCACCATCCGGTGCGCCGAGAACGCCGGCGTCAGCTCGGCCATGGCCGCTTTCATCATGCGCACCCACGAGACCGGAATGCCCGCCTCGTTCCGGTCGTAGTAGGCCGGGAGCACCGCCGACTCCAGCAAGTGGTACAGCACGGCGGCGTCTTCGGCGTCGGATGCGGTGTTCTCGGAGAACCCCCAGCCCGTGTTGGCGGTGCAGCCCTCCACCCACCAGCCGTCGAGGACGCTCAGGTTGAGACCCCCATTGGCGGCCGCCTTCATGCCGGACGTTCCGCTCGCTTCCATCGGCGGGCGCGGCGTGTTCAACCAGACATCCGTGCCCGATACCAAGTACTGGGCGAGCGCCATGTCGTAGTTCTCGATGAAGAACAGATGGCCTTCCAGATCGTGGGTCTTGGCGATGTCGACCACCCACTTGATGAGACCCTGGCCTTCCCGGTCGGCAGGGTGCGCCTTGCCGGCGAACACGATCTGCATCGGACGTTCGGGATTGGTGAGCAGCCACCGGATCCGGCCGGGATCGGAGAACAACAGTCCGGCCCGCTTGTAGGTGGCGAAGCGCCGGGCGAAGGTGATCGTGAGCCGGTCACTCGGAAGCTGGTCGTAGAACCACCGGAGGCGGTCGGGGTCCGCTCCGTGGCGGGCGGCTTGGGTGACGAGCCGGTTGCGCAGGTTGCGCAACATGACCTCTTTCTGTTGCTGGTGCGCCTCCCATACCTCGGCGTCGGGGACGTCGTGGATCGCCTGCCAGGTCTCGGGTTCGGTGAGCAGCTCCGCCCAGTCCGGTCCGATGTTGCGCTCGTACAGCCGGCTCATGGCACGGCCGATCCACGTAGGGGTGTGGATCCCGTTGGTGATGGCGCCCGACTTGCCACCGATGACGCCGCCCCAGTCGTGGGTCACCACTTGCCCGTGACGTTGGCTGACCCCGTTCACCTTGGAGGCGAACCGAATCGCCAAGGCTCCCATGTCGAAGCGGTGCGGGTCGCCAGAGGGTCCGACCCCCAGCTCGCGAAGATGCTCTTGCGGTACCTCGGGAACCGCTGCGGCGAGGTAGCGCTCCACCATCGTGGCCTCGAACACTTCGTTGCCTGCAGGTACCGGCGTGTGCAGGGTGAAGAGCGTGTTGTCGCGGATCTCCTCCCGCGCCTTCTCGAAGTCGACGGAGTCGATGCGCTTGGCGAGCCGCTCCAGCACGCTGAACGCCGAGTGGCCCTCGTTGATGTGCCACGCAACGGGGTCGATGCCCAGCGCATCCAGGACACGCACGCCACCGATGCCCAGCACCAGCTCCTGGCACAACCGCATCTCGCGGCCTCGCACGTACAGCATGTGGGTGATGGGACGATCGGCAGGGTCGTTCTCCTTGAGGTCGGTATCCAGCAACACCAGAGGAATACGACCCACCTGGATCATCCAGGCGCCGATGTGGACGGTGCGACCGGGCAGCTCGACTTCGACCCGCAACGGGTGGCCGGAACGATCCATGATGGGCCGGATGCCCCGGCGAGCCGTCTCGAGGTCTCTGTACTCGGCCTGCTGGTACCCGTCGGGATCCACCCGCTGCTGGAAGTAGCCGCGGCGATAGAACAGCCCGACGGCCACCAGCGGCACGCCCAGGTCGGACGCCGCCTTGAGGTGATCACCTGCCAGGATCCCCAGGCCGCCCGAGTAGAACGGCAGCGTCTGGTGAAGCCCGAACTCGGCGCAGAGGTAGGCCACCGAGCCGCCGAAGCGGTCGCCGAAGTGCCTGGCGAACCACGTGCCCTGTCCACGTATGTAGGCGTCGAAACGACTGACGACCGTCTGATACAGCTCGTTGAAGCTGGCGCTGTCGCTGAGCACTTCCCACGTCTGGGAGTCGACGAACGACAGCAGCGTCAGTGGGTTTTTGTTGCGTGCCCACACTTGAGGGTCGATGCGTCCCCACAGGTCATAGGCCTCGCGGTCCCACACCCACCACATGTTCTCGGCGAGATCGCGGATCCGGGCGAACTCGCGGGGCACCCGGGTCGGCGCCGTCGATGGACCGGCCTGGATGGAGACGGCGGACGGCAGCCCGGCGGGGGTGGTGGTCACGGAGTCATCTCCTTGGAGGGGGCGACTATTGAACCCGCCTTTGCGACGCGTGGCAAGACGTGGGCGACACGTCCGTCTCGACCGTGGCACAATCCTCCGCACCGCCAGCCCACCCAGGAACCACATGGCCTTCGCCGACGGCATCGCCGACTTCCGCTCCGACACCGTGACCCGGCCGACGCCGGAGATGCGGCGCGCCATGGCCGACGCCGAGGTGGGCGACGATGTCTATGGCGAGGATCCCACCATCAACCTCCTGCAGGATGAAGCTGCAGAAGCAGTGGGCATGGAGGCCGCACTGTTCGTGCCCTCGGGCTCGATGGGCAACCAGGTGGCCATCAACGTCCACACCCGGCCGGGCGACGAGGTGCTGTGCGTCGACTGGGCGCACGTGCGCAACTACGAGCACGGTGCCGGTGCGGCCATGTCCGGCGTGGCATTTCGCAATGTCGCCACGGCAGGAGGCGTCATCACCGTGGACGACATCGCCAAGGCGACGGCAGAAGCGGGCTATCACCTCCCGGCGATCTCGCTGCTCGTGTGGGAGAACACCCACAACGTGTCGGGCGGCACAGTGGTCCCGCTCGAGGCGATGGCGGCGGGGTCGGAGGCGGCGCGCGCCGCCGGGCTCAGCGTGCACCTCGATGGGGCTCGGATGTGGAACGCCGCCGTCGCTCTGGGGGTCGACGGCCCGGCACTGACCGCGTCGGTCGACTCGGTGATGTTTTGCTTCTCCAAGGGGCTCGGTGCCCCCGTGGGCTCCATCGTGTGTGGTAGCCAGGAGTTCATCGTCGCCGCTCATGAGCGCCGGAAGCGTTTCGGCGGGGGCATGCGGCAGGCCGGGGTACTGGCTGCAGCCGCCCGCATCGGGCTCCGCGACCGGGGCCGGTTGGAGGCCGACCACGCGCTGGCGGCCGACCTCGGCCGCCGCCTCTCCGAACGGTTTCCGAAAGCGGTCGATGAGGTGAGCACCAACATGGTGGTCGTCGACGAAGCGGGGCTGCCCTTCTCTGGCGAGCAGCTCCGTGATCGCTTGGAGGCGGTCGGCGTGCGGGTCGGTTTCATCAAGCCCGGGGTGCTCAGGTTCGTGACGCATCGAGACGTGACCGCCGCCGACGTCGATCGCGTGCTGGGTGTCGTCGATGCCACGCCGTGACGATGTGACCGGTCTGCGGGACGAGGCATCGCACCTGCCATGAGTCACGCGGTCCTGTTCCCCGGTCAAGGCAGCCAGTCCGTGGGGATGGGCGCCGATGTGTTCGCGGCGCGCCCGGACCTGGCAGCCCGTGCCGGTGAGGTCCTCGGCTGGGATCTTGCCGAGCTGTGCCTCTCGGGGCCCGAGGAAGAGCTGACTCGGACCGACCGAGCCCAGCCGGCGTTGTTCACGGTGTCCTACGCGTTGTGGGAGGCGTTTGCCCCACACGCGCCCGTACCGGCCGGAGCCGCCGGCCACAGCCTCGGCGAGTACACCGCATTGGCCGCAGCCGAGGTGTTCGATTTCGAAACGGGATTGGCGCTCGTTGCCGCCCGGGGGGAGGCAATGGCACGCGCCGCCGCCGGCGAGGAGTCGGGCA
>JBFGCM010000092.1:0-14616 GCA_041581135.1 Acidimicrobiia bacterium
AGAAGGACGCCGCCCTGGAGCGCCGCTTCGCCCCAGTGCTGGTGGAGGCGCCGTCGGTGGAGGACACCGTCGGCATCTTGCGCGGCCTCAAGGAACGGTACGAGGTCCACCACGGCGTCCGCATCACCGACTCGGCGCTGGTGGCCGCCGCCGTGCTCTCCGACCGCTACATCACGGCGCGCCATCTGCCGGACAAGGCCATCGACCTCATCGACGAGGCCGCCTCTCGGCTCCGTATCGAGATCGACTCCATGCCCGAGGAGATCGACGAGCTGGAGCGCCGTCGCCGTCAGCTCGAGATCGAGCGCAATGCGCTCGAGAAGGAGTCCGACGCAGCGTCTGCGGAGCGCCTGGCCAACATCAACGAGGAGATCGCCAACCTGTCCGAAGAGCTGGATTCCTTGGTGGCCCACTGGCAGCTCGAGAAGGACAGCATCGACCAGATCCGCGCCACCAAGCACGAGATCGAGGACGCCAAGGCCGAAGCGGACAAAGCCGAGCGAACCGGGGACCTCCAGCGTGCCGCCGAGCTGCGCTACGGCACGCTGCCGTCGCTGGAGAACCGGCTGGACTCCGAGCAGGAGGCCCTGACCGAGCTGCAGGCGAACGTCAGCATGCTCAAGGAGGAGGTCGGCGAAGAGGACGTCGCCGAAGTGGTCAGCCGCTGGACCGGGGTACCGGTCTCGCGCCTCATGGAGGGAGAGGTGCAGAAGCTGCTTCGCCTCGAGGAGCACCTCCACCAGCGCGTTGTGGGGCAAGAGGACGCCGTCTCGGCGGTGAGCAACGCCATCCGCCGCTCCCGGGCCGGACTGTCCGACCCCGATCGCCCCATCGGCTCCTTCATCTTCCTGGGCCCCACCGGCGTGGGCAAGACCGAGACCGCTCGCGCCCTGGCCGAGTTCCTGTTCGACGACGAGCGGGCGATGATCCGCATCGACATGTCGGAGTACATGGAGAAGCACTCGGTGAGCCGCCTCATCGGTGCTCCCCCCGGGTACGTCGGCTACGACGAGGGCGGCCAGCTGACCGAGGCCGTGCGTCGCCGCCCCTACTCGGTGGTGCTGCTCGACGAGGTCGAGAAGGCCCACCCAGACGTGTTCAACGTCCTCTTGCAGTTGCTGGACGACGGCCGTCTCACCGACGGGCAGGGTCGCACCGTGGACTTCACCAATGCGGTGCTCATCATGACCAGCAACCTGGGCTCGGAGCTGATCGATCCCGACCTGCCGGACGAGGTCGTCGAGACCCGGGTCCTGGACATGGTCAAGAGCCACTTCCGGCCTGAGTTCCTGAACCGGGTCGATGACATCGTCGTGTTCAACCGGCTCACCAAGGACGACCTTGCCCGCATCGTCGACATCCAGGTCGGCGTGCTGCGGCGCCGCCTCGCCGAGCGCAAGCTGGCACTCGAGCTCTCCGAGGATGCGCGGTCATGGCTCACCGAGCACGGGTACGACCCCAGCTACGGCGCCCGACCGTTGAAGCGCCTCATCCAGAAGGCGATCGCCGATCCGCTGGCCCTCGAGGTGCTCGACGGCCGCTATGGCGAAGGCGACACGGTGAAGGTGGTCGCGGACGGAGATCAGCTCGGCTTCGAGTAGAGAGTCACCGGCCGGCTTCGCCGGTCGGTTGGAGCATGCTGCGCACTCTTCCGCCACAAACCGACGCCCCCTTCCCACCCGCCGCCGCAGGAGGCGCCGGTACACCGTCCCCGCGCAAGCGGGGGGACCATAGGTTGATCCACGTGGTCCCCCAATGAAGTAGGGGGCCGGTCCCTCCGACGCAGCCCAAGCGCAGTGGCACATAGGGTTCCCCGCCTTGGTCAAGGGTTGGCTCGACGGCGCCGATGTGGACTTCATGACCTCCCGGCCTCTGTGGCACCATCTCGCCGGCGGCGGCGTGGCCGTTGCCATGCTCATCATCGCCTTCGGCGCCGGTCGGCGGGTGCCCTTGCTCGGGTATGCCGATCTGGGGTTCCACGAGCTGGGCCACCTCGTGACGGCTCTGCTCGGCACCACCATCTCGTTCCTGATGGGGAGCGGCACCCAGGTGCTGGTCCCGCTGGGGCTGGCGGCCTACTTCTGGTTGAAACGGCGCGACCTCCTGGCGACCGGCCTGATGCTCGTGTGGGGGGCCACCTCGTTGCAGGACGCCAGCGTGTACATCGCCGACGCCCCGTACCAACGCCTGCCGCTGATCGGAGGTCACCACGACTGGGCGTACCTGCTCGGACATTGGGGCGTGGTCCACCGAGCCGAAGACATCGCCGGATTCGTGTGGTTTGTCGGGCTCGCAGTCGGGGTGGGGGGCCTCATCGGTATCGCATGGAGGCCGGCCGCAGCAGTGCTCCAGCGGTTCGAGACCACGCGGGACCGGCGCTACGCCGCCACGTTGCCGGTGCGCCGTATTCGCCGAATCGAACCCCCATGGACGAAGCGCACCGACCGCAGTTAGATCCGCCTGCGGCTAGCGGCTGGCGACGTCGTCGTCGAGAATCGTCACTCGCACGGTGTTCTTGCCCGATGCCTTGGCTTCCAGCAGAGCCGAGTCTGCAGCGCTGATCAGCGGCTCCAGCTCCGAGCCGGTCAACTGCGCCACCCCGAAGGACGCCGTCACCGGCACCTTGCCGGCCTCGGTTCGGACCGGATCGGTGGCGATGATGCGACGGATGCGCTCCGCCACCTCTACACCCCGCCCCAAGTCGGCGTTGGGGACCAGCACCAAGAACTCCTCGCCGCCGTAGCGGCCCAACACGATGGGTTGGCGCACCGTCGCCTTGAGACGGCGGGCCAGTGCCGTCAGCACTTCGTCGCCGACGCCGTGGCCCATGGTGTCGTTGATGAACTTGAAGTCGTCGACGTCGAGCAGAATCGCAGTGAGCGGAGTGCCTCCGGTGGAGGCCACGGCGACGGCCTGCCTGCCCAGGTCCAGCAGCCGACGCCGATTGGGCAGGCCGGTGAGCGCATCGGTGGTTGCCTCGTTGTGGAGCCGGCGCAAGGGTCTGAAGAAGCCGAAGGCGATGGGAATGGCCAGCACTGCGGCGATGAGGCCGATGACGATGGAAGTGACCAAGGTACGTCGCTCGTTGGCGCGGAAGTCCGACAGGAACTCGGCTTCCGGGGCATACACGCCGACGATCCACGGCACGCCCGCATCCACCTCACGGAACGTGCCGATCTGGGCCCGACCATTCGCCTCGAACCGAACCGCAACCGGCTGCGCGTCGGTACCGGCGGCGACGAAGCTCCCGTAGGCGGCCCGGACTGCCGGGTCGGTCAATTCCTCCACCCGGGCGAGGCGCACGCCGTCGCCGTCGGGCCGGCTGAGCTCGGCCACGTCGGGATACGCGATCAAGTCGCCCTCCACGTCCATGACGAAGGCCGAGGTGTCCTTGCCCAGGGTGATGTCGGCCATGAACGTCGACAGTTCCGCGATCTCGATGTCGACGCCCACGACTCCGACATCTCCACCGACGCTGACCGGCAGTGCTGTGGTGACTCCGGGCTGGCGAGACGTGAAGAACACGTACGGATCGGTCCAGACCAGACCGTTCTGGCTCAGTGCCATCTGATACCAGGGCCGGACTCGTGGGTCATACGCGTCGGTCGGATCGAGCTCGCGGGACACCTCGGTGAACTCATCGTCGCGGTACACCAGCTCGGTCGCCCGCTCCAATGCGTCGACGGTGATGCGCTTGGTGCGGAAGCCGTCGGGCGCGGCGGTGTCGTCCCGGCTCACGTAGAGGAAGTCACCGTGCTCGGTGCCGATGAAGATCCCGGCCAGCTGCGGGGTGACGGCGAGCTGATCGTGCAAGAACTCGTCGAGCGTCTCGTCGTCCAGGTCTTCCGCCCGCTCCACTGCGCGGCGGGTGAGGATGGCCGCCGTCTCGGCAGGCCGGATGAAGTCCCGCACCTGGGCCACTGTCGTATCGGCGATGCTGGCGGTGAGGTCGTCGACACTCGACAAAAACGCCGCCTCGTTGTTGGCGCGGGTCGTCAGGAGGATGGCCGTCAGCGCGATCACCTGCAGCGTGAGCAATCCGACCGTGAGCAGGTATTTGACGAGCGGCCGCATCGGCCTCGCTTTCCCGGGACTGGTTTCCTCCGCATCGAGGTATCGACCCGGAACGCGCCGGACTGGAGCGCCAATATCGCCGTGTCCGACCGGATAGCCTGTGAGGCGCACGGTTCTTCGAGGAGGCAGCGTGAGCGTCGTAGTGGCGGTGGGGACCATGAAAGGGGCGTTCTTCCTCCGTGCCGACGAGGCACGGAGCGAGTGGCAGCTCCACGGCCCGGCCCACAAGGGCTGGATCGTGAACACCTTCGGTCGGGCACCCGACGGGGCCTACCTGCTCGCCACCGGGAGCACGTGGTACGGCGCCGCGGTGCACCGCAGCAGCGATCTCGAAGAATGGGAGCAGGTTGTCGACGGCCCCGCATACGGCGAGGAGCGCAAGCTCAACCAGATCTGGACACTCCACACCCAGGGAGACACGGTGTGGGCGGGGGTCGATGAGGCGGGGCTGTTCCGTTCCGGTGATTCGGGCGCCACCTGGGAGCCTGTGACCGGTCTCAACGAGCACGAGACCCGGGAGCGGTGGGAACCGGGCCTCGGAGGGTTGGCAGCTCACCGCGTATTGACCGACCCGTCCGACCCGAATCGGGTGTGGTGCGGCATCTCGGCGGTCGGCGTCTTCCGCAGCGACGACGGCGGTGAGACCTGGCACCCAAAGAACGACGGTGTCCCAGCGGCGGTACAAGACGACGATCACCCCGACATCGGATACTGCGTGCACTGCCTGGTGAACGATCCTTCCAACCCCGGCACGATCTGGCGCCAGGATCATCTAGGCGTGTTCCGCACCACCGACGGAGCGGAGACCTGGGAGCGTGTCGAGTCGGGCCTGCCGGCCAACTTCGGGTTCCCCATCGAACGGCATCATGCATCGGGCCGGTTGTTCGTGATCCCGTTGGAGTCGGACCAGTACCGCATGCCGGTCAACGGCGACTTCGCCGTCTACGTCAGCGACGACGGCGGGAACTCGTGGTACCGGACCGGTGTCGGCCTGCCCGACGGATCCTTCACCGGCGTGCTGCGCGATGCCATGGCCTGCGACCAGATGGACGACGCCGGCGTGTACTTCGGCACGACCGGCGGCGTGGTGCACTACTCCACCGATGGCGGCAACGAGTGGCACACGATGCCGTGGACATTCCCCCGCATCCTCAGCGTGCAGGTGTTCACCGACTGATGAGTGAACGATGATGGCCGCTGTCACCGTCACGATCCCCCAGATGCTGGCGACCCTCGTGAAGAGTGGCCGCGAGATCGAGGTGAAGGGTGGCAAGTCGGTCTCCGGGGTCCTGGACGGGCTGTTCACCATCCATCCTGAGCTGCGCGTCCACGTGTTCAACGAACGCGGCGAGGTGCGACCTCACGTGCGCTGCTTCCACAACGAGACGTCCGTGTACGACCTGTCGGAACCGGTTGCCGACGGGGACACCGTGACCATCCTGCAAGCCGTTTCGGGTGGGGTGTGATGCCGCACATCCATCAGATCGGCCACGAGGAGTCGACCGGGGCGTTGCGACGCGAGTTCGACAAGGCCATGAAACGAGCCGGGCGGATCTGGAACATCGTGGCGATCATGAGCCAGAACCCCGAGGCCCTCCGGGACTCGATCCGGTTCTACTCCACCATCATGTTCGGCGAGTCGCCGTTGTCGCGCGTCCAACGCGAGATGCTGGCGGTGGTGACCTCGCAGGTGAACGAGTGCGTCTACTGAATCCGGGCGCATCTCCACGATCTCCGGTCGGAGGTCGCCGCGGACGAGGCGTACGACGACACGATGGTCGATGCGTTCGCCGTCGATTGGCGGACCGCAGGGCTGGATGCGCCGACGACCGCGCTGCTCGATTATGCCGAGAAGCTCACCCGGACCCCGGCGGCGTGCGACGCGGCCGACATCGACCGCCTCCGCCAAGCCGACTGGGACGATCGCGCCATCCATGACGCCGTCCAGGTGATCTCCTACTTCAACTACATCAACCGCATCGCCGACGCCCTCGGGGTGGTGCCGGAGGTGTGGATGGACGAAGCCGGGCGGCCGTTGGAATAGCGCGGTAGACCCGCGACGGTTGGCCCGCCGCGACGTACCCTGGGCCCATGACCGATCTGCCCGACTACGTGCTGAAGAACCGAGAGCACTGGGACAAATGGGCACACAACTGGGTCGAGGCCGGCGAGCGGAACTGGCGCAGCGAGCCGGTCTGGGGGATCTGGCAGATCCCCGAGTCCGAGCTGCACTTGCTGCCGGAGGACATGACCGGCATGCGAGCCGTCGAACTGGGATGCGGCACCGGGTACGTGTCGGGGTGGATGATCCGCCGCGGCGCCACGTCTGTCGGCATCGACAATTCGGAGCAGCAACTCGCCACGGCGCGCCGCCTCGCCCAAGAACACGGCGTGGAGTTGGAGCTGATCCACGGCAATGCCGAGCAGGTGCCGTTCCCGGACGAGTCGTTCGACTTCGCCATCTCGGAGTATGGCGTCGCCATCTGGGCCGACCCGTACGTATGGATTCCCGAGGCGTGGCGAGTCCTGCGCCCGGGCGGTGGGCTCGTGTTCCTGGGGAACCACCCATTGGTGATGTGCGCCCAGGACTACACCGTCGACCAACCCGCCGACAGAACGCTGCGGGAGCCCTATTTCGGCATGCACCGGATCGACTGGGACGACGGCGAGGACCAGGGCACCGAGTTCAACCTGCCGATTTCGGAATGGTTCGCGTTGTTCGACCGTGTCGGGTTCGATGTGGTGGGCTACCACGAGTTGCGGGCTCCAGAACCTGGGCCCGAGCTGCACTTCTACGTGACCAACGACTGGGGCTACCACTACCCGGCCGAGCAGGTGTGGAAGCTCCGCAAACGAGCGTGAAGGGTGCGCGACGAAGGCTCGTCTTCCCGTTGCAGGTGTCCGGTTACCGGCGGTCAGTCGGCGACCACGTGGGTGATGGGGACGTCGAACTCGTTGCGCAGTCGCTTCACCAGGTCCTGTCGCAGCCAGCGGGAGATTCCCGGCTTGAACGTCGACACCAGGATGGCGTCGAAGGCTTCCTTGTTCATCGCATCCAGCACCGCCAGGTAGGGATTCGGATCGCCGATCCAAGCGCCGCCGACCTTCACCCCCTCCTCGACGAGCCGCACCCGGGCCGCCTCGGCCTTCTGCTCGGCCACCACGTTCGACTCGCCCTCGGTCCACGCGGCGAGGTGACTCACCGGGGTCGCCGGGACCAGCAGCACCAGCTCTGCATCGGGATTCTGGGCGGCGAATTCTCTGGCGGCGGCGATGAACTCGTCGGACTCGGCGGTTTGGTGGGCGACGGCGAGGTAGCGGGCCATGGCTGCGTATCCTTCCGTGGGCTCTCTACTCAACGCTGCCCGCTGCCGTCGGCATCGTCAAGGGGCCCGGCCGATTTCGCCGAAACACCCTTGACTCCCCGTGTTTCCAAGGTAGTATGGAACGCAAGGTAGCTTGGTAACCAGGGTTATGGCGGCGACGTCCCGCCGAATCCATGGAGAAGGGAACCGACAAGCATGGAGCACAGCTCGCAACTCCTCAAAGGGGTTCTGGACATGTGCCTGCTGGCCGTGATCGCCGAAGAGCCCAGCTATGGATACGAGATGGCCAACAAGTTGCAGGATCGGGGCCTCGATCTGGTGAGCGAGGGCACGATCTACCCCTTGCTGAGCCGTCTCCAGAAGCAGAACCTCATCGAGGGGTACTTCGTGGAGTCGAGCGGGGGGCCGCCTCGGAAGTACTACCGCATCGCAGAGGCGGGTGCCGAGCGCCTGCGAGACTGGCACATCGAGTGGCAGGAGCTCGCCGCCGGCGTCGAGCGGGTGCTCAACGGGGGCAGCGTCGCCGAGGAGGGGTCGGCAGCGGAAGGCCAGGGCAACGGAGAAGTGACATGACCGAGAGGAGGGAGATCATGCAGATAGTCGAGGACTGCGAGCGATACTGGCTCGAGACACGAGTTCCCAGGAACGCCGTCGCCGACATGAAGGCCGAACTGGTCGCCCACCTCACGGCGGCAGACGCAGAGGGAAAGCCGCCCGAGACGGTCGTGGGCCCCGACCTGGCGGAGTTCGCAGAGGAATGGGCCAGTGTCCACCGCGGCCCCGGCGGAGCGAGCTGGGACGACGTGGCGGCCGGAGCTCCCGGCGGCCGCTCGCGGTGGATCGACATGAGTGTTGCAGGAGGCATCGTCGCCGTCTTCCTGATCGGATGGCTGGCGGGACCAAAGGAGGAAACAGTGGACGCAGACATTTGGCTGTGGATTTGGGTCGGAGGAGCAGTGGTCCTCGGCGTTGCCGAGATGATCACGGCGGGCTTCTTCATGCTGCCCTTCGCCGTGGGTGCCGGTGCATCGGCGCTGCTGGCCCTCCTCGGCGTGAACCCGGCAGTGCAGCTGTTGGTGTTCGCCGTGGTCTCCATCCTGGCCTTCATCGGGCTGCAGCGGTTCGCCCGCCGCCAAGACGCCGAGCAGCCGGCGGTAGGTGCCAACCGCTTCATCAACAAGAACGCCACGGTGATCGGCGCCATCGACCGCATCAGCGGTGATGGCTACGTACGACTCGAAACCGAGGAGTGGCGGGCCACCACCGACGGCGACCCGATCCCGGAGGGCACCGAGGTGCGAATCATCGAGGTGCGGGGCACCCGCCTCGTCGTGGAACCGGCGGACTGACAGCAGAGATCTCGAGAGACAAGAAGGACTCGAAAGGAGTAGGTAATGGATGTATTGGCGTTCTTGCTGATCGCCATCATCATCCTCATCGTCGTATTCGTTGCGATGAGCGTGAAGGTGGTCAGCCAGTTCGAGAAAGGACTGGTCGAACGCTTCGGCAAGTACCGCAAGACGGTGGACCCCGGACTGAACTTCATCGTTCCGTTCATCGAGCGGCTCCGTCACGTGGACATGCGTGAGCAGGTGGTGGACGTGCCTCCACAAGAGGTCATCACCAAGGACAACGTGGTGGTGACGGTGGACGCCGTCGTCTACTACCAGGCCACCGACCCGGTGAAGCTGAAGTACAACGTTGCCAACTTCATCGTGGCAGCCACGAAGCTGGCCCAGACCAACCTCCGTAACGTGGTGGGCGACATGGACCTCGATGACGCACTGACGTCTCGGGACACCATCAACACACAGTTGCGGGAGATCCTGGACGAGGCCACCGACGTGTGGGGCACCCGCGTGGTGCGTGTCGAGATCCAGCGGATCGATCCGCCAGCCGACGTCACCGACGCCATGCACCGCCAGATGAAGGCGGAGCGTGACCGGCGTGCCATCGTCACCGAGGCCGAGGGTGACAAGCGCTCTGCGATCCTCAAGGCCGAGGGTGTGAAGCAGGCGCGGATCCTCGAGGCCGAGGGTCAGGCCGAGGCCATCAAGCAGGTGGCCGAGGCGGAGAAGTTCCAGAAGCTGACGGTGGCCGAAGGTGAGGGGCAGGCGATCGAGCGGGTGTTCGCCGCCATCCACAACGGCGACCCGACCCCGGACCTCATCGCCATCCGGTACCTGGAGACGCTACAGGAGGTCGCCGACGGCAATGCCACGAAGATCTTCCTGCCTATGGAGATGAGCGGCATCCTCGGCTCGGTCGGTGCGATCGGCGAGATATTCGCCAGCACCAACGGCCGGTCGGAAGGAGGCCATCAGGGCTGACCAAGGCACGGTAGGGATGCAAAGGGCCCCGCTTCGGCGGGGCCCTTCTCTGTGTGAATCCGGATCGAGCCGGTGGGCCCGGCGTCAGTTGAGGGTGATCCAGGCGCTGAGGTGGAACCCCGAACCGGTGGAGGCGTTGACCCACCAGGCCTTGGTGCCCTCGTAGTAGGTGGCCACGTCGGCATACCCGTCGGCGTTGAAATCGCCCACCACTATCGGCCCCCACCCGGTCCTCGTGGCATACGTCGACCACAACGCCAGATCGAACCCCGACCCGTTCGACACCGACACCCACCACCGACCCGAACCCTCGTGATACGACACGAGATCCGACAGGCCGTCGTTGGTGAAATCGCCCACCTCGTTCACCGTCCAACCACTCGCGGTGGCGAACGTCGCCCACAACCCCAGATCGAACGCCGACCCGTTCGACAACGCCACCCACCAGCGACCATAGGCGGCGTGATAGGTGATGAAGTCCTCGACACCATCGCCGTTGAAGTCACCGACCGCATGCTCAGACCACCCGGACTTGGTGGCGAACGTCGTCCACCACTCCAACACAAACCCACTGCCGGTGGACCGGTTCAGCCACCACCGACCCGTGCCCTCGTGATACGACAACACATCGTCCAACCCATCACCGCTGAAATCACCCACCAGGTGCGGACCCCACCCGGACTTCGTCGAGAACGCCGACCACAACCCCAGACCAAACGAACTCCCCGTGGACGCCGCCACCCACCACCGGCCTGTGCCCTCGTGATAATTCACGATGTCGTCCAACCCGTCCCCGGTGAAGTCACCCACCAACTGCGGACCCCAACCACCCGGCGTGGAGAACGTCGCCCACCACGACAGCGTCGGATCCGTCGCCCCCCCACCCAGCACCCACCACCGACCCGTGCCCTCGTGATAATTCGCCACGTCGTCGATCCCGTCTCCGGTGAAGTCACCCGCCAACTGCGGACCCCAACCACCCGGCGTCGAGAACGTGGCCCACCGATCCAACACGAAGGCGAAGTTGTCCGCCCGCACGATCCACCACTTCCCCGTCGTGTCGTCGTACGACACGATGTCCGTCGTCCCATTCCCATCGAAACTCCCCGACTGCGGCAACGACCACGGACCAGGAAACGTCAACGACAACTGCGGGTCGAGCCGGAGGCTCTGACCTGCCTGCTGTGTCAGCACGAACGAGGCATCTTCGAAGTCACCGGCACCGTCCCAATACTCGGCGGCATAGTCACCGTCGGCGTCGGCCACCCAGACATGGATGTGGGTGGAGGCCCGCACGTTGTCGAACCGGTACGAGCCGTCACTCTCTCCCCAGGTGAACACCGCAGGGAACCCGACATCGTCCAGTACCCACACCGCGGCGTCGTCCACGATCTTGCCCGTCTCCCGATCCGTCACCACTCCGTCCACCGTGGTAGCGGCGGAGAGCCGGAGCGTGGCCACCTCGAGGTTGACGCCCTCGTCGACGTGCATCCACAAGCCGCTGTTGAAGTCCCCGACATCGTTGAGGCCGCCGTCGGAGAACCCGAAGCCGTAGGTGGGCGTGGCGGAGCAGTCCCAGTAGAACGGCTTGTGGAAGTCACTGGCGAGCCCCTCGATGCGATACGCACCATTGGCGTCGGTGACCACCTCACCGACCCAGTTCAACTGGCCGTCGAACCACTCCACGCAGATCTCGCCGAGCGGATCCCCGGCATCGTTCTCCACCACACCGTGATAACCCGTGATCCCCGCCCGCACCGAGTCGACGGGCTCCGCAACCAGGCGCCGCTCGACGATCCGTCGCTGGACGTCGGGCGTGAACATGACCGGCGCCGGCGCCGCATCGGGCCCGGTCGCGGGCTCGCCGGCAACGGCTGTGGTTGCGGCCACGACACAGGCCACAGCCGCAACCGCCACCACGTACGTCTGTTGCCTGTACACCAGCACCCCCGGCGAGGCGTCGGACCGAGCGTAGAGGACTCCTCGGTGAGCGGCCGCCGGGCTTCGTGATGGGTGACCTGCTAGACACGAATGCGTGACACTCGAACGGCTTCCGGACGACTTGCCGGCTCCTGTCGACGACGGCGGCGCCGATCATCTTGCCGGCGCAACACTGCCGTCCATCCCGCTGGTCGCCACAACCGGCGGCACCGTCGCCCTGTCGACGGTCGGCGCGCCGTGGGCCGTGGTGTACGTGTACCCGATGACGGGACGGCCCGACAAGGAGCTGCCGCACGGCTGGGAGGAGATCCCAGGGGCACGTGGGTGTACGCCCCAGACCTGCTCGTTCCGAGACCATCAGGGCGAACTGGCTGCGCTCGCTTGCGAGGTGTACGGCCTCAGCGTCCAAGCCCCCGACTACCAGGCCGAGATGGTCGAGCGGCTGCACGTGCCCTTCCCCGTGCTCAGCGATGCCGGGCGGCGAGTCGGTGCGGCACTGCGGCTGCCGACCTTCGAAGCCGAGGGGATGACCGTCTACAAGCGGCTGACCATGATCGTCCACTCTGGGCGCGTCGAGCACGTGATGTACCCGGTGTTCCCCCCGGACCGCAACGCCGCCGACGTGATCGAATGGCTCCGCGCCCAGGATGAGCGGTGAACGACGCCACGCGGAACCTGCTACGGACCAACCGCACCATCGACCTCACGACGATCGGCGCCCGCTCCGGGAGGCCGTCCCGCATCGAGATCTGGGCCTGGTGGTTCGAGGAGCGCTACATCATCACCGGCACCCCGGGCCGCCGTGACTGGATGGCAAACGTCCGCGCCAACCCCCACGTGATCGTCCACGCCCGTGGACACGACATCACCGGGCGGGCGGCGGTCGTGACCGACGAGGACTTCCGCCTACGGTTCTTCACCCACGGCGAGACACGCTGGTACTCGACCCAATCCGAGCTGGACCGCCTGGTCACACGAGCCCCGATGATCGAGATCCGGTTCGACTGAAGCCGACACGAACCGGCGCCGTGAAACCAGCCCTCAGCCTCGAACGGACCCGGGCCGAAGAACATCTCGTGCCACCACGAATCGGACACCTGATCAGCGCCGTCTTCGACCTGTCCCTGGCGGCGGTGTTCTTGCTCACATGGACGCGCCCCGGCGGCGAATTCGCCCAACCGGTGGATCTTCTCCTGCTGATCATGCTCATCGAGTTCATCACCGTGCACAGCACCGCGATGTTGGGCTCGGTGTGGATGTCGGACAAGAGCACCCGCAACCGGCTACGCAGCGTGGGTGGCCTCACCCTGATGTACGCGATGTTCGTGGGCGCCTGGTCCGCCGGCTTCTCCACGTGGGCACCGTTCATCGGGTTCTGGCTGCTGACGGCCAATCGGCTCCTCGGCATGCTGCTGGACAGCCGTCCGGACGAGGCCACCAGGCTCGACGCCGAGCGCTCATGGGCGCGATCGGTTGCCCTCTACGTGATCGGCGGCGGGTTCGCCACGTTCCTCCCCGTTCCCCGGTTGGGGCTCACGCCGGAAGCCATGACCGCCATCCACATTCCCGGTTCCGGGCTGTGGGTCGACGAACCGTGGCGGGTCCTCGCCTTCGGTCTCTTCTACTTCGGCCTGGCTGGGGCGTCGCTGGTCCGCGACGTCGTGCGGGGTCCGGTCGCGAAGACCCCGAGTCCGAAGGCGTCGGCAGTGGAGAAGGCGGACTGACCGCCGTGCGTCGGATGGGTCTGCCCGATATGCAGGGCGATTCGCTCAGGGCCGGAATGCCCTTGGTGCGGACCCGTGGCGAGACGTAGGGTGTCGCTGAAGGAACATCAGCGACATGGCGAGCCTTTCAGGGCTGCATTTCCGAGCGCTCGGTACCCTCGAGGTGTATCTCGACGGCACCCCGCTCGCCATGGGGAAGCGTCGAACCCGCGCCGTTCTCGCCATGTTGCTGATGTCGGCCAACGAGATCGTCCCGAGTGATCGGCTCACCGACCATCTGTGGCCCGATGTCGATACCAAGTCCGCCAGGCACAGCTTGCACGTGGCAATCTCCGACCTACGACACTGCCTCGCCCACACCGACGGTGCGCTCGCTCGGGAGCGCCGCCTGGCCACGGTGGCGCCTGGGTACATGCTGCGTGTTGCGCCGGACGAGTTCGACGTCTCGATCGCAGAGCGGTTGGCACGAGAAGGCAGCCGGGCACTCGCCTCGGACGACCATCAGCGGGCCGACCGGCTGCTCACCGAGGCGTCCTCGCTGTGGCACGGCTCGCCGTACGCAGACTTCATGTACGAAGAGTTCGCCGCCGGCGAGATCCGTCGTCTCAACGAGCTCGAGCTCACGATCATCGAGGATCTCATGGCCGCTGAGTTGGCGCTGGGACGCCATCATGAGCACATCGCCAAACTCGAGGAGCTGGTCGACCGCGAGCCCACCCGCGAGCGTCTGCTCCGGCAGCTCATGCTGGCCCTCTACCGCTCCGAGCGCGCGGCGGACGCGATCGCTGCGTTCGAGCGAGCCCGGAGCCGTCTGGCCGCTGACTACGACATGGAACCGGAGCCGGAGCTGGTCGCCCTCGCAGGGCGCATCCGTTCCCACGGGGTGCGTTGAGTCATCGTTGAGGACGTGCTGAATCCCCAGCTACGCGTGGCCGAGCCGCCGCCGAGCGCGGACCGAGACAATGGTGGTGACCGGCCGAGGCGATCGGCCGGAGGGAAAGGAGGGAGGGGATGCGTACCCTCATCATCCTCGGCTTGATCTTCGTCCTCCTGGCGCTCACGCTGCCGGCCTACGGAATCACCGAGCAAATGGCCAACGGCGTGACGGTGGTCAACGGCACGGCGCTTGCGGCTGAAGGAACTCGCGAGGCTGCGATCGTCTACACCGAATCGATCACCGCGGTGGAGCGGCTGCCGGGAGGCAACTACGGCGGCAGTCTG
>JBFGCM010000093.1:0-14266 GCA_041581135.1 Acidimicrobiia bacterium
CCCCACCCAGATCCCGAGCGGCAGCGCAAAAGGCACGCCGAGGATGGTGAATACGCCCCACGTGACCAAGGCGGCCACGATGGCCAGGAGCGCACGTGAGTAGAAGTATCCGCCCGTCTTGTCGATGGCGATGTCGAGCGCCCGCACTACCTCGCGCTGACGATGGGCCGGGAGGATCGACAGCAGTGCTCGCCGCCACCGGGGGGCGTCGGCGGTGATGTAGAACGTGAACAGGGCGATGGCCAACAGCTGAAAGACGGTGTTCAACAGCCTCGTACCGACCCCGAACACGCTGCCGGCGACGTCACCGGCGAAGCCCTGCAGCGAGCTGTCCACATTGGTCAGGGCCTCGGTGAGACGCTGGCCCGAGAATTCGATGCCGAACTCCGCCGCGAAGTCGCTGAGCTGATCCACGTAGCTCGGCAGCTGGTCCACGAGTCGCAGCGTCTGATCCACGATGAGCGGAATCATGAGACCGATGAACGTGGAGCTGATGACGAACGCCGTGAAGAACAGCAAGCTCGTGGCGGCCCCCCGCTTCCATCCTCGGTTGGCGAGGTAGGCGACCCCGGGTTCGAACGCCGTGGACAGGAAGAACGAGATCAGCAAGAGGATCAGGAAACCGCGCAGCTGGCGAACCACTGCCCAGCCGAAGAGGAACAACACGACGATGACGACGAGCTGGGTGAGCAGCCGTGGAACCCACGGCGGCATGCCGTCGCTGCCCACTCCGAACAGGCCCGCGGGTTCTTGCGTGGTTCCGTCGCTCATCGCCCTCGGAGCGTACCGGGGGGTCCTCTTGCCTTTGCGGAAATCCCACCACCTCAGCGCTCCCCCTCTCCGCGGTGCGTGTATGTTCGGACACATGAAGGTACGTCAAGGGGGCCGGGGCGACTTGACGGCGCTGGAGCAGATCGCTCAGCAGACGGCATGGGACCTCTACTCCGACTTCCTGCAACCTCCGGCGATCAAGAGCTTGGTAGAAGAGCGATACAGCCGGCAGGCCCTGAGCCGACGCATGCTCGCAGGTACCGTGCTGGTCGCCACTGATGAAGGGGAGATCGTGGGCTTCGCCGACATCTCTCCCGCGAGCGATCATGTCGCCGTCAAGGCCTTGTGGGCCGTCGACCCTGCCGCCGTGGTCAGCCTCCTCGATGCCGTGACCGCCAGGGGCGGATCGCTGCCGATCTCCTTCGACGTGTTGCTCGGAGATCCTCGATGGGAGGCGACGCTGGAACGGCGCGGCTTCGTACCCGGCGAGACGTTCGACACCACCGCAGGGGTGGAACCGGTGCTGATGCGCCGATGGTGGCTGACTCCGGCGACGGCCCCCACGGAGTAGATTGACCCGGGATGCCTCCGGGACCGCCCACAGCACCGCATGAACTCGCCCCTGACACGTGGGCAGAGGTGCGCGCCTTGCCGAAGGCGGTACTGCACGACCACCTGGACGGGGGTCTCCGGCCGGCGACGATCTCGGAACTGGCCGCCGAGGCCGGCTACGGCGGCCTCCCTACCGCGGAACCCGAACGGCTCCGTGCCTGGTTCAATCAATCCCGGTCTGGCACCTTGGAGAAGTACCTCCAGGCATTCGACCACACGGTGGCGGTGATGCAGACTCCCCACGCGGTGGAACGCGTGGCCTACGAAGCCGTGGTGGATCTCGCCGCAGACGGCGTCGTCTATGCCGAGCTTCGGTTCGGACCGAGCCTCCTGACCGCCCGCGGCATGTCTCGCCAGGAGGCCATCGAAGCGGCCCTACGCGGGGTGGAGACCGCCGAACGTGAGACCGGCACCGTGGCCCGCATCATCGTGACCGCGATGCGACAGAGCGACGATTCGGAGGAGGTGGCCAGGGTTGCAGTGAAGTTCGTCGGCCGCGGCGTCGTGGCGTTCGACCTGGCCGGCCCCGAGGCGGGCAACCCGCCACAGCTCCATGCACCGGCGTGCCACATCGCCAGGAGCGGCGGTCTCGGGCTCACCATTCACGCCGGAGAGGCAGCCGGCCCGCAGAGCATGTGGGAGGCATACGTGCTGTGCGGAGCCCAGCGGCTGGGACACGGCGTCCGTATCGTCGACGGGACCCGCTACGAGAGAGGGCAGATCCTGGAGCTGGGTGGCTTCGCCCGCACGGTACGCGACCACAGAGTCCCGCTGGAGACGGCTCCGACGTCGAATGCACACACGGGTGCCGTGCGAAATCTCGCCGAGCACCCACTCGGCGCCCTTCATCGTGCCGGCTTCGCCGTGACGATCAACACCGACAACCGCCTGATGAGTGACACCACCATGTCCGCCGAATACGCCGCCGGCATGGCCTACGGGGGGCTGACCTGGGCAGATCTCGGCGAGATCACCGAGACGGCATTACGCGCCGGGTTCGCCGACTGGCCGACCCGAGAGCGGCTGATCCGAGATCTGGTGCGCCCCGCTTACGCGGCGCTGGAGGTCTGAGCGTCCAACCAGTCGGCCACGGTGGCCAGGGCCTTGTCCTTTTCCACGTCGTTGAAGCACTCGTGAGCGAAGCCGGGAAGCAGCACTCGCTCGACCGTTGGCAGCTCGGCCAGCGGCGCAGAGAACGCAGGCGACACCACCGAGTCCATGGAGCCATGGATCACCAGCGTCGGCACGTCCAGTTGCGACAGCCGTGCTTGCGTCTCGTCCATGACCCGGAGGATCTCCATCCCCAGGCGCGTCGTCGTCTTCGTGTGCACCAGCGGGTCATTGAAGTACGCCTCGCCCACCGTCGGGTCGCTGGAGAGCTGATGGCCCTTGATGCTGTTGGGGATCTCCACCTTGGGAGCGAACCGTCCCAGTACTTTCGCCAGGCCACGGCGGATCGGATCGACGTTGGCATCCAGTGCCGGTGCCGAGAGCACCAACAGGTCGGGGCTCGGCCTGGGCGACAACGTGTAGGCGAGAGCCATCAACCCGCCGAGAGAGTGACCGAGAAGAATGGTCGGGTTCGGGAGGTGCTCCAGCTGATCGGCAACGTCGTCCAGGTAGTGGTCGAACTGCTCGACGTAGGCCCGTCGCCCGGTGGATCCGCCGAAGCCCCGTTGGTCGAACGACGACACGGCATACCCTCGTGAGACCAGATAGTCCCCGACGTGCTCGTAGCGGCCGGAGTGCTCTCCGATGCCGTGCGCGATCAGGACCGAGCCACGAGGCGCATCTGGCTGCATCCACTCCCGGATGAGCAGCTCGTCGCCACTCGCGATGGTCTCCCTGCGGGTGGTGCTGGTCATTCGATACCTCCAAATCGCTGCTGGGCCGCCATTGCCGCCCCGACGATGCCGGCGTTGTTGCGAAGCATGGCCGGCACTATGGGTACCGCACCGGTGATCGCGTTAGCGAACTCGTCGAACCGCTTGCTGATGCCGCCTCCGAAGATGAAGAGGTTCGGCGAGAAGAGCCGCTCGACGTGACGCAGGTAGGCGGCCACGCGCTCCGTCCACTCGTCCAAAGGCATGTCTTCGTCTTCGACGAGCCGGGCAGCCGCCAGATCTTCGGCGGGCTCGCCCCGGAACTCCAGGTGCCCCAGCTCGGTGTTGGGAACCAGCACACCATCGACGAACATGCCGGAGCCGATGCCCGTTCCAAACGTGAGCAGGATGACGACGCCCTTCACGCCCCAGCCGGCGCCGACGCTGATCTCGGCCAGGCCGGCCGCATCGGCGTCGTTGAGCATCGTCACCGGTTGACCGGTTGCATCGGAGAACAGTGCCTCACCGTCGACGCCGATCCATGAATCGTCGATGTTGGCGGCGCTGAGCACGATGCCGTCCCGCACGATGGCGGGGAAGGCGCATCCGAAGGGGCCCTTCCAGTCGAAGTGCTCGACCACCTCGGTGACGGCGCCGGCCACCGCGGTGGGAGTCGCCGGCTGCGGTGTTGCCACGCGGTAGCGCTCCGGCACGGCGAGGGCTCCCGTTGCGAGGTCCACCGGCGCACCCTTGACCCCCGAACCGCCGACATCGATTCCGAGCATCATCCGTCCTCTCTCGATCGACCGCGCACCACGGATCGAGCGACGATCTCCAGCGCGGCAGCCGCATTGTGGTCGACCAACACCGTGAGCGCACCTGGCAACTCCGGGCGCCGTGGCGTCCATGCGGTGATCCCGGCCCGATCCAACTCGGCGACGAGATCGGCTGGGATCGTAGGCAGCAGCAATGTCACCCACCCTGCCGAATCGCCCGAGAACGCCGGGGTCACGCCGGGGATCTGCGTGGCTCCCTTGGCGAACTCTGCCGCCGTGGCAACGGCCTCAGTCGTCACTCGTGCCATCTTGCCGTTCGGGGCGGTGGGAGCCACAGCCACCACCTCTACATGGTCGGCACACTCCGGAACGCCGTCCACAGACCCCAACCACGTCGGTTGGGAATAGACGACGTACCTGGGGTCACCGAATTCGGGCCACACCGTGGTTCCGTCGAGCAGGGGACACTCCACGACCTCCCCACCCCGGTCGGCCATTCGGTGACGGACCTCGGGCTCGACTCCGGCGCTGATCCAGACCGTCCCGGTATCGGGGATCACCGGCATCGAGGATGTCACGTGGGTCGCAAGAACGGGGGATCTGTTCGCTCGACCTCGACCCACGTTCCTCTGATCTCCACTTCGAGGGGGCCCCGGTCCGAAGGAGGCGCGAGGTACCCCATCCCGATGCCGTGCTCCAGGCTCGGGCTGAAGTTGCCGGACGTCACCTCACCCACGCTGTCGCCGGAGCGCAGTCGATAACCGTGGCGAGGTATGGCTCTACCCTCGGTGGTGAATCCGACCAATGACTTGGCGACGCCGGATTCGAGCTGGATGACGAGAGCCGGTTTGCCGACGAAGTCGTGATCCCATTCGACGACCCACTCCAGGCCCGCCTCCAGAGGCGTCGTCCGGGTGTCGAGATCCTGGCCCCACAAGGGGTATCCCATCTCGAGCCGCAACGTGTCCCGGGCACCGAGACCGCACGGCGCAGCGCCCCCGTCGACGAGCGCTTGAAACAGATCGCTCGCGGTCTCGTGAGGAACGACGATCTCCACGCCGGGTTCGCCTGTGTACCCGGTGCCTGAGACCACGAGCGGATTGCCGTCGTACTCGTCGACCGTGACTCTGAACCGCCCGACTGAGCAACCGGCAACGGTCTCCACCAGCTCGCGAGCCGCAGGACCTTGCACCGCGATGAACGCGGTATCGTCCCGCCGCCCCGAGATCTCGACCACATCGGGCGCCGCGGCGGCGAGCCGATCGAGCACGATGGCGTGGTTGGCTCCATTCGGCAGTACCCAATAGTCCTCCTCGTCGAGGCGCAGCACGATGATGTCGTCGACTACGCCTCCCTCCGGAGTGAGTGCCATCGTGTACTGGGCCCGTCCCGGCCCGATCAGGCTCACGTCGTTGCACAGCTCACCGCGGAGGAGGTCGGTTGCGCCGTCACCTGTCACCGTGAGGCGACCGAGGTGCGAGACGTCGAAGATGCCGACTCCACGGCGCACCGCCAGGTGCTCTGCGATCACTCCCTGGTACTGCACCGGCATCTCCCATCCACCGAAGTCGGTGAAGCGGGCACCGAGAGACGCGTGCAAGTGGTGCAGCGGCGAAGTCGGCACGGTGGCTCCTGTGGCAGGGGTGCGTCGCCGGAGCCTAGCGACGGTTCAGCCGGCGAACCGGATCGGCGTCGGGTCTTCGCCGAGATTCAGGACGGCCGGCGGTCCGGGAATACGGGTCGGCGCCGACGGCAGCTCCCCCTCCGTCGGTTCTTCGAGCCCGTACTTGACCAGCAGGTTGAGGTAGTCCCGTTGGTAGAAGATCTTGCAGTTGATCTCGGGGTATAGCTCGCGAAGCAGGCGCACCTTGCCGTTCTTCTTGGTGACGAGCTTCTGGTTCATCGTGGTGATCTCGATGAACAGATCCTCCTCGGGGAGGTAGAAGTCCGGCGTGAAGTACTTGGAGGGCTCGTCGTCATCGTCCCAGGCGATGGGAAATGACTGCGGCTCGTACTGCCACTCGATGTCGTAGAAGTCGAGGAGTCGGGCGAACTCCCGCTCGCTGGGGTGCGCGAAGTCGGTCGTATCGGCCGGACCGGGCCCGAAGTCTGCGGGATCGCTCAGTTGGCTGTTGCCTCCGCCTCGACGACATCGGCCGCTTCTGAGCCGGCGTCCGCAGTGAGGCTCTCGGGGTAGAGCCGATGGATCTCGCCCTCGAGCTCCTCTTGGACGGGTCCGACGGCGATGCCGAAGACACCCTGACCACGCTGGAACACGTCGACGACCTCTTCCGGGGAGTGGGCGGCATAGATGGTGTTGCCGTCTGACAGCAGGGTGACATCGGTGAGCGGTGAGTCGCTCTGGAGCTGGTCGCGGAGGATGTCCATCGCCTGGCGGATCTTCTTGAGGCTCATGCCGGCATCGAGCAGGCGCTTCACCACTTTCAGCTGCACCACGTCGGTGAAGGCGTACCGCCGCTGGGAACCGGAGCCGTGCGCCGTCTGCAACGAGGGGGTGATGAGATCCGTTCGAGCCCAGTAGTCGAGTTGGCGGTAGGTGATACCGACGATCTTGCACACTTGGGGTGCCCGATAGCCTCGGGTGGTCGAATCGTCGAGCACTACGCCTCCTTCTGGACGGTCAGTGTACACGCTCCAATGACACGTGTGTAATTCCGCGGGTCGAACTACCGGAATGAAATTACCCGGGCGTTCTGCGACTTGTCAACAACCCCTGTGGATAAGCCAGGGAGCGGCGACCGGCGGAGGGCTCGAGCTGTGGAAAACTCAGTGGAAGCCGGCGAGGTTCCGCAGCTCGTCGAGCTGATCCTCGGTGCCGATACCGACCACGACCTGGCCGGGCTGGATATCCACATCCGGATCGGGATTGAGCGTGAGCAGCCCACTCGGGTCTTCAATGGCGAGCACGAGCGCACCCGCCCTCCCCCGCAGGTCGATGTCGCGCAGCGAGCGCCCGGCGATCTCGGAGCCTTCTGCGACTTTGAGCTCCTCGACGCGGAACTCCACCAGCCGACCGCTCACCACCAGATCGATGAAGTCGGCCAGGTAGGGCTCCACGGCCAACGCCGCGAGACGGTGGGCACCGACCACCTGGGGTGCCACCACACGGTCGGCACCGGCGAGATAGAGCTTCTTTTCGGACTCGGCATCGGTGGCACGCGAGATCACGTGCAAGTCCTTGCGAATCGCCTTCGACGACAACACGATGACGAGATTGTCCGAATCGGCGCGAACGGCGGCAATGAGCACCGTGGCGCGCTCGATGCCTGCGTCGCGCAGCACTTCGTCGCGGGTGGCATCACCCTCGATGACCAATGCGCCATTCTCGACGGCGTGGGAGACCCGTTCAGGGTCGACGTCGATGACCACCACTTGCGACCGGTGGCGCACCTGCTCCCACACCTCTCTTCCCACACGACCGAACCCACACACGACCACGTGGTTCTCGAGTCCGGCGATCTCCTGGCTCATCCGTTTGAGTTGTCTCCTGCCCCCGAGCAACGCTTCGACGGTGTTCTCCAACGCGAGGCCCGCAGTGTAGAGAACAGTCCCCAGCCCGGAGACGATGAGCACGACGGTGAGCAGCTGACCGGTCCGGCTCAGGCCTCCCCCGACTTCCTTGAAGCCCACCGTGGAGATGGTGATGACGGTCATGTACGCCGCATCGACGGGGCCCATGCCCTCCACCAGCATGTAGCCGACCGTGCCGGCGGCGGTGACCAGGCCGAGCAGTCGCAGGCCGACCCGTAGCCGACTCCAGGATGTCACTGCTCGGTACCGGCTCCGAAGTCCTCCGGTTCGACCTCGTCGAGGAACTCACGGAAGCGCTCGATCTGATCTTCCTGGGTCTCGTCGCGGATCTCGACTCCAGCCTCGTCCAGCACCTCGCGGGCGGCGAACAGATCGGCCTCCGAGCGGGCGGCGAGGGCGATGGCATCGGATGGCCGGGCAGAGAGGTGGACCTCCTCGCCGTTCTGCGCCATGACCAAGTCGGCGTAGAACGTACCGCCCTTCAACTCGGTGACGACGACACGGGTGATCGTGCCACCGAGCGCCTCAGCCACCAGCTTCATCAGGTCATGGGTCAGCGGGCGTTGTGGCTCGACGCCCTGGAGGGCGAACGCGATCGCCGTTGCCTCGCCGGTGCCGATCCAGATGGGCAGGATGCGTTGGCCTCCCTGTTCCCTCAGCAACAGGATCGGAGTGTTGGTCGGTAGCTCGATACGGACCCCGACCAGCTCCATAGGGACTGGATCGCTCATGGCGCCAGCCTATCAGGGCCAGGTTCGAACACCTCGGTCGCGAGCGAATCCGGGAAGCTCTTGAGATGCTGTAGATCGAGGACTGCCCAGATCGAGCGCAGATTGCGGTAACGGCCCTCCCAGTCCAGTCCGTAGCCGAGGAGGAACTCGTCACCCACCTCGAACCCGCGGTACTCGATGGGCACATCGACGATGCGTCGCGGCGCCTTGTCCAACAGCGCAACCGTCGCCAGGCTGGCAGGTTCCCGAGTAGCCAAGATCCGCAGCAGTGAGGTCAACGTGAGCCCCGTATCGACGATGTCCTCGACGATGAGCACATGCCGGTCCTGCAGCGGGGTGGAGGTGTCGAGCGCGATGTTGACCCGGCCCTCGTCACCGAAGCGTGTCAGCGACAGGAATTCGGTCTCGATCTCGGGCTGGAGATGACGCACCAGGTCGGCCATGAAGATCAGCGAACCGTGGAGGACGCCGACGATGACCGGAGGGTCGTCGGCATAGTCGGCGGCGATCTCATCGCCGAGTTGGGCGACGCGCTCTTGCAGCGTGTCTGCATCGATCACCTCGACGAAGGGCGTCGTCATCGGTCACCACCCAGCACCACTGGCAGGCGGCTGCCCAGCCATGCGCGCACTCGCTCGTATCCCGGCGTCGTGCCGGCCGGGGTCGCGAGCTCGGCCCCATCGGGTAGCGGCTCGAGGGCGGCAACACGGTCCCGCAGGTCGGCGCGCAGCCGGAGCGGCATCACTTCGCCTCCCCCGCCCTGCTCCTCGGCGAGGCCGGCCAGCAGCCGCTCTCCCACACCCTGGGTGGTGAACGCCCACTCGAGGAGTGCCCGGCTGTCGGCAAAGTGATCCTCCGAGCCCATGACCACCGCGAACACCGTGCGGTCGCCGCGCACTGCGGCCGATACCAGCACCCTGCCGGCCAGGTTGGTGAAGCCGGTCTTGAGACCAACCACGCCGGGGTAGGCACCGAGGAGGCGGTTGGTGCTGACTGCTCGCCTCGGCCTGCCTTCGGGGTCGGAACGGAACTTCACCACCTTGGTCTCGGCCAGTGCGGCGATCACCGGCTCCCCATAGGCGACCACGCCGAGCGTCAACAGATCGCGTGCCGAGGTGTAGTGATCAGGCTCGTCCAGACCATGCGGATTCGTGAAGCGGGTGTGAGTGAGACCAAGCTCCGCGGCGGTCTCGTTCATCATGTCGGCGAATCCGGCGACCGATCCGCCGACATGCTCGGCTATCGCCACGGCGGCGTCATTGGCCGAGCGCACCATGATGGCGGTGAGCAGCTCACGCAACGTCCACTCCTCGCCCGGGATCAGATCGATCTCCGCTTCACCCACGGCGGCGGCATCCTCGGAGATGGTCACGACCTCATCGAGCTCCGCGTTCCGAACCGCCACCAGGGCGGTCATGATCTTGGTGACCGACGCCATGGGGCGCTCCTCGATGGCGTCGCGAGACGCCAACACCACGTCTGCGTCGGCGTCGTACACGATCCACGCCTCCGCGCTCACGGGCGGGACGTCTCGAATCTCCCATGCCGGTGGGGTCGCCAACACGCTGGGCGCAACGCCGACGGAGAGGACGAGCGCGACCGACGCGGCCGTGGTGCGGCGCCTCATCCGTCGAGCAGTCGCCTGAGCCGGGCCCGGATGATGCCGTCGTGCACCTGCACCGACGCTTGGGCGCCGTCTGCCAGCGCCTCGGCGGCGCGCCGGCGATTGTCGGGATTGCGGTGCCGCAACAGTGGCGTCACGAGCTGGCGCAGGAGGTCCGCCTCCCGATCGGCCGCCAGCCGGATCGTGCGCAGGTGGCGCGCTTCCAAGCCGATCCCGAGCAAACGGTTGACGGCCTTGCCGATGACCACATCGTCGTCGCGGTAGGTGGCGCTGCCGTCCTCGGCGATCGTGGGCGCCAAGAGCCCTTCGTTGGTGATGGCCTCGAGCTGCTCTTCACTGAGCCCGGCGGCGCGTCGCATCTCTTCGGACGTGAGCGAGACTCCGCTGGTGCTGAAATAGGCCTCCGGGGGCGGCCCGCTCTCGGGTGCGGTGGCACCGTCCTCGCCGTGTTCCCACGCAGTGAGCTTCGACTTGATCACCTTCAGCGGCAGGAAGTGGTCGCGCTGCTCGCGCAGGATGTAGCGGATCCGGTTCAGATCCTCGTCGCTGAACTGCCGGTAGCCCGCGGCGCTCCGGCCCGGCTGCACCAAGCCCTTGCCCTCGAGGAATCGGACCTTGGATACGGTCAGTTCCGGGAACTCGTCCCGGAGCCGGCTGATGACCTCACCGATGCTGTAGGTCTGCTCCGCCATGCCTCACTCGTCGCCTCGAGCGACGATGAGATGGAACTTGCCGACGATCACCTCGTCGGAAGTCTTCAGCTCGGCATCATCCCGCCGTTCTCCGTTGACATACGTGCCGTTGGTGGAGCCCATGTCAACGACGCGAAGCGTGTCGCCCTCGACCACGAACTTGCAATGGCGCCGCGACACGGTGATGTCCTCGAGGAAGATGTCGCTGTCGGCGTCGCGCCCTGCGGTGGTCTCGCCTTCGCCGAGCACGAACGACAGCCCGGCTCGGGGCCCCCGTTCCACGACGAGTGCCCAACGGAATGCTCCCGCGATGGGCTGCTCGGCGGGCGCCACCCCCGGGGCGACGGCCGGCAAGTACATCTCGGTGGGAGCGTCCTCGTAGTGGATGCCCTCACCGTCGGTGCGACGTGGATCGTCGTTCATGGGTTGCATCGTAGCGGTCGATGGAGCTGGTCCGGCCTCTCTCGGGAGGTCTATTCGATGCTGGCGGCGTAGCCGGCGGCATCCAGCAGGCCGGAGAGGTCGGGTTCGCCCTCTGCGTGCATCACGGCGATCCAGCCATCCTCGTACGGTGAGCTGTTGACCAGCTCGGGCGCCTCGACGAGTGCTTCGTTGACCTCGACCACGGTTCCGGCGACCGGGGCATACACCTCGCCCACCGACTTGGTCGACTCGATCTCTGCGAAGGTGTCGCCCGCCGCATACGTCGCACCGACCTTGGGAAGCTCGACGTAGACGATGTCGCCCAGCTCGTCCTGCGCGTAGTCGGTGATGCCGAGACGCAAGCGACCGTCGCCCTCGTCCTTGATCCACTCGTGTTCGGCCGTGTACTTCAGATGGTCTGGTGTCAGCAAACCCTTCTCCCTCGTGATCCCGTGAATCTAGCGGTTCAGCCCGTCACCGCTCGCTTGTCCCGCACCAGCCGCATGGCGTCGCCGAGGTAGAGGAACGCCGCTGCGTAGTACAACACGACGCCGGGGACCCCCACGAGCCACCCGGCAACCACCAGCGGATCGAACGGGGTGCCCTCACCGACATAGAACCACGCGATGGCGGCATACAGCATGAGCGTGGCCAACTTCCCGATGCCACGCACTGCGATCTTGGAGCCGGCGGCGACACCAACGAACAGCGCACCGATGGCCACCAGTACCTCTCGCACCACCAGGGCGCCGGCGAACCAGGGGTTCAGTACTCCTGCGATCCAACCGCCGAGCACGGCCACGCCCACCGCCAACCGATCGGCGAGCGGATCGAGGAACTTGCCGATTTCGCTCACCTGATCCAGCCGGCGAGCGAGGTAGCCGTCGACCCAATCGGTGGCCCCGATGAGCCCGAGCAACCAGCCGGCCGCCGCCGCGTTGTCCCGCCCGAACAGCAGCCACAAGAACACAGGTACCAGCAGCAACCGGACGAAGGAGACCAGGTTGGGAATGGTGAGCAAGGTCAGCCGGCCTCGAACACCCGGAATGAGACTCGCGCCAACTCAGTTTCGCCGTAGTCGATGACGAATGCGTACCCCTTGGCGTCGGTGAACTGGACGTTGTAGAAGGGACTCACCATCGGAACGATGCTCGTGGAGCCAGGGGGCAGGTTCGGCGGTGAACCCACCCGGAGCTTGCCCCGCGCTTGCACTCCGGTGTCCGTACCGTCCTCGTCGATGAGCCGGATGTGGATCTCGAGGTCCCGATGGCGCTCATCTGGGTCGACCTCGGCGACCAGTGCGAGGCTCAGCGCGCGATAGACCATGGGCAGCTTCCGTGCGGTGATCGTGTCGAATCCGCCGCCGAGGATGTAGAGCTTGCCGTTCTGCACCTGGGCGGCGTCGGCGAGCATGGCGGTGGTCAGCTTCACGCTGTACCCGGTCGCGCAGCACGGGCGAGATGAAGCCGATGCTCGAAGCAGTGGGCATCGTGAGGTTGGGTACCGACGGTGACGGGCGTCTGGGCGTCATAGCCCGGAGCACCGGCGTTGCCGCCGCTCTCGGCCCGCACGGCACCCTCGCGCGATGGCATCGAGACAAAGCCGAACCGGTCGTGGGTCACGCCGGCTTCCCGGTTCTCGACGTAGGCGTGTTGAAGAGACATGAGCGGCATGGGCCGAGGCTAATAGCCTCGACCCGATCTCGTGCCGAGGACGGTCCGCGCAGTCGGCCGGGCTGCCACACGCAGAGGGTCCTCACTCAGACGGCGTAGTGCGTGTTTAGGCCGGCGAAGAGTTGCCCGCCTCTTCTCGAGTCCGGGACCATCCCGGTCAACGAATCTTCGATCCGGGCGCACCAGCGCACCCCTACCCGTACAGGCAGTACCTCCCACGTTGCCAGGTCCTACACGGACGATCCAGACTCGCGTTTCGACGACTGCGCGGCACACCGGGAACGAGGCCGGTAGGTTTCGATGAAGCAAAGCCGCGCGGTCACCAACCCAAAGCCGTTGCAGGCTGTCCAGAAGGGGATGTGGCAGGTGTGCCGGCCGGTTCCGAGCCACCGCCTATACAGAGGAGTGGATGCAGTGACCAAGAAGAACATGTTCCGCGCGGCTGCGATCGTGACAGTCCTGACTCTCGGATTCTCGGGCACCGCAGTCGCAACGCTCGAGGATGCCGACGTGCTGATCGAGAAGGCCGACAGCTTGATCGAATCGGCCGACACATTCATCGAGGCCGCCGATCAGTCGGTCGAGAGCGTCGACCGCGTCGTCGAGGGCGTGGATGCGATCGTGGAAGGTGCGCTGGCGTCGATCGCAGCGGGAGATCAGGGCTTTGCCAATGAGGCGATGGCGCACGCAGATAGCCTCATCGAGGCAGCCGACGTGATGATCGAGGGATGCGACGCGCTCGTAGAAGCGGTGGACGCACTCGTCGAAGATGCCGACGCGAAGGTCGAAGGATCCATCGCCCAGGTCCGGGCACTCCTGCCCGGCGACGTGCTGCTGCGTAGGGCGTTCCGAGCCCTCCGCCAGGCTGATACGGCAACCGAAGCCGCAGACGCCCTGACTGAAGCTGCGGACGCCGCGGTGGAAGCCGCCGACGCCGCCATCGAAGCCGCCGACGCCGCCATCGAAGCCTCCATCGCCGGGGGCAACACGGCGGAGCTGGTGGGTACTGCCGACGTAGCCGTTGAGCACGCCGATGCACTCGTGGAGGCTGCGGACGCCGCGGTGGAGATCGCCGATGTGGCGATCGAAGCCGCCGACGCCGCCATCGAAGCCGCCGACGCCGCCATCGAAGCCGCCCTTGGCGGTGGATGACCGGGCCCGGCTTCGGCCGAGGTAGCTGACGTCGGAACCAGAGTCATCGAGGACCTCCGGCCAGGGGGGCCTCGATGACTCGTCGCGGGACCTCGGCAATGAGGCGCCCAGGGGGAGGACGCTGAGCACGCTGAAGCCGAACCTGGCAACGGCGGACCTCCCGCAATCACCGCAAAGGAGCGCCAGCGAGCCACGGGAGGTCTGACGAACGAAGTCCGCGCTTGCGTGCCTGCGCCCGCCAAACGGCCGGCTCGACACTTCGGCGAGGAACGAGCCGAACCTGGCAACGGCGAACCCCCGCAAACCACCGCCAGGGAGCGCCAGCGAGCCTCCGTGGCTCGAACAGCCACCCCGGAGGGGAGTAGACCTCGGGCTGGCCCATCGACACGTTCGGCGAGGAACGAGCCGAACCTGGCAACGGCGAACCCCCGCAAACC
>JBFGCM010000094.1:0-14236 GCA_041581135.1 Acidimicrobiia bacterium
GCCGGCCGCCGGCTACATCAGCGACCCGCAACTGGCCACCCACAACTTGCAGCGGGCCGCAGAGGCCAAGGGAGGCGTGTTCCGGTTCAACACCGAGGTCGTCGACATCAGAACGGACGGCGACAAGGTGCGAGGTGTGGTTCTCGCAGATGGCTCCGAGATAGACGCTCCCATCATCGTCAACGTGGCCGGGCCGCATTCGTTCGTGATCAACGAGATGGCCGGCGTCGCCGATTCGATGGAGATCAATACCCGGGCTCTCCGCCACGAGGTGCACCATTTCCCTTCGCCGCAGGGGCTCGACTTCGAGCGCGACGGCTACCTGGTGGGTGACGATGATCTCGGGACGTACTTCCGGCCGGAGGTGGGCAACAACATCCTCTTGGGCAGCCAGGACCCGGAATGTGACCCTCAGGAGTGGGTGGACGACCCCGACGACTACGACCGCAATGTGACCCGAGAGCAATGGCGTACGCAGGCGTACCGCTTGGCGACGCGGCTGCCGGAGTTGGGGATCCCAAACCAGATGAAGGGCATCGTCGACCTCTATGACGTGAGCGATGACTGGATCCCGATCTACGACAAGACGGATCTGGGCGGCTTTTACCTGGCGATCGGGACCAGCGGGAACCAGTTCAAGAACGCCGCCGTAGCCGCCCACTGCATGACGGAGCTGATCGACAAGGTCGAGGCCGGGCACGATCACGATGAGGACCCGGTCGTCGTGACCGGCAGGTACACCGGGCTGCAGCTGAATCTGGGGGCGTTCAGCAGGAACCGGGAGATCAACCGCGACTCGTCGTTCAGCGTGCTCGGCTAGGCGGGCGCCCAGGGAACGCCGGCATGGCCAAGTACTCGGCATTCTCCCTGTTCAGGCGCGGCCTCACCGGCAAGCACTGGCCGCCGGCCTGGCGGCATCATGAGATGCGGCCCAGCTACGACGTCGTCATCGTCGGCGGCGGCGTGCACGGGCTGGCCACCGCCTACTACCTGGCGCGTAACCACGGCATCAGCAACGTCGCCGTCATCGAGAAGGCTTACATCGGGAGCGGCGGCTCTGGTCGCAACACCGCCATCGTCCGCTCCAACTACCTGACTCCGGAGGGATCGCGCTTCTACGACCGCTCGGTGAAGCTCTACGAGCGCCTGTCGGATGACCTCAACTTCAATGTCATGTTCGAGCAGCGGGGCCACATGACGCTGGCGCACAACGACGGTTCGCTGCGGACGATGCGGTGGCGCGCCGAGGTCAACAAGCTGCAGGGCATCGATTCGTCAGTCATCGACCCGGCCCAGATCAAGGAGCTGGCCCCGGCGATCGACGTCTCCGATCGTCCCCGCTATCCGATTCTGGGTGCGCTGTGGCACCCGCCCGGGGGGATCATCCGCCACGACGCCGTGGTCTGGGGATACGCCAGGGCGGCCGATGCCCGCGGCGTGCACATACATCAGGCGACCGAGGTCACCGGCATCGGGGTATCCGGAGGGCGTGTCACCGGTGTCACCACCAACCGGGGTGAGATTGCAGCGCCAGTCGTCGTCAACTGCACCGCCGGTTGGAGCTCGCTCATCTCAGCCATGGCTGGGGTGCGGCTTCCGATCACGACCCGGCCACTCCAAGCAGCGGTAACCGAGCCGGTGCAGCCGATCCTCGATCCGGTGATCGTCTCCGGGACCCTTCACGTCTACGTCAGTCAGACGGCACGAGGCGAGTTGGTGTTCGGCGCCAGTGTCGATCCGTTTGCCTCCTATGCGACTCGAGGATCCCTTGGCTTCGCCGAAGGCCTAGCCCACCATGTGCTCGAGTTGATGCCCGGCCTCGGCCAGATGCGCTTGCTCCGGCAGTGGGCCGGCCTCTGCGACATGACACCCGACTTCGGTCCGATCATCGGGCCCACTCCGGTCGAGGGCTTTTTCGTTGATGTCGGCTGGGGCACGTATGGCTTCAAGGCCGGCCCCGTGGCCGGCGAGCAGACGGCCCAGCTGGTGGCGACCGGCAAGACGCCAGAGTTGATCGCTCCGTTCGGCCTCGACCGCTTCGCCAGCGATGACCTCACTGCCGAGAAGGGGGCCGCCGCCGTTGGTCACTGAGGAGGCTTCATGCTGCTGATCGTCTGCCCGCATTGCGGACCGCGTAACTCCGACGAGTTCACGTTCCGTGGCGAGCTGGTGACTCGACCGGACGTGGCGGCGGCGGCGCCCGAGTGGCGTGCGTATCTGTATGAGAAGGCGAACGTCGCCGGTTGGCAGGAGGAGACCTGGTTCCACGTGGCGGGCTGCCGCCGCTTTCTCCGGATCGAACGCCACACGGTGAGCAACGAGATCAGGCAGGTGCGCGACGTGGCGGATGCACCATGACATCGCACAGATTGCCGGATGCTCTCGGTCAGGTGATCGACCGCTCTCAGGAGGTCAGCTTCAGCTGGAACGGCGTGGAGTTGACCGGATTCCGGGGTGACACGATCGCTTCCGCCATCGCCGCATCTGGCGAGCGAGTGTTCTCCCGCAGCTTCAAGTATCACCGTCCTCGGGGCATCCTCACCGCTGACGGCCTTGACCCAAACCTCTTCGTCCAGGTCGGTGGCGAGCCCAACGTGCGCGCCGGTCACCGGCTCCTCGAGAGCGGAATGGCCGTGCAGGCCCAGACCGGCCGGCCCTCGGTCCGATTCGACGTCCAGGCGGCCACGGGGCTGCTCGCCCCATACCTCACACCGGGCTTCTACTACAAGACCTTCATGGGACCGCGCCCGCTACGGCGCTTCTACCAGCGCACCCTGCGTCGGTTCGGCGGTGGCGGAACCGTCGGCGAAGGCCTGGATCACGGCCATCCCGAGAAGCGCTACGCCCACCCCGATGTGCTCGTGGCCGGAGGGGGCCCGGCCGGGATCGCCGCAGCCCTCGGGGCGGCGGCAGCCGGGGCGAGCGTCATGTTGGTCGACGAGAACCATCAGCTGGGCGGTCACCTGCGGTACGGCACCCCATCCGACCTCGAGGCACTCGACGAGCTTCGCCGCGCCGTGGTGGCGGCCGAGGAGATCGAGGTGATCAACGACGGTGTCGTGGCTGGGCGCTACGACCACAACTGGGTGGGCGTGGTCGCCCGCTCGGGCGCGAGGGAGCAGCTGATCAAGGCGCGCGCCAAGTGCCTCGTCGTGGCCGCCGGCAAGATCGAGCGCCCATACGTATTCGCCGGAAACGACCTCCCCGGCGTGATGCTGTCCGGCGCCGTATCGCGCCTGATCCGCCTGTACGGGGTGCTCCCGGGGCAACGAGCCGTGATCGTCACGGCGAACCTGGCCGGCGACCTGGCGGTGAGCCAGCTGGAGGAAGCAGGCGTCGAGATCGCGACCGTGATCGATCTACGCCGCGGCGGTCAGCTCGTCAAAGCCACCGGGCGCTCTGGCGTGAAGGCCGTAGAAGTCGACGGGCGTCGCACCGTGGCCGCCGACCTGCTCGTGACCGCTGTCGGTTGGACCACACCGACCTCTCTACTCAACATGGCCGGCGACCGGCCGCACTACGACGCCACCGCAGCCAGATTCATTCCCGGGGATCTGCCAGACGATGTCATAGCGACGGGCGGCCTGGTCGGCGATGGCACTACTGACGAGCTCGTCGCCCACGGCGAGGCCAGCGGTGCGGAGGCGGCCAGGCGAGCGCTTCGCCTTCGACACGATTGGGCTAGGGCGACGCCGCGGGCAGTCGTCCGGCCTCGGGTGTCGGCCGACGCACCCATCGCGGCGCCACCGTTGCAGCCGGCGACTCACCCCGAGTACTTCTACGGCTCCACCGACGGATTTGTGGACTATTCCGAGGATGTCAAGGGCAACGACCTCGCCATCGCTGCTGCGGAGGGATACGACTCGATCGAGCTCTCCAAGCGCTACACCACCGCAACGATGGGGCCGATCCAGGGCAAGCTGGAGGTCGTCAACGCTGTGGCCATCCACGCCGGCTTGACGGGCTCGACAATCGCCGCAACAGGCACCACGACGTGGCGTCCTCCCTACGCGCCCGTCACGCTGGCAGCCCTCGCCGGCGCGGGTGAGGACCCGGTGCGGCGCTCGCCTCTGGACGACTGGCACGAAGCCCACGGCGTGGCCCGTATCGTCGCCGGCCAGTGGCTGCGTCCCAACCACTACGGAGACCCCGCCGCCGAGGTGCGCAACACCAGGGAGCGGGTTGGCATCATCGACGTGAGCCCACTCGGCAAGATCGACATCCGAGGACGCGATGTCCCCAAGCTGCTGGAGTTCGTCTACACCAACCGGTGGTCGAAGCTCGCCGTGGGTGCGGTGCGCTACGGCGTGATGTGCGGTGACGACGGGATCATCTTCGATGACGGGGTGACCGCCCGCCTCGGAGACGACCGCTATTACATGACGACGACTTCTGGCGGCGCCGGCCGGGTGTGGAACTGGCTCGACGAGTGGCTGCAGACGGCGTTTCCGGAGTGGGAAGTGCGGGTCACGGCGGTGTCGGACGGCTTCGCCGCCATGAACGTCGCCGGACCGGATTCGCGACGCCTCCTGGAGAGAGTTGTCGAAGGCGCCGAGCTGGCGGCGGACTCCTTCGGCTACATGCAGGCGCGAGTCGCCACAGTTGCCGGTGTCCCGGGCTGCATCCTGCTGCGCATCGGCTTCACCGGCGAGTTGAGCTACGAGGTTCATGCCCCAGCGGGCTACGGGCTCCAGGTGTGGGAAGCCCTGCTCGAGGTTGGGCGCGACCTCGGGATCGCGCCCTTCGGACTCGAGGCGCAGCGGATCATGCGGCTGGAGAAGGGTCACTTCATCGTGGGGCAGGACACGGATGGCCTGACCAGAGCTCATGCCGCGGGCGTGGGCTGGGCGGTCAAGCTCGAGAAACCCGACTTCGCCGGCAAGCCCGAGCTGATGTGGGAGGAAGCTGCCGGGCCCGAGCGCACTCTGGTTGCGTTGCAGCCGGCGGATCAGCAGCTGGTGCCCCCCGAGGCCAGCCAGCTCGTCGACGGTGAACGGATCGTCGGTCGGGTGACTTCGAGCCGGATGTCTCCGACATTGGGAAGGAGCGTGTGTCTCGCCCAAGTCGACACCGCACTTTCGAATGGAGGCGCGGCGCTGACGATCCGCCTGCCAGACGGAACCAACCATTCGGCCCAGGTGCTCGACGAACACGCCCACTTCGATCCACAAGGGGAGCGGCTCCGTGGTTGACTCTCCGGCCAGCCCGGTCGAAGCGCTGACGTTCGATCTCGGGAGGTGCCGCCTCACCGACGAGTCGGCCACCGCCAAGTGGCGCACCTGGACGGATCGTTTGGCAGTGGGGATCGGCAGAGCAGGCACCGGCGATGGCATCTTGGCCTTCTCTGTGGCACCCGGGGAGTGGATCGAGGTGGGCGGCAGCGAGGTCCCAGTTGACGGCGTCGACATGACGCACGTCCGAGCGATGCTGCGCCTGACCGGGCCTGGAGCGCGCAGGGTGCTCGAACACGTCTGTGCACTCGACCTCAGCGATCTGATGACACCAAATCGTGCCGCGGCTCGCACCCTTGTCGCCGGCGTCGCCACCGAGCTGGTTCGAGACGACGCCGATGGCGAGTTGTCGTACTTGTTGCTGGTGTCACGGTCTTTCGCCCGCCACGTGTGGGATCGGCTAGTCGCCGTGGGTGGATGATGATGGCGTAGGTGAGGAAGCACACAGCACGCACCAACCACCGACCGGCTCTCGTCGATTCCAGCCCTCCCGGCATGATGCGCTCACCCGCCTGCAGCACTCTGCAGCCGGGTATCCAGCAAGTCGAAGGAGATGAGGTCCGCCGCATGCGGCGCTCACACGAACGCCGCGGAGGTCCACGACGGGTTCTTCGTGCCTGCTCTGGTCGGCATGTTCGTCTTCGACCGGCGGACACCGGTAGGGCTGGAAGTGCCGTTCTAGCGCACTCGGAGTGCTCAGTGGGGGGGTGGGTCCGGCTGCCGTGAAGCTTGCGCGCCGCGGCCGGCGGCCTTCCGAACCCGATCCACCGCCCCGAGTAGCCAACCGGCTTTCCTCGGCGACGGCATCAACGACGCCCCCGCCCTCCACGCCGCCGACATCGGCATCTCCGTCGACACTGCAGCCGACGTCGCCAAACAAGCCGCCGCCATCGTCCTCCTCGACAAGAGCCTCTCCGTGGTGGTCGACGGCATCAGCGTGGGCCGGCAAACCTTCGCCAACACCCTGAAATACATCCGGGTCACCACCAGCGCCAACTTCGGGAACGTGCTCAGCATGGCCGCCGCCGCCTTCCTCCCCTTCCTGCCCCTCCTCCCCCGCCAGATCCTCCTGCTCAACTTCCTGTCCGACATCCCCGGCGTCGCCATTGCCGGCGACAGCGTCGACCCTGAACAACTGACCGCCCCCCGGTCCTGGTGCCTCCCCTCCATCCGCAACTTCATGATCGTCTACGGACTGCTGTCCACCGCCTTCGACCTGGCCACCTTCGCTGTGCTCCGCCTCGGGTTCAACGCCGGAGAAGACCTCTTCCGCAGCGGCTGGTTCATCATCTCGACCATCACCGAGCTCGCCGCGATGCTGGTGCTCCGCACCAGCCGCCGCTTCTACCGCAGCCGACCCGGCGGGGCACTGCTCTGGTCCAGCGCCGCCATTGCCGTAATCACCATCGCCATCCCCTACACCCCGTTCGCCGCACCCCTCGGGCTCACCTCAGTCCCCGCCAAACTCCTCATCACCCTCTCCGGCCTCGTCGTCCTCTTCATCGCCACCAACGAAACGGCCAAAAGGCGACTTCCGCCCCTCAGGTGATGCCCAGCCATCTAGCGGTACCGTCCCGCCAGAGCGCGTTTTCGGATGCTTGGCGAGTTGTCGCTCGGGATCAGGTGCTACGTGCGGCTCGTCTGGATATGCTCGGAAGTGCTCGTGAACGGCAAGCGAGCCATCATCCTGCACCGTTGACGATCGGGGAGGCCATCGCACCGGCCAATCATCGCAGCACCAAGGGCGCAAAGCGGCCCAGAAGAGAAGGGGAGGATCAGATGCCGTCCTTTGACGAGACTGTGGACATTCTCGAGACCGAGTTGCAGCAGATCGAGACGGTGTTTCGCGGGCTCAGCGACGAAGAGTGGCAGGCGACGACGAAGTTGGTGCCGCTGGATGAGGACAAGTCGCATTGGACTGTCTTCGAGCTCGCCGGTCATTTCGACATCTCGATCGGGCTGACGCGGATGCTGATCGCCGACCCACAGGAAGGTCAGGTTGGCCGTGATCGGACGAGCTTCTTCATCTTTCCACGCTCTGAGGTCGCCCCGGTGGTCTATGACTACGCCTTCACCATGGTTGAGGGCAAGACTCCAGCCGACATGCCCGACGTGCTGCACGAGACCTTCTCCAAGACCATCGAGGAGTCGCGGGCGACCCCGCCGAGCACCATCGGCTCCGGCTACTACGCATTGATGACGCTTGGCGAGTTCGTGCCCAGTCGAGTGGTTGAAGCTGTGGTCCACGGCATCGACCTCACCGATGCCCTGGGCCGCGAGCGGATGGCGACGGACGAAGCGGTCGCCGTCACGGCGGACATCCTCGATGACCTCTTGGCGCGGCGCACCGTTGCCGGGCGGCCTCGAGATCTGCGCGGCGACGATTGGGAATGGATCCGCGCCGCCTCGGGTCGTGGGCCTCACGACGATCCAAGGCTTCCTCTCATCGGGTAGGGCGCTGACAACCCACGCTCAGACCGCCCAATGAACATCCGCTCGCGGCGGCGTCTCGCAACCCATCAGGACGCCGACGGGGGCTGAGGGCCGCCGATCGAGGGGAGCGGCCCGTGCCACGCGTGGCCGACGAGGCGAGGGTGACGACTCAGTGCAACGCCGAGTAGCGGGTGAGCCCGGCGCGATCCTGGATACGAATCGAGCCGCGCGACAGCTCGAGAAGGCGGCGCCGCTCCAGCTCCTTGAGGGATCGGCTCACGGTCTCCCGGCTGCTGCCGAGCTCGGTTGCGATCTCTTGGTGGGTGGAGGACACCACATCCGACTCGTCGGCTGCCTCCAGCACGTAATGCGCAAGCCTGTGGTCAATCTGTTGGAATGCGACCTCCTCGACCAGCTGCATGAGGTCGACCATGCGTCTTCCGATGGTGCGCAGCACGAAGCTGCGAAAGCCCGGGTCACTGTCGAACCAGACGCGGAACTCGGATACGGGCACCAATGCCGCAGCCACCTGCTCGTCTGCGACGCCGTCGGCGCCGTAGGGCTCCCCGGTGAGGGCGCTGATGAGCGTCAGCAGACACGTCTCGCCTCGTCCGACGTGGTACAAGGTGATCTCGCGACCGTCTTCGCTCCGCTTGGCAACCCGCACCCTCCCCGATCCGACAAAGGCGACCTGGGTGCACTCCGAGCCGGTACGGAAATAGAAAGATCCTTCGTCCAGCACAGCCGACGTCGCCGCGCTGACGGCCTGCCGGCGACGTGACGCCGGCCACGCCTCAAAGAACGGGAAGAGCTCGAGGATGGAGCCGACGTCCATTCGGCCAGACTAGGCATTGCCGAGTATTCCGAAGTTTGGTGACGCGCGTCACTGAGCCCGCCCGCCCCCGTTGATACCTTGGTGCTGTCGAAACAGAGAAGGATGGGGACATGGGCAGACGCGGGCCGATGGGCGTGTTACTCAGCTTGTTTCTTCTGGTGGCGACCTTCGTTGGCGCCGCTGAAGCCGAAACGGACGTTCCCTCATACGGAATAGTCCTCATCGGCGAGCAGGTGCCGGGCGCCACTGCCGGCTCCGCCCTCGCCGTCAATGAATCGGGTGACACGGTCGGGTACGTCGCCTTCGGTTCGGCTTCCTGGGACCACTTCCCGTTCATCTATACGGCAGAGCACGGCGCCACTCTGTTGCCCCGCCCGGAGTGGGCGGTCACGGCGCGCGCCCGTGACGTGTCCGACCGCCATGCCGACGGAACGGTCGACATAGTCGGCTGGGCGGCCAACAGTATCTATTCCGGCGACCTCGCCGTGCGTTGGAAATACTCGACCTTCGCCGGCGAGGTGATCGAGATGGTAGAGCTGGGCACCATCAAGGAGCTGCCGCAGAGTCAGGCCACGGACGTCAACGCCGTCGGCGATATCGTGGGCTATTCCGCGGGGTTCATGCAGTTCGACGGCGCGGCCACGCTCTTCACCGCCGCCGGCCCTGAGCAGATCAGCGACTCCAATCTATACGGGGTAGCCGACGTCACCGACAACCGCTGGGTGCTCCTCAAGGGCGCCATCGGTACCGCGACAGCCAACCGCTATGACCTTGCTACCGGAGCGATGGTCGACCTCGGGGTTCCGGAAGGAAGTCTCTATACGTCGACGGGCGCCGCCATGAACGAGTCGTTCCAGGTGGCTGCCACAGTGACCACAGGTGATACCGACCCGCGCGGCCAGTACATCGCGCAGGTATGGCGTCACTCCGAGGACGAAGGCTGGAGGTTCATCGCAGGAGGTGGGAACTCCCTCGATCACGCTCGCGGCATCAACAACCGCGGCGACGTGCTCGCCCAGATCGTGGTCGGTCTCACGTACTACGACCTTCTCTACCTCGACGCACTCGATCAAGCGTTCGTGATCGAGAGCCTGCTCGAGCCAGGTCTCGAAGGCACGATGATCGGGGCGCTCAACGACATCAACGATCGCGGTGACATCGCCACGAGCGGGCCCGGCGGGCCGGTGCTCTTGGTGCCGGGAGGCGAGGTGGAGCCGCCACCGGCACCGGCCGATCTGGTCGCTACGCCCCATCCGCCAACCCCGCAGCAGCCGTTCAGCTCGATCGACCTGAGTTGGACCGGTTCGAGTCCGCTGACGCTCCAATTCTCCATCGAGCGGGCGCCAACAGGAGGGAGCTTCACCGAGATCGGAACCACCACGGCCCAGAATCATTCCGACCTGACGATCTCGGCTGGCGTCACCTACGACTATCGAGTGCGCGCCCTCGGCGTCGCCGGCTACTCGCCGTATTCCAACGTCGTGACCGCAACCGCGCCCACAGGCGACAGCGACACCGAACCGCCCACCGTCGAGTTCGTCGAGCCGGCCGACGGAGCGACCGTGAAGCGCACCGTGACAGTCACGGTCTCGGCCGCCGACGCCGGCGGCCTCGCCTCCATCGACATATCGGCGTCTGGACCCACCAGCGGGGATATCTGCTACGAGACGCTCGACACTCCCATCACTGCCGAGGTGACGTGTCGCTGGAATACTCGCAAGGCCGAACCAGGCGACTACACGCTATACGCGATCGCAGCCGACCAGTGGGGGAACTGGAGCAGCGCTTCAATCACTGTCACGGTCGAGAGCGGCAGAGGCGATAGGCCGCCGCGTTGAGTTCGGCAACAAGGAGGGAGCCAGCGAACGTGGCGCGTAGCGATCCTGCCGATGGCCTTGGTCGGTTTGGACCTGGCGACACGGAGGCCCCGACCGACCGACTCGTCTTCTCAATCACCGCCGGTTACCAACCACCGGAAGATCATCGGCTCTCTGGGTGCGGTCCGGACCATGAGCGAGTAGCCGCACATGACGGCACATAGGTCCGGCTTGGAACAGAGGAGCGCGACTACGTGCGCACCCTCCGCGATGTTGGGTCGTAGAGCGGCCGGATCGAGGTGACCGCTGCATGCTTGATGCCGGCGATCTCGACTTCCCAGGACCCCCGATCGAGATAGGCCTGGGTCACAGGCTCGCCGGCCTCGATCATCGTCAGTCCGACCGCCCCTCCGAGCGTGAATCCGTATGAGGCTGATCTGACATAGCCGACGCGCATTCCGTCGCGATAGACGACCTCGCCATGGAACATCAGGGGCTCGGGGTCGGTGACCAAGACCTGGACGATTCTTCGGTGTGATGGCCGGGCTCGCATCTGCCTCTTAACAGCATCGAAGCCGATGAACCCGCCGGGCTTGTCCATGTCAACGGCGAAACTGAGACCGGCCTCGATCACCGAATCGGTGTTGTCGAGGTCGTGTCCGTAGTCGCGATACCCCTTTTCCAGTCGGAGACTTCCCAACGCCTTGAGCCCGGCGTGACGAAGACCCAACGGCTCACCGGCCTCGATCAGCCGGTCGTGGACGATCGTCGCCTGCTCGGCCGGAATGTAGAGCTCATAGCCGAGCTCGCCCACGTACGTGATCCGAACACATAGGACTGGGACCGAGGACACGTCGATCTCACGGGCGGCTCGAAAACGGAACGATTCATTGGAGAGGTCGGCCGTCGTGACCCGCTGCATCAGGTCTCGAGCGAGGGGCCCATGGATGTTGATCTGGGCATGCTCGTCGGTCACATCTGCGACGGTGACGTCCCATCCCGGGGCAATGTGCCTCTTCATCCACGTTTCGACGTGGCGGTGAGCCGTGTCGGTGGCCACCACCCAGAAGCGCCCTTCGTCGAGCTTGGCGACGGTCAGGTCCGCCTCGATCGTGCCGTTGCCGTTGAGCCACGGGGTGTAGGTGATGACACCGGGCTCATCGTCAACACGATTGGCGGAGATAGTCTCGAGCAGACGCCCCGAGTCGGGTCCCACGACTAGGAACTTCGACATGAACGACATGTCCATGAGGGCCACGCCTTCTCGGACCGCCTCATGTTCGGCCTGCCAGTAGGGGAACCAGTTCTGCCGTCCCCACGAGAGACGCTCCACCACCGGCTCCACGCCTGGAGGGGCATACCAATCGGCCCCCTCCCAACCGCTGACGTCCCTGAAATAGGCGCCGCGAGCCTCGAGGTCGTCGTGGATCGGTGACAGCTTGACCCCCCGTGCCGTCAGGGGTGAACGAGTCGGGTAGTGGGTCTGGTAGACCATTCCCAGCGACTCGGCGGTCCGCGCCCGCAGATACTCCGGCTCGGCTTGGTAGGCACGCAAGCGGTCGACGTTGAAGCCTGTGACGTCGACATCGGGCATGCCCGTCGTGATCCAATGGGCGACCACGCGGCCGAGACCACCACCAGTGAGGATTCCGATGGAGTTCAGACCGGCGACCACGAAGTAGTTGCGCAGTTCCGGAGATTCCCCGACTACGGGTTGGAGGTCGGGTGTGAAGCTCTCGGGACCGCAGAAGAACTTGCGGACTCCGGTCTCTTGCGAGATGGGCACCCGCTCCATCGCTCGAGCAACGTATGGAGCCATCCGATCCCAGTCGGGCGGAATCTCGCCGAAGGCGAAGTCCTCGGGCACCCCTTCGACTTTCCATGGTGTCGCTTCGGGCTCGAACAGCCCGATCAACAAACCGCCAGTCTCCTCCCGGTAATAGCCAAAGGACGCCGGGTCTTCGATCACCGGCCAAGTGTTGGACATCCCTGGGATCTGCTCGGTGATCAGGTAGTAGTGCTCCGCCGCTTGAAGGGGAATGTCGACTCCCGACCTGGCACCCAACTGACGGGCCCACATGCCCGTGCAGTTGACGACGTACTCCGCCTCGATGAAACCGTGGTCCGTTTCGAGACCGGCTACCGCTCCGCGGTCCTCGACCGTTCCGGCGACGGCGACATTCTCAACGATCTTCACCCCACGCGCCCGAGCCCCGGCAGCCAGGGACATGGTGGCGTCGGCGGGGTTGACCCTTCCGTCCTCTTTCACGTAGAACCCTGCCAGGACGTCGTCAGTCCGGGCAAGAGGGAAGAGCTCGGCTACCTCGTTTCCAGATATTTCGTGCACGTCCACGCCGCAGTAGCGGTTGAAAGCCGCCACCCGGCGGTACTCCTCCAATCGATCGGGCTCCGTGGCCAGCTCCACGAACCCGATGGGCCTGAATCCGGTGGACAGCCCGGTATCGGCCTCCAGCCGTTGGTACAGGTCGCGGGTGTACGTGCGTAACTCGGTGGATGTCTCCGACAGCGAGCCGAATGTCACGACGAGCCCGGCCGCATGCCACGTCGTGCCCGAAGTGAGCCGGTTTCGCTCGAGAAGCAATACGTCGGTACAACCCATTAACGCAAGGTGATAGGCAACGCTGCAGCCGATCACGCCACCGCCGACGACGACTACTCGTGCTCTCTCCGGCAGTTCAGACCCGGTGAGTCCAGGGTCGGTTGCAGTAGATGGTTCGGAGCCCACGCAGCCATTCTCCCCGCTTGACGTGATCGTCGGCACGCCTACCTTCGCCGGCGGAACCGATTCGGAGCCCATGGGCCGACCTCGACCCCTGACAATGGATGCTTGCGATCTTGCCGCCCTCGCGGGTGATCGTCGACGTACGGTGCCCGCGTTCCACGCCAAGTGTTCACTGTCTGCGTTGAGCGCTCCGGAGATTCGCAGACCGTTCAAGGCCAGCAGGCAGGCGAGGGCGTGGTCGCTGCCGCCAGCGAGACCGGCTTGGACCAAGAACATGCTGAGCTCATTGCGGTCCCACCCGGTGGCGATCCATTCGTAGTCCATACGGGGTCGGCGCAGATGCCGGCAGGTGAGGCTGAGATGAGTTGTTCTTCGACGCAGTACCGGTAGAAGCCGGCACCGAATGCGGTGACCACGTGCGGCTGTCGGTAAGGGAAAACGACCCTACGTACCGAAACGAGATTTCGGCAGGATTGGAGGATGCCGGGAAAAGGGGGGTGCAGTCCCAGGGGTGCGTGCTGCCGTGTCGGGCTTCGGCCGTGTACTGAGGGTTGGGGTGGCGCTGCTGGCGGCTGGTTTGTCGTTGGCGGCTGTCCGACCCGCAGCGGCCGGGGTCACGTTCACGGTCACCACGACCGTCGACAACCGACGCTCGCGTGGGGCTACAAGGGGGACACATCAACGTTAGGAGGAACGGATGCGACGTCTCTTGACCGCGCTAGCTGTGTTGAGCCTATTGACGGCGACGTTGGCCACAGCATCGGCGGCCGCCGCAGGATTTGAGCGCGGCGTCGTCCTCAACGTCGACGGAGTGGACTACTACTTGGCGGGTGCTCCGGACGGCCCAAGCGGGGCGACCGACATCCCCGGCCATTCGTGGGTCGTGGCAGGACCCGACCAGCTCGTCGGCAAACACTACAACACGGGACCATTCGGCGCCCCGCAATGGTGGTCATCGGATGCCCCCGACGGCGAGTTGCTCTACATGGTTCACGGGGTGATCGACGCCTGGTCGATCGAGCTCGCCGAGGAATACGCTGCGCGGGCCTACGTCCACTATCACGAGCTGGTGTCCGTCGCTGACGGATCACTCCACCCGACCAAGGTGGTATGGCTGCGCCACCACGCCAGAACCAGCTTCACGCTGGACGGAGGACCCCGCCCCGACCTGGCTCAC
>JBFGCM010000095.1:0-14061 GCA_041581135.1 Acidimicrobiia bacterium
ACACGGTGAATGCTGGGGAGTCGGGGTCGTTCACGATCACGGTCACCAACCAGGGTCCGTCGGTGTCCGACAACGTCGATGTGACTGATACGTTGCCGACCGGGATGACGGCCACGTTGGTGACGATCACCACCGACGCCACGGTGCCGGGCACATGTGCTGCGGCCCCGGCCGTGGATTGTGACTTCCCGACCCTCGAGGTCAACGAAACAGTCGTGATCACGGTCGACTTCGACCTGGCTGCGAATGTGCAGGCGGGCCCCCTCAACAACGTGGCGACCGCCACCGACGAGGACGGCAACACCGACGACGGTGACGACGATCTCATCGTCACCACGCTCGCCGACCTGCGCATCGACAAGGACGACGGGGTCACCGAGGTGACGGCGGGCGACGGCGTCACCTATACCTACGTCATCACCGTCAACAACGACGGACCGTCGGACGCGGACGTCGTCACGGTCACCGACACCGTGCCAGAAGCGCTGAACGTGGTGTCCGTGTCGTCGTCGCAAGGTGGCTGCACAGACTTCCCGTGCAACCTCGGCACCATCGCCTCCGGTGGATTCGCCACGATCACCGTGGAGTACACCGTTCCGGCCGACACCCCGGCCGGGCCGCTGACCAACACCGCGTCCGTGACGAGTGATGAGCCGGACCCGGACGAGACGAACAACAGTGACGACGACACCAACGAGGTCCTCACCGACATCGAGCTGTCGATCGTCAAGGTGTTCGATCCTGAGGTCGTCGAGGTTCCACAGGGAACCGGTCAGTTCTTCACCATCACGGTGAGCAACGCCGGTCCGTCGGATGCGTTCGACGTCCTGATCGAGGACACCGTGAACGGGTTCCTCGACATCTCGGATCCGGGTGCCGTCGTCATCACGCACGGCTCAGGGAGCTGTGTGTGGGACCTGACGGCTCCGCCGCCCCTGGCGGTCTCGGAGATCGACTGTACGGTCGACATCCCGGCCGGTGACTACGTCGAGATCACCGTGAACTATCTGGTGGCGCCCTTCTTGGCCTCGCCGACGCCGACATACGGCCCGTCGGGCTCGGACGGAACCGAGTTCCGGTTCGTGTTCGACAACGGCAGCATCCTGGAAGGCAACGCCCTGGGTCCGGTCTATCTGGACGGCGTTGAGATCACGTCGATCGGCGATCCCGGTCTGACGAAGAACGACTACCTGTTCGATCCGCCGGCGGATTGGCTGGTGCCCGGCGAGGACGATGAACCGTTCCTCCTGCACCTGTCGTGCTCCGATCCGTACACGGACGGTTGGGGACAGTCGGGTGGTCCCGAGGTGGGTGTCGACGTCAACTGGCAGATCGACTACTTCTCGATCGCCCGCTACAAGCAGGGTGGCGACTTCTTCCGCAACTGCGGCAACGTGGTCGGCCTGTTCGACGTGCCGAACGTCGCGACGGCGACTGGTGAAGATTCCGCCGGTGTGGTCGAAGTGACATCCGACGAGGTCAGCGTGACGATCAAGGAAGGCATCCTGATCGACAAGATCCAGAAGGGTCCCAAGCACGCCAGCGTGGACCTGACCAACTTCACGGGCGATCCCAAGCAGATCCTCTACGTCGAATTCACGTGGCCAGAGGCCAATGAGGACGTGCGACAGATCAAGCTCGACGGCACCGTCATCTGGACAGGTAGCGCCTACGGTGAGCCGGGGACCATCCCCGGAACGCGGACGGTGACGGTCGGCGACTACCCGGCCGAGGGCCCGACCGACTATCCAGACGACTTCAATGACACGCCGTGGATCGGCAGTGTGCTCGATCGGACGCTCGGCCCGGTGATCACCGAGAAGCTGCAGGTCCACTTCACGAAGAAGGCGCAAGACGGGAGCTACGGATTCCGGTTGAACTTCACTGACGGCACCTTCCTGGACATCCACATCGGCAGTGAAGGGTCTGATGCGCCGCCGACGGTGTCGATCACGGCACCGGCTGCGGGTGCCACGGTCTCCGGACCCGAGGTGATCACGACGTCGGCGTCTGACGATGTCGGAGTCACCAGTGTCGAGGTGTTCGTCGACGGAGTGTCGATCGGGTTGGATACCGGGTCGGGGGTCAGCTGGGACACGACATTGGAGACCGATGGGTCCCACGACGTGACGGCGACGGCGACCGACACCGCGGGTCAGGAGACATCCGAGACCATCTCGGTGACCGTCGACAACGCTCCGGCTGACGCGCCGCCGACGGTGTCGATCACGGCGCCGGCGGCGGGTGCCACGGTCTCCGGACCCGAGGTGATCACGACGTTCTCGGATGATGATGTCGGGGTGACCAGTGTCGAGGTGTTCGTCGATGGTGTCTCGATCGGGTTCGACACCGGATCCGGCGTGAGCTGGGATACGACGTTGGAGACCGATGGGTCCCATGATGTGACGGCTACGGCGACCGACACCGCGGGACAGGAGACATCCGAGACTATCGCGGTGATCGTCGACAACGGCGGCACAGGCGCAACCACCATGCACGTCGGTGATCTCGACGGGACCGTGGTTCCATCGGGTAACAAGTTCATCGCAGAGGTGACGGTGACCGTGCACGACGACAGCGAAGCGCTTGTTGCCGGGGCGACCGTGAGCGGGACCTGGACGGCCGATGTCGGTCGCTCGGCAACCGCATCGTGCGTGACCGCAGCGGATGGCACCTGCGTGATCACCCAGACCAACGTGTCGGGTCGGGCGACGAGCGTGACCTTCACCGTTGACACGGTCACGCACGGCTCCCTGACCTACGATGCCGCCAACCACGACCCCGACGGAGACAGCAGCGGTACGACGCTGACCATGCCGGTTCCGTCCTGAGAGGCGAGCAGTAGACAGAGGGACTCGGGTACCGGGTCCCTCTGTCGCGCTACGAGGCCGGCACCTCACAGGGCAGGCCAATGGGGGGGGCGACGCGCCGTTCCGTCCGGCATCAAACCCGGCGGCGGTAGTGGTGTGCTTATCAGACCAATCGAGCCATCAGTCGGATCGGTCGGGGCCCAATCCGGTGGGGTAGTAGTGCTGCAGAATGGCGTGGATCAGCTCTATCGGAGTATGCATATCACGGCCTAGCTGAGCTTAAGCCGTCACCCATGTGCCGGCTTGGCCCTCCAAGGCGGCGGGCAATGCGTCGATGCTCGTGATCAGGCCCGGATTGCGCATCGCAGCGGCGTACTTCGTGACGGCATCGATCTTGGGGCCCATCGATCCGGCAGGGAACTCGCCGGCAGCGAGCAGGTCACGAGCCTCTGCGACCGACAGGCTTCGGAGAGCCTCGGCGTCGGGCCGGCCATAGCGAAGGTAGACCGACTCGACCCCGGTGAGTATCACGAGACCACCCGCCCATATCGATCGAGCGATCAACGACGCGGTGCGGTCCTTGTCGATGACGGCCTCGACGCCGCGTAGCTCACCCCATGCGGTTCTGGTCACGGGGATGCCACCCCCGCCGCCGGCGATCACCACCCGCGACGTCCCGGCAGCCTCGGCGATCGTGTTGAGTTCCACGATCTCTCTCGGGATGGGGGACGGCACCACGCGCCGCATCCCGCGGCCCGGCTCCTCCACCATCTCCCAGCCCTTCGTCATGTGGAGCTCCTCGGCCTCGGCGGCGTCGTAGTACGGCCCGATGGGCTTGCTTGGCTTGTGCAAAGCCGGGTCGTCGGCATCGACGACGATCTGCGTCGCCACGGTGGCGATCTCGATGTTGCGCTGTCGCCTCTGGGTCACGTTGCGCAGCGCACGCGACAACAGGTAGCCGATGCTGCCCTGGGTCTCGGCGACAAGCACGTCGAGTGGTTCCGGAGGCATCCGATCCCGCGTCGCTTCGACGCGCAACAAGATGCGGCCCACTTGGGGGCCGTTGCCGTGCACCAGCACCAGACCCGACCGCGCCGGCATCAGCAGGAGCAGGGCGGCGGCGAGCTGCTCGGCACGTTCCTCGGCCCGACCGTCGGGTGCGCCCCTAGGCTCCAACACGTTGCCGCCGAACGCCAAGACCAGTGGCCGGTCCGGGGCGTTCAGCCACGGTGGCTGGAACATGTGCGGCTAGCCGGCCTCGTAGTCGCTGAGCGCGGCGTCGATGATGCCGATGCCCTCATCCAGCTGTTCCGTCGACACGATGAGCGGTGGAATGAACCGGATGATGTTGCCGTCCGGCCCACAACTCAGGATGAACAAACCGGCATCCCGGGCGAACTTCGAGAGGTGCTGGAAGGCCTCCGGGTTCGGCTCCCGCCCGTTCTTCACCAGCTCGACGCCGATCATCAGGCCGAGGCCGCGCACATTGCCGATGGTCGGGTGCTTGTCCTGGAGCTCGGCGAGGCGGTCGAACGCATGCTCGGACAGTTTTGGCACCATCGGCACCACGTCCGCCAAGGCCTCCACGGTGGCCGCCGCCGACGCGCACGACACCGGGTTGCCACCGAAGGTGGTTCCGTGTGATCCGGGGGCCCACTGGTCGTGCAGGTCCTCCGGAGCTCCCACCGCCGAGAGCGGCATGCCATTGGCGATTGCCTTGCCCAAGACCAGCACGTCGGGCTTCACGTCGTACACCTGGGAGGTGAACCAGTCTCCGGTGCGTCCGAAGCCGGTCTGCACCTCATCGACGATGAGCAGGATGCCGTAGGCGTCCGCTCGTTCCCGCAGCGCGTGCATGAACTCCGCCGTCGCCGGGTAGTAGCCGCCCTCGCCCTGCAACGGCTCCACCAGGAAGCACGCCACTTCCTCAGGGGTCACTTCGTGCCTGAACATGCGGTCGAGCTCGTCCAGCGACAGGGCCACAGCCTCTTGTTCCGTCATGTTCCAGCGGTAGGGGTGGGGGAACGGGGCGACGAACACCGACGGCAGGATGGGGTGGTAGCCCTGGCGGTACTTGGCCTTGGACGTCGTGTAGCTCACCGAGCCCATGGTGCGGCCGTGGAATCCACCACGGAAGGCGATGACGCCTTGGCGGCCGCTCGTCTTGCGGGCCAGCTTCACCGATGCCTCTACTGCCTCGGCTCCAGAGTTCATGAATATGAACTGCTCGATGCCGTCGGGCGTGACGTCGCGCAACCGCTCGCCGGCCCGGACCATCGAGTCGTACTTGAAGGCGCCCCCGGCGTGGAGCACCTGGTCCACTTGCTCGTGGATGGCGTTGAGCACGTGGGGATGGCCGTGGCCGAGGTTGGAGGTGGCAATGCCACAGGCGAAGTCCATGTATTGCTTGCCATCAGCGTCGGTCAGGTAGAGCCCGTCGGAGGACACGATCTGGACGTCGCTGTCGAATCCGATGACTCGGCCGATGACACTCTTGTGGCGCTCGATGAACTTCATGGATACTCCTTCACTGGGGCGGCGAGACCGCAAACGACGTGGCTGTGCGAACGGCCCGTTACGGGGCAGCGAAGAGGTTGCGGCGCTCGCGTCGCGGCGTGAAGAGCCTCGTCATGGCTCCATTGTGCCATATGCGCCTCGGCCGATGTGAGGGACGGAATGCGTCGGCCGTTGCGGCGGTTTACCCTGCCCGAACCCCCCTTCGTCTGGAGCAGCGATGACCACCGTTGAGTTCTACTTCGATCCCGCCTGCCCGTGGTGCTGGATCACGGCTCGTTGGCTGGTGGACGTCCAATCCTCGCGGGACCTGCATGTGGTGTGGAAGACGTTCAGCCTGCAGACGAAGAACGCCGGGACCGACGTGCCTGAGAAGTTCGCTCGCGGCCATCGTGTCGGCCATCGCACGCTGCGGGTCATCGAAGCGGTGCGCGCCGACCACGGCGATGGCCCCGTGATCGACCTCTACACGGAGTTCGGCAGCAAGATCCACCACGACAGGGATCTGGAGTTCGACATGGCCGATGCCGTGGCCGCCGCCGGAGTGGATCCGAGCTATGCCGCCGCTGCCGAAGACGACCGCTGGGACGCCGTCATCGATGCGTCCATGAAGAGCGCCCTCGACCTGGTGGGCGAAGACGTGGGGGTGCCGATCATCGTGTTCGGCGACGGTGAGGAGCGGACCGGCTTCTTCGGTCCCGTGCTCTCCCCGGCTCCGACGGGTTCCGAGGCCGTCGAGCTCTTCGACCACCTGGAGGCCATGGCGTCGATGAGCGGATTCTGGGAGCTGAAGCGTACGCGCACGGTGGGCCCCGAGTTCGGGCAGAGGCCGTAGCCATGCTTGTCGCCTCCGGCGGGGCCGTTCCAGCCACGGAGGCTCGCTGACGCTGGGAAGCGGTGATGCGACGCGTTCTGCGTAGCCGAGATTCGGCTCGTTCCTCGCCGAACGTGACGCAAAGCTGGACCCTCATCCCGGTGCATATGTGACTCGCTCGCATCTCGGATCTGGCATCTGGCGTCTGGCATCCCGTGACGAGCCTGCGAGTTCCCACCGAAAAACCCAGGTCCTCGACGCTTTCACTCCCCGGTGAACTCGGGGGGTCGCTTCTCGATGAAGGCCGCAGCTGCCTCGCCGAGGTCGTTCGATTGCAGGTACGCCGCGTTCCACAGCGCCACGTAGTCGAGGGCCTCGTCGACCGAGCGGTTGGCCGTGGCCCGCAGCACCGCCTTCGCCCCTTGCACGGCGAGAGGTGAATTGGCGGCGATCTCGTGGGCCATCGCCAGCGCCTCCTTCTGCACGGTGTCGGCGTCTGGGTAGACCCGGGACACCAAGCCCATCTCGTGGGCCTCGGCGGCGTCGAAGTCCTTTCCGGTGTACACGAGCTCGGCCACCCGGCCCGGATCGACGATCTTGGGGAGGCGTTGCAACGTGCCGACGTCGGCCACCATGGCCAGCTTGGTCTCCCGAACCGAGAACACGGCGTCCTCGGCGGCGAGGCGGATGTCGCATGCCGTGATCATGTCGATGCCACCACCGAGGCAGTAGCCGTGGATGGCCACGATGACCGGCTTGGGACACTCGGCGATGGCGGTGAAGGTGCGCTGCAACTTCTTGATCTCTGCCATCGATGCCATCCGCCGGTTCACCGCGGAGCCTTCGTCACCGCCGATGCCGGTGGCGAGCTTGGGACCGAACGCCACCAGGTCGAGCCCGACGGTGAGGGCTTTGCCCCTTCCGGCGATGACCACGGCGCGAACCTCGGAGTCGGCGCCGAGGGCGTCCATGATGTCGGGCAGCTCTGCCCAGAACTCGTGGCCCATGGCGTTGAGCTTGTCGGCTCTGTCGAGCCACACGACGGCAACGTGCCCGTCGCGTTCCACGGTGATGACGGATGATTCGATCATGGTCACCAGCGTACTGCGAGGCACCAGAAGCCAGACGCCGGACGCCAGAAGCCAGATCAGACGAGGACCTCGCCTTGCGCAGCGAACTCGCAGGCTCGCCACGGGAAGTCCGAATTCCGATGTCCGATACCTGGGTTGCCGTCCCGCAATGGGACCGGCCCAGCGCTGCGTTCGGCTAGGGAGGAGCCGAATCTTGGCCACGGCACGCGATTGTCGCCACCGTAAGTACGCGCCAGCGAGCCTGCGTGACTTGAACGTCCCCCGGAGGGACAAGCACAGCGAGCGCTGCGAGCGATCTCTCTCTACCCGCGGCCGCCGGCCAGCGCGGCTGCTGCCGGGGAGCGCTTGAGCAGGACCATCGCCCAGATGCCGAGCGCCGGGCCGATGGCCAGCAATGGGAAGGCCCACTGCCAGGTCCACGCCTCGGCGAGCACGGGTACGCCCCGGATCGTGATCAGCGTGAGCAAGAACCCCACCGCGGTTTGCAGGGTGAGGGCGGTGCCCCGATCGGCGTCGTCTGCCGTCTCGGTGACCATGGTCGAGAACTGGGCCGAGTCGGCGACCACGCTGAGGCCCCAGACCAGGAACACGGGCACCACGATCCACGGTGAGACGCCGAACAGCAGGGGGGTGAGCAGGCCGCAGGTTCCCGACACCGCCATGGCGCCGCCGGCGACCAGGGTTCGGCCGTACCGATCTGCCCAGTGCCCGGCGAGCCAGGCACCGATGCCGCCGATCCCGATCACGAAGAACGTCGCCGTCGGCACCCATCCGTCGCCGTATCCGCCTTCTGCCGCGGAAGCCGCCAGGAACGCCGCCGTCCACGTCCACATGGCGTACAGCTCCCACATGTGCCCGAGGTACCCGTAGGTGGAGAGCCGCACCCCCCGGTTGCGCACCACCGATCCGACCCGCTCCCACGAGAACCTGCTGGGCGGCGTCTCGTACGGGCCGTCGGCAACGGTCACCGCCATCACCGCGGCGCCGATCGCCGCCAGCAGCGATGCTCCCAACACCACTCCGCGCCAATCGAATCCGATGCCTCGAATGAGATGCGGTCCGGCGCTACCGACGGTCAGTGCACCCACCAGCACCCCGAGCGCCATGCCCCGGCCCCGGGTGAACCACCCGGCCATCACTTTCAGGCCGCTCGGGTAGACGCCGGCGAGGGCGATGCCGGTGAGGAGGCGGAGACCCATCGCCACCAGGACGTCGTCACCGTCCAGCGTCACCAGCAGCGCGTTGGCCGTGAGCCCGGCAGTGGCCGAGAGCACGAAGAGTCGACGGCTGGGCACGATGTCGGCCACGTTGAACACGGCCGAGGTGACCGCGCCGATCACGAAGCCGATCTGCACCGCGATCGTGAGTCCGGCCGTCTGGCCGGAGTCGAGGCCCCACACCTGCTCGAGCTGCGGGGCCACCGCCGACGCCGAGAACCACAGGGTCAGCACCAGCAACTGGCTACCGGCGATTCCGAGCAGGGCGCGCCGCTGGCCGGCGACGAGCTCCGGGTCGGCGGCGGGCGTGGCCATTCCGTCGCGCAACCGTCGCCGCCGGCGTGACATTCCCCTCAGACCAACCTGACGCTGCGCGGTCCCAGCTCGATCTCGCCGATCTGCCATGCCTCGTGGCCGGAAGCGCCGAACGAGGCGATGACGCGCTCGGCGTGCCGGCGGGCGGTGACCGTCACGAACCCGATCCCCATGTTGAAGGTGCGGAACATCTCGTCGTGGCTGATGCCGCCTACTTCGGCAACAGCGTCGAAAACCGCCGGTGGCGTCCAGGTGGCGGTGTCGATCGCCGCCATCACCCCCTCGGGCAGGACCCGGACCAGGTTGCCGGCGATACCGCCGCCGGTGATGTGGGCCAGGCCGGCGATCGGTATGCGGAGGAGCGCCTCCAGCACGGCAGGGGCGTAGATCACCGACGGCGCCAGCACCGCTTCGGCGACCGTTCGACCGGTGCCCGGCAGCTCGGCATCGAGCCCGAGTCGGTCCACGACGGCGGTACGGACCAGGGAGAACCCGTTCGAGCGCAGGTTGGGGCTGGCCACGCCGATGACGGCGTCCCCGGCACCGATGCCCTCCCCGGTGACCTCCTCACCTGCATCGACGACTCCCAGAGCCGCCGCCGCCAGATCGAACTCGTCCGGCTCCATCACTCCCGGGTGCTCCGCGGTCTCACCCCCGAGCAAGGCGACCCCGGCCTCGGAGCAGGCCGCAGCAATCGACCGCACGAGGGGTTCCAGCCGATCGGGGTCGAGCTGCCCCACTGCGAGGTAGTCGGTGAGGGCCAGCGGCCGGGCGCCGACGGCGGCGAGGTCGTCCACGCACATGGCGACCAGGTCGTAGCCCAGGCCCTCGATCATCCCGGCGCGCCGTGCGACCTCGGCCTTGGTGCCGACGCCGTCGGTGGTCATCATCAGCACCGGGTCGGCGTAGCCGGGCGGCAACTTGATACCGGCGGCGAAGCCCCCGAACCCACCGACGACGAGGCGTCCCCAGGTGGAGGTGACGGCCGGCCGGATGCGCTCGACGAGGCGGTCTGCGGCGTCCAGGTCGACGCCGGCATCGCGGTAGGTCACCGTTGGTCCTCGAGCGAGAACTTGGCGTCGGCGAGCGGCACCGTCGTGGGGTAGTCACCGGAGAGGCAGGCAGTGCAGAACGTGTTGGCGGCCAAGCCGGTGGCGGCGATGAGCGCGTCGAGTTCGAGGTAGGCCAGCGTGTCCAGATCGAGATACTCCTCCAGCTCCCCGATCGACCGGTCGGCGGCGAGCAAGGTGCTGCGGTCGCCGGTGTCCATGCCGTAGAAGCATGGCCAGCGGTAGGGGGGCGACGACACCCGCATGTGGACCTCGGAGGCGCCGGCATCGCGCACCATCGAGATGAGCTGCTTGGTGGTGGAACCCCGGACGATCGAGTCGTCGACGAGCACCACACGTCGGCCCTCCAGCTCCTGGCGCATGGGGTTGAGCTTCATGCGGATGCCCTGGTCCCGCATCGACTGCGCCGGCGAGATGAAGGTCCGCCCCACGTACCGGTTCTTCACCAGACCGTCGCGGAAGGGAATGCCTGAGACCGCGGCGTACCCCTGTGCGGCGGGGATTCCGGACTCGGGGACCGGTACCACCACATCGGCGTCCACCGGCAACTGACGGGCCAGGTGCTCGCCCATGCGGCGGCGCGCCGCGTGGATGTTGCGTCCCTTGATGTTGGAATCGGGCCGGGCGAAGTACACGAACTCGAAAAGGCACAGCGACGACCTCATCGGCTCGAACGGGGATCGGGAGCGGACCCCGGTGTCGTCGATCACCACCATCTCGCCGGGTTCGATCTCGCGGAAGAAGCTGGCGCCGATGATGTCGAACGCCGACGTCTCGGAGGCCAGCACCCATCCGGAACCGAGTTTGCCCAGCACCAAAGGACGGAACCCCGCGGCGTCGCGCACGCCGATGAGCTGATCCCGCCCCAGGATGGTGAGTGTGGCGGCACCCTCGAATCCGGGCAGAGTCTCCATCAGGGCCGCTTCGAGCGATGCATCGTTCTTGACCATGTGCTGTGCAATGGCCTCGGTCATGAGCTCCGAGTCGGTGGTGGCGAACAGCTTGCCCACCTCGGTCGCCAGCTCCGAGGTGTTGGTGAGATTGCCGTTGTGGGCCAGAGCGATGCCGTCGCTCTCCACCTGCCGGTAGGTGGGTTGGGCGTTCTCCCACACCGACGAGCCGGTGGTCGAGTATCGGGTATGGCCGATGGCCACGTGACCGGTCAGGCTGGCCAGGGTGGGCTCGTCGAACACCTGAGCGACCAGCCCGAGGTCCTTGTAGACGGTGAGGGTGGTGCCATCAGAGACCGCGATGCCGGCACTCTCCTGGCCACGGTGCTGGAGGGCGAACAGCCCGAAGTAGGTGAGTCGGGCGACTTCTTCCCCCGGCGCGTACACGCCGAAGACGCCGCACGCCTCGCGCGGTTTGTCGCTGGGATCGGGCTCCGGCATCGGCACTCCGCGAGTGTAGGCGTCAGAGGGTGAGCACCACGATGACCGACGCCACGATGAATAGGGTGGCGATGGCGGTGCGAATGGCCACGGCGTTGGGTCGGCCTCTGGCGAACTGGCTCCACAGCCAGGCGATGGCGAGCCCGGCGCCAAGGCCGCCGAGGTGGGCTTGCCAGGCGATGTTGGGGATGATGAACGGCAGGGCCAGGTTGATGAGGATCAGTACACCGAACTGGTTGAACGCGGCGCGGCCGGCCGGCGTGTGGCGGATCTTCCAGTAGACGAAGAGCCACGCCCCGAAGAGACCGAAGATGGCACCCGAGGCTCCTACGGCGCCCGGCGCAGTGACACCTGTCATGACGAAGTAGGCGGCGCCTCCCGCTCCGGCACATGCCACGTACATGGCGGCGAACGCCGGCGTGCCCACCTGGCTCTCGAGGCGGGGACCCAACAGGTACAGGATGTACATGTTGAAGAAGATGTGGATGAGCCCGCCATGGACCAGGGCCGCGGTGAAGATGCGCCACCACTCGCCGCCGTCGATGAAGAAGTTGATCTGCACCAGGTTGTTGACGAACTCCTGGGCGGCGCCGGTGGTGTCGAGGACGTAGATACCGACCACGGCGGCGATCATCCCGAACGTGAACGGCGTGTCCTGCCACGTCACCTGGCTGCGCACGACGCGACGGCCGTCGATCACCCGGTTGCGGCCGATGGGTTTGGCGCATTCGGGGCACTTCTGGCCCACCACGGCGTCGTGGGAGCACTCCACACAGATGGGCCGGCCGCACTCGTTGCAGGACAGCCCGGTGGGTACGGTGGGGTGCCGGTAGCAGACGGGCTGGGCGGCGGGCACGGTGGACTCGTGAGCGTGCTCATCAGACATGACCACCTACGGTACTCGGCAGAGGTTCGTACTCAGTTGAGGCGTCTGGGGAGGGCGTTTCGCCAGGTCGCAGCGGCGTCGACCAGCGAAACGGCGCCGTGCGGTCCGAAGTCGATCGTGGTGCCGCCGAAGGACCCGATCAGCCGGCCGCCCTCTGGGGCATGCCCGGCCGGCAGAGCCGCCAGCACCCGGTGCGGGCTCTCAGAGAACAGGTCGGGCCAGCTCTCCACCTCCACCGTGACGCCGACCCCGGAACGGATGCAGATCTCGGCCACGGCGACGGCGAGTCCGCCGGCGCCGACGTCGTGCAGCGCCGCCGCCGAGTGGGCGAGCTGCAGGCACGCGTCGATGGTGGCGGTTCCCGCCACCGGATCGGGCGGGAGCGGTGTGCCGGTGTCGTCTCCGAGCACGACCCGGGCGAAGGTGGTGGCGGCGAAGTCGTCGACCGTATCGGGCCCCAGCAGCCACAGTTCCATGCCCTCCTCGGCACGGTCCAACCGTGGCGGTGCTGCCGGCAGCGGGTCGGCCAGTCCCAGCACGCCGACCACCGGGGTGGGGTAGATGTCGCCGGTCCCGCTCTCGTTGTAGAAGCTCACGTTGCCGCCCACCACCGGGATCCCAAGGTTCTCGGCGGCCGCCGACATGCCCTCGACGCACTCGACGAACTGCCACATGATCTCTGGCTTTTCCGGGTTGCCGAAGTTCAGGTTGTCGACGATGGCCATCGGTTTGGCGCCGGTGACCGCCACGTTCAACGCCGCCTCCCACACCAGCCGGGCGCTGCCATGGCGGGGGGAGAGGTAGCAGCGTCGGCCGTTGCCGTCGGTGGACACTGCGAGTCCCTTGTCCGTTCCCTTCACCCGCAACAGCGAGCCGTCATGGCCGGGTTCGACAACGGTGTTCAAGAACAGCTGATGGTCGTACTGCTCGTAGATCCAGGAGCGGTCGCCCAGTGCGGCGTCGTCGAGCAGGGAGAGCAGCGCCGCCGGCACATCGACGCCGTCCGGCAGGGACGCCTCGGCGAGGGAGTCCAGATACGCCGGCCGGGTGCGTGGCCGGTCGTACATGGGTGCGTCGTCCGACAAGGACGCCGCCGGTACCTCGGCCACCAGTTCACCTCCGTGACGCACCCGGAGCGTGCCGCCGACAGTGACCGTGCCGATCTCCACCGCGTCGATCTCCCACTTGGCGGCGAGGGCGACGACGTCGGCGACGTCTTCGGGCTTCACCACGGCGAGCATCCGCTCCTGGGACTCGGACATCAGGATCTCGCCGGCGGTCATGTCAGTCTCCCGGACGCGGACTTCGTCGAGGTCGACGTCCATGCCCATGCCGCCGTTGGCGGCTACTTCTGAGGTGGCACACGAAATGCCGGCGGCGCCGAGGTCCTGGATGGCGACCACGAGGCCGCGCTCGTAGAGGTCGAGGCAGGCTTCGATGAGCTTCTTCTCCTCAAATGGATCACCCACCTGAACCGACGGCCGCTTGGCGGCCGACTGCTCGTCGAAGGACGCGGATGCCAGGATCGAGGCGCCGCCGATGCCGTCGCGGCCGGTGGCGTTGCCCAGCAGGATCGCCACGTTGCCCTCTCCGCTCGCTCCCGACAGCACCAGCTGCTCGCGGCGCAGCAGACCCAGGCACATGACGTTGACCAGGGGATTCGTCGAATAGCAGTCGGCGAACTCCACCTCGCCGCCGAGGGTGGGTACACCCACGGCGTTGCCGTACCCGGCGATGCCGGCGACGACGCCGCTGAGGAGGTAGCGGTTCTTTGGGTCGTCGAGCGGCCCGAACCGGATGGGGTCCCACACCGCAATGGGCCGGGCGCCCATCGTGAAGATGTCGCGCAAGATGCCGCCGACGCCGGTGGCGGCGCCCTCGTAGGGCTCGACGAACGAGGGATGGTTGTGGCTCTCGATTCGCAGCGCCGCCAGCCATCCGTCGCCGATGTCC
>JBFGCM010000096.1:0-13893 GCA_041581135.1 Acidimicrobiia bacterium
CCCCCCCCACCCCCCACCACCTCGACCACGGCTGCGCCAACGACTGCGCCGGCCACGACATCCGCTCCCACCACCACGACGCCTCCCCCGACGACGGCGGCACCGGACCCGGGACGCATCGCATTGGTGTACCTGAACGGCGAGCTGAGCGATGGCCTCCAGCAGATCGAGGTCGACTCCGGTACCGAGGTCACGCTCGTTGTGGAGACCGACATCGTGGACGAAGTCCACGTCCACGGCTACGACCTGTTCTTCGATGTCTCCCCGGGCGTCACCGAGTTCAGCTTCGTGGCCGACATTCCGGGCATCTTCGAGGCCGAGCTGGAACACCTCGGGGTCCCCATCGTGAAGCTCGAGGTGCGCTGACCTGGTCAGCCAACCGCGGCGTTTCGAGCTGCGGTTGCCAGCACCGGAACCAGTGACCCGAATCCGGCGAACCGCTCGTCGCTGGTCTGGCCGGCGGCGTACCTCGCATAGATCTGCTCGATGATCACCGCGATGCGGAACAGAGCGAGCGCCTCGTAGAAGCCGATCGAGGACACGTCCCGTCCGGTGTGCGCCGCGTACCTCGCCACCAGATCGGACTTCGAGAGGTACGGCGCCAGCGTCACGGCACGAGCTCCGAATATGGGGAATGTCGGATCGTCGGGATCGGCCCAGTACGCCAGCAGGGTGCCAACGTCGACCAACGGATCGCCGAGTGTGGCCATGTCCCAGTCGAAGACGGCGACCACCTTGCCGGCGTCATCCACCATGACATTGTCCAGCTTGTAGTCGTTGTGCAGGATCACCGCCGCCTGCGGGTCGGGAATCCGGCCGGCCAGCAAGGCGGCGCACTCGTCCATGGCGTCGAGGTCACGTGTCTTGGCGGCGTGCCAGCGCTTGGTCCATCCGGCGATCTGCCGGTCGACGAACCCCGCCGGCCTGCCCAGATCGGCGAGGTCGACGTCTGCGGGATCGACGGCATGCAGCCTCGCCAGCACATCCACCAGATTGGCGGCGAGATGGCGCCGGGTGGCATCTTCGAACGACGCCGGCCATTCGCGCCGAATGACGTGACCCACGCGGCGTTCCATGACGAAGAAGGGCTTTCCCATCACATCGGGGTCCTCGCACAGGTGGTACGCCCGTGGCGCCTCAGGGAACCGTTCCCAGAGCCGGGACAACACCCGGTGCTCGCGCACCATGTCGTGGGCACCGGCGGCGACCGGACCGAGCGGAGGCCGCCGAACGACGAGCTCGGTGTGCCCGGCGCGAGCCAGGTAGGTGAGGTTGGCGGCGCCTCCGGGGAACTGCTCGAACTCGATGGATCCGTCCCCCACCAGCTCCGGCAGGGCCGTCCGCAAGTAGGCGGCCAGCTTGGCTTCGTCGAAGCGCTCCTCGGGGCGGACGGGCGCGGTGTCGCTGGGACGATCCATGGGCTCGGAGGATACGACTTCCCGGGGCAGGTCTCAGGTCGCCGTTTCCGTCTCCGGATCGGCCTCGATGTCTCGACCCTCTGCTCTCAGAGGCTCGACCGCGTCACCGGCCACCGGATCATCGGCTGCGGGCTCACCGGCCGCGGGCTCACCGGCCACGGGCTCACCGGCCGCGGTGTCACCGGCCACGGGGGCCTCCGGGTCGTGAGCGCCGTAGGCAACGTCCTGTTCGTGACTGACCAGTGGTCGGGTCTTTCGGAAGAGCGCCCACAACCCCACACCCCCGACGGCGGTGGCCAGTGCACCCCACTGGCTCCCGGTGAATGGCCCCATCACGGCGTCGCGGATCGCCTGACCGTCGCGAGCGGCATCCAGCCGGGTGAAGTCGATGAGGAACCGCTGGAGCCCGTACCAGACCATCCACAGCGAGAACAGCTCCCCGTAGTGGCGAGTCGTCCAGCGGGTGCGTAGCCACAGCAGCACCCAGAGGAGCACTGCGGCGCCGAGCATGTCGTACAGCCCGGTGTGGTGGTAGGGCCCACACGTCACGCCTGCCTCGCAGAGCTGCTCCAGAACGTCGTGCTGGGGCGACACGTCGTACCCGGGCTTCAGCTCGTACCCGAGGAAGAACGACGTCGGCCCGCCGAGGTGCTCCACTATCGCGAGGTCTCCGATTCGGCCGATGACCGCGCCCACGGCGAGGCCGGGAGCCGCCATGTCGAGCACCGGCAGCATCCCGAGGCCGAGCAGCTTGCCGCGGAGCAAACCGACCAGGATGCCGCCGGCGAAGCCGCCGAGAATCGAGAAGTCGCCGGCGACGCCGATCACGTCGTCCCAGCCGTAGCCGGCCTCACCGATGTGTGCCGGCACCGTGAACAGCCTGGCGCCGAGGATGGAGCCCACCAGCGCCCACGTGAGCACCGACGCCACCTTGTCGGCGTCGAACCCTCGCTGGCGCACCTCGCGCAGCAGGATCATCGCGCCGACCACGAAGCCCAGGGCGGCGAACAGGCCGTGCAACGACAGTTGGATCGGCCCGACGTCGAGAATGGGGATCGGGGGGTAGCTGATGGCGGCGATCACGGCGCCAGTCTATGCCCGGAAGGGCTCAAGCCATCATTCAGGTGATCCCGTCAGACCAGGGTGTCGATGATCACCACGGCCGACAGCAGCGTCAGGTAGACGTTGCTGAAGCCGAAGAAGCGCATCGCCTGGTCGGGACGGGAGCGCAGCCGCCATGCGAAGAGGGCGAATGCCGCTCCCAACACCGCAGCCGAACCCAGATAGAGCAAACCCATGGGCGCCGCCGGGAACAACAGCAGTGACACCCCGATCACCAGCAACGAGTACAAAAAGATGTGGTCGAGGGTGTAGCGCCGACCCCGCACCACCGGGAGCATCGGCACGCCGGCGCTGGCGTAGTCCTCTTCGTACCGCAGCGACAACGCCCAGAAGTGCGGCGGCGTCCAGAAGAAGACCAGCGCGAACAAGATCCAAGCCGGGAGGGCGAGGCCACCGTCTACCGCAGCCCAGCCGACGAGGGCCGGCACTGCACCGGCAGCACCGCCGATGACGATGTTGTGCGGCGTCGACCGCTTCAAGTACCGGGTGTAGACGAAGACGTAGAAGAGCAGGCCGGCCGTCGAGATGGCGGCGGCGAGGAGATTGGCGAACAAGGCAAGCCACACGAAGCCGGCGACACCCAAGGCGATACCGAATCGCAGCGCCGCCTGTGGCTCGACTTTGGCGGTCGGCAGAGGCCGGCTCGAGGTGCGACGCATGATCTCGTCGATGTCACGATCCATCACGTTGTTGATCGCGTTGGCACCTCCGGCCGACATCGTGCCCCCCACGAGCGTTGCCACGACCAACCAGGCTCCGGGCCAGCCGTCCGCGGCCAGGAACATGGCGGGCACGGTGGTCACCAGCAGCAGCTCGATGATGCGAGGCTTCGTCAGCTCGACGTAGGCGCGGGTTCGGGCCGCAGCACCCTGAGGAACCGCGCGCGGATCAGTGATCTCGACGGCGCTCACGCCGCCATCTCCGACATCGTGGAGGGCTCGTCCGGGTCCAGCAGAGCTGGAGTCGCGGCAAGCACCCGAGCACCGAACACCACCGTGGCGATCCACAGCAGATCGGCGAGCAGCAGGTGCACCAGCTGCAGACCGACCGGAGCGAGCAGCGCCACGTTGACGAACCCGGCCAGAATCTGGACTGCCACGATGATGACGACGACGTCGGCCGGCCGCGGCGCCCTCTGGCGATGGTGGCGTGCCAACCAAGCCAGGTAGATCCCCGTGGCGATCGCCAACACGGGGTGCACCACCCGCAGGCGGATCATGAAGTTGGCGGTGGGCGACAGGTCTTGACGGAGGCCATCGGCGAGCGACTCGGCCGGGAAGAGCGTGTCCCCGAGCGCCGTGACGGCCCCGGTGGCCCCCAGAACCATCATTGCCACCAGCCCCCACAGCACGAGCTTGCTGAAGCTGCGATCCCGGCCCGGCGAGAGGCGCTCGCCGGTGGTGCTGAGCCACGCCGTGAGCGTCAACGCACCGATGAGCAACAGGGTGTTGACCAGATGCACCGCGATCGCCGCCGCGCGTGCGTTGGAGGCGTCGTCGCCGGTCCACTCGAACACCACAAGGGCCGCACCGAACAGGCTCTCCACCACGATGAGCACCCCGGCGGCAACGGCGGCGAGACGCACCTGGCTGCGCGGGGCGAAGGCGCGCCAGGCCCACACCACCAACACGAAGACGGCGACCCCGGCGAGACCGCTGGTGGCGCGGTGCACGAATTCGATGGTGGTCTCGGTGCCGGCATCCAGCGGGACGATGGCTCCGTTGCACTGCGGCCAGTGCGATCCACAGCCGGCGCCCGAACCTGTGGCCCGCACGACGGCGCCCCACAGGATGACGAGCAGATTGAGAGCGAGAACGGCCCAGGCGTAACGGGAGAAGCGTCGGTTGCGCACGATGAGGTAGAGGGTACAGCGGGTCATCAGGGTCGGCGCCGCCCAGCGGCTGCGGAGGCGCGTCCCTCGATCGCCGACGGCCGACCCGATGGCCGAGGGGCTACTGGATCGGCCAGTCCTCCCAGAGACCGGTGGCGAAGCCGGCGCCGGTGGACAGCCCGGCCCACCAAGTGGCATTCGACGGATGGAACTGAGCCACGTCGTGGCGGCCGTTGCCATCGAAGTCGCCACCGACCCGCTCTACCCATCCGCTGTCGGTGGTGAAGTCGGCCCACAGTTCGGTGGCGAAAGAAGTTCCGGTCGAGCGGCTCACCCACCACCTGCCGTTCGAGGGATGGAACTGAGCGATCTCGTCGTCGCCGTCGCCATCGAAGTCGCCCACCGTGTGCCCCTCCCAGCCCGAGTCCGTGGCGAAGTCTGCCCATCGATCCGTGGTGAACGAGGTCCCGGTGGAGCGGCTCACCCACCACGTGCCGTTCGAGGGATGGAACTGAGCGACGTCAGCGCGGCCATCTGCATCGAAGTCGCCGACACTTCGCGCCATCCAACCACCCGCGGTCACGAACACGGCCCACCGCGCCGTGGAGAACGAGGTCCCGGTGGAGCGGCTCACCCACCACGTGCCGTTGGATGGATGGTATTGAGCGATGTCGTCGCGTCCATCTGCGTCGTAGTCACCGACCACGCGTGCCTCCCATCCCGCCGGAGTGACGAAGTCCGCCCAGAGTGAAGTCGTGAAGCTCGACCCGGACGAGGCGCTCACCCACCAGGTTCCGTTCGACGGGTGGAAACTCGCCAGATCATCCAGACCATCGCCGTTGAAGTCGCCCGCCACATGGGAGCCCCAGCCGTTGGTCGTACTGAAGGTGATCCACCGGCTGAACGTGAGCCATCGACCGTCGCTGACGCCGACCCACCACTCTCCCGAGGAGTAGGCGGCCACGTCATCCTTCCCGTCGCCGTTGAAGTCACCCACGAGGTGGTCGGACCACGCCGCTCCCGGGTTCAGTCGCCCGGCCCACGGCGAGTCGAAGTCCGCCCCTCCCGAGGTGCTCACCCAGAACGACGCGCCCTGCACATTGACTATGTCCGACCTGCCGTCGCCGTTGAAGTCGCCGGAGAGCGCCCGCTCCAAATCGTCGGCAGGGGTGGTGATGCCGCTCACCGCGTCGATGTGCCCGGAGCGCAAACCCAGCTCGGTCCGCAACTCCGGACCGGTGAAGTGCAGGTCTGCCGGGACACCGTTGGTGAGCGTGACGATGCGAGCGTCGGCGGGCGATCCCGAGTCGAACCGCTCGAGGATGTCGAACCCGACCACCTCGTGCACGCCGAACTCGGCGGCGAGGTCCCCCGGGGAGAACACCGCATCCCACTTGGCATACGGGTTGGCCGGCAGCAGGCTCCACGGGTCCGGTTTGCTGATGAGGTAGGGGCGCTGTGTACCGTTCCACACGTCGGCATTGTTCTCGGTGGCACCACCCGACGACGAAGAGAAGAACGCCTGGATGGCCTCTCCGCCCACGTAGTCGTGCGTGGCCACCATGCCGGCCGTGGTGTCCACCGCCGCCACCCACAAGGGGCCGAGGACCGGGTCATCTTCCTTCACGGATCCGGCATAGACCTGGTCGAAGACGGTGGCGTACATGTGACACCAGCAGGACTCCTGCCGGTCGGGGTTGACCGTCAGATCCCCGATGGCGCGGGACTTGGCGACGGCGTAGCTCCGGGAGGCGATGGCCTGGGCGCGCATGGCCTCGTGGGGCCAATCTGACGGCATCTCGGCCACTCCGTACAGGTACTTCTCGAGCGGCACGTCGATGGTGGCGTGGAAGCTCGTGGTGTTGGGCACCGGTCGAAAGCGCAAGGAACCACGCCGGTACGTGTACCCGTTGGCGAGCATCTTCACACCCACGTTGGGCTGCGGGCTCCACGTCACCTCGGCATCGCACAGGCCCGGCCCGGTGATGGGGACTGCGTCGGCGGTGAAGTGGCACGTGCCATCGAACAGGGATTTCAGTGCATACACCGGACCCGGATCCACCACCCGGGGACTGCACGGATCCTCGGCGTTGGCCTCTCCATACAGGCACAGCACCAGCTGGCCGTCCACCGGCTGGAAGTAGATCTCGGTCTTGGTCTGCAAGATGCCCACGGCGATGGGATCCGGAGGCGGCGTGACCCCGCCCACGCCCACCGTGCCGATCTCCGTGCCGTCGTAGAAGTAGGAGATGATCTGCTCCGCCGAACTGCCCTCCTCGGCCATGCCCCTCGCGCCGTACTGCGGCATGCCGATGCCGTGACCCCATCCGGCTCCGGTGAGGGTGACGTCACCGGCGAGCGCGGCGGGCGCTCCGGCGACCAGCAGGAAGACGACGCTCAGGGCGAGGAAGGTACGGCGCATGGGGTGGTTATCGACACGAGGACCAACCAGCTTGACGCACCAAGTCTGCCACGGAGCCCGCCGCGGAGCACGGATCTCGCCTCAGTTTCGCCAGCGATTCGCCAACTCATCCGCATACTCGTTCCACTTGATCCCGGAGTGGCCCTTCACCTTGACCACGCTGAGCTCGGGCCGGCGGCGCAGCCCGTAGTAGAGCGTCTTGACCAGATCGAGGTTCTCGACGGGACCGGATTTGCGCTTCCAGCCTCGCTTCTCCCAACCGGCCGCCCACTCGTTGGCCACTCCCACGACATAGGCGCTGTCGGTGTAGAGCACCGCAGAGGTGCCGGACGGCACCAACTCCATCCCCGCGATGAGGGCGGTGAGCTCCATCTTGTTGTTGGTGGTGTGGGGGGCGTGGCCGTGCTCCTCTGCAACGATCTCGTCGTCGATCACGTACACGGCCCCCCATCCCCCCGGTCCGGGATTGTGCTGCGCCCCGCCGTCGGTGAACACCCCCGTGGTGAGATCGCTCCGCGTCGATGCCCGTGCGCCGGACCCGCGGCTGCGACCGCCGTTGCGACAGCGCAGGCACTGCCGTGGTGTCCAGTTGGGGTATCGCTCGATGACGTGGGACGGGAGATCGAAGCCGTCACCGCAGTCGAGGCACGTGAACGAGCTCAAGGCGCATCGAGAAACGACAGCGCCAGCTTGGCCATCTCACCACCACGGGTGATGATCGACTCGTGGCCGCTGCCGATGAGCTCCACGACCTCGGCGCCGTCCAGCAGGGACGCCAGTTCGTATTGGTCTGCGGGGCGCACCAACGCGTCTCGGGTCGGGATGATGACGAGGGCCGGCTGGCGTAGCTTCCCCACCCAGCTGCGAGAGTCGAAGCGCCAGATGGCGAATCCGCCCTCGTAGTACAGGGTCGGGTCACGATCGAGCAACTCCTGCCACAGCCAGCGACTGTGTTGGGGGGCGACGCCGCCGACGCGACGCATGAACTCGTACGAGATCCGTGCCCCCTCGATCATGCTGATGCGGGCCACACCCCGGGCCAGCCAGAACACGACCTTGGCGAGCCCGCGCCGCACGGCGATGGGCCGGGCCGCGGTGCCGCCCAGGACCAACTTGGTCACCAGCATCGGGTGCCGCTTGGCGAGGGCTTGGGCAACCATCCCTCCCATGGAGTAGCCGAACACCGGCACCGGCCCCAGCCCCAATGCGGTGATGGCGCCGGCGACCTCGTCGGCGACGTCCTCGATGCTGTACCGGCCGCGCGTCCAGTCCGACTTGCCGTGATTGCGTTGATCGATCATGTACACGCGGTATCGCTCGGCGAGCACGGGTGCCACGTTGAACCATGTCACCTCGGAGTCATAGGCCCAGCCATGGACGAGGACCAGCGGGGGCGCGTCCTCCGGACCCAGCACACGGACGAACACCTCGCGATGGCCGACGAACACGGTCCGGCCCGGGGCATACATCGGTCGTTCCTGCACACCGGGGAAGCGCGGCGAGCTCTCCGGTCCGAACAGCCGCCACGCCATCCACCCGGCGCCGGCATACCTCAGGAGCCTTCTGATCCGCATGAGCACCGAGGTTAGGCAGCGTCGGATGGGCCGGTGCCGTCCGGCATGGCATCGACTGCGAAGACGAGGTCCGCCACCGGACGGCCTCCGATGAGGTGCTCTTGGATGATGCGTTCCATCGCTGCTTCGTCCACCGAGTGGTACCACACCCCATCCGGATACACGACGGCGATCGGTCCCTGTTCACAGATGCGCAGGCAATCGGCTTTGGTGCGGTAGACGGTGCCGGTGCCGGGTTCGGTCGCAGCGGGCGCTTCGCCCCGGTCACGCCACGGTGGCGGGGCCGAGGTGAGATCGAGCTCCTTGAGACGTCGTTTCGTGTACTTCCACACGGCGCTGGAGTGCTCGTACGTGGAGCACTTCGGTGTGGTCTGCTCGGCGCACAGGAACAGATGGCGGCGCAGGCCGCCGATCGAGAGCGCTGAGGCGATGGCCTGTAGGCGCTCGGCCGGTGCGGCACCGTCGGATCGTTCCGTCATCGGCACCACCTTGGCAGACGCGCCGGGATCACGGACCGGTCACCCCCACGGGAGCCTCGCGCCGCCGTGGTGCTTCCCGGATGGCGGTGGCGGCGGCAGCTGCGAGCAGAAGGAGCAGTGCGGAGGCCAGGAACCCCAGGGCGAAGTTCCCTCCCTCGACCAGTGCCGCCAGTCCGAGCGGCCCGAGTATGAGACCGATGTCACCGGCGGCGCGATAGAGCCCGACGCTGGCACCCGTGGCACCGGGAGGAGCCAGGTCACCGGCGAGGGTCGGCGGCGGCACGGCGGCGAGGGGGTTGACCAGGCCCAGGCCCACCGACACGACCAACAGGCTCCAGAAGCCGGCGCCCAGGGCAAAGGCAGCCACGCCGATGGCATCCAACAGCAGCCCGACGACGAGAATCGGTTTGCGGCCGATACGGTCGACGAGCTTGCCGACGGGGTTCAGCGACACGAGGTTCGCCAGGGCTCCCGCCGAGAACAGCCAGCCGATGAGTCCGACGTCGAGCATCAGCTCTTCGCCTGCGAACAACGGCAGCACTGTGATGCGGGCGCCTCCACGCATCACGAAGAGGCTGAACGTGACGAACAGCAGAGCGAGGTAGCGGGGATCGAGCAAGAGCTTGCCCGCCAACCGGTACAGCTCACCCAACGACTTGCGCTCCATGGCGACATCGCCGACATACCTCACGGCCACGATGGCCACCACCACCCCGATCCCCGCATAGAGCCAGAAGGGCGTCCGAAAGTCACCGAGGGATGCCGCATACCCTCCGATGACCGGGCCGACGGCGATGCCGCCGAGGAGGCCCATCTGATAGCGAGCCATGGCACGGCCGCGCTCCTCGACCGGTGTGGTCACCAGCAGGTACTGCATGGCGGCGGTGGCGAAGGCGGCAGAACCGGCACCCTCGACGAACCGGCTCAGCAGGAGGACCGAGTAAGTGGGTGCGGTGGCCGCGGTGACACTCGAGACCGCGATCACTCCACCGCTCCACGTCATCATCCGCCTTGCGCCGAGCCGATCCACGCTGGGCCCTCCGAAGAGGTCGAAGACCAGCCGGCTCACCGCGAACACCGAGACCAGGGCCCCGGCGGCGGTTCTGCCGACACCGAACTCCCTGGCATACAGCGGCACGATGGGCGCAACCAGCGTCAGGCCGAGCATCACCAGGAACACAGCGAGCACCAACACCCGGCTTCGGTTCGGGGACGTCACCGAACGTGGATGCGGCTTTGGGGACCGTCGGCCGTCGAGCGAGGGACGATCTCCCCGATCTGGGCGATGGTGGACACCCCTTCGGCGGCGAGCGCCGCCTCCAAAGCGGGAGCGAGCGCAGGGGGCACCGTCATCAGCAGGCCACCGGAGGTCTGCGCATCCGCCAAGGCGATCTGACGTGACCGGTCGACGCCGGCAAGATCGGTGAACCCTGAGGCAGCCGCCAGGTTGCGTTCCGTGCCGCCCGGGACCGTTCCGGACTCGATGAGCGCGAGCACCCCATCCAACAGGGGTACCGCATCGGCATCGATGGCGGCCGACACCGCAGCTCCGACGAGCATCTCGTGAAGGTGCCACAGCAAGCCGAATCCGGTGACATCGGTGGCCGCGGTCACGCCCACTCGCGTCATGGCGGCAGCAGCCGCCGCATTCAGAGTGGCCATCGTCTCCACCGCCGTGTCCCGCTGGGAAGGCGTGGCCGTGCCCCGCTTGATGGCCGTCGAGATGATGCCCGTCCCCAGCGGCTTGGTCAGGAACAGGCGATCCCCGGGCTTGGCACCGGCGTTGGTGACGATCTCGTCGGGATGCACGGTCCCGGTCACTGCCATCCCGTACTTGGGCTCGTTGTCGTCGATACTGTGCCCACCCACGATGACACAGCCGGCGGATTCGAGCACGGCGGCGCCTCCGGCGAAGACCTCGGAGAGCAGGTCCAGCGGCAGGCCCTTCCGGGGCCAGGCCGCCAGCTGCAGGGCGGTGAGCGGCGTGCCGCCCATCGCATAGACATCGGACAGGGCATTGGCCGCGGCCACCCGGCCCCAGTCGTAGGCCTCGTCGACGATCGGCGTGAAGAAATCCACGGTCTGGACCAGGGCCAGATCAGGCGTGATGCGGTATACGCCGGCATCGTCGGCGCCACCGATCCCAACCAGGAGATCGGGATGGCGGGCAGCAGCGAGTTGTCGCAAGGGGCGCAGGACCTGCGCCAGCTCGTCCGGAGCGAGCTTGCACGCTCAGCCGGCGCCATGAGAGAACGACGTGAGTCGCACCTCCATGCTCACCTCCCACTGTCGACCTAGACGCTTGGCTCTCTCAGTGTATGGGTGTCACCTGCGAGAGCACCTTCGCGATCTGGCGGGACTGCGCCACCAGCATGCCCCGTTCGTCCCACAGCTCGCCGTCCTCCTCGAGGTGGCCGCTGACCACGTACCTGGTCTGGAACCGGGCGCGAATCCATCCTGGCACGGGGCGAGCCCGCACATGCACCGTCAATTCGATGGTCGGAACCCACTGCGGCCCGATCAGATTGAACACGGGAGGTGGCATGGCATCCGCGAACGTCAGCAGTGCCAGGGCGTCCGGCTGCCGACCATCGGCCAGGCGCATCCACGCCTCCAGGGTGGGCTCGCCACCCCCGCCGCCGAGCATCCCGGCGAACACTTCGCGATCGAAGCGCCACTCGAATCGCTTGGCGATCTCCGGAAGCGCCTCGACGCCGTCCGCCGGCTCCAACTCCTCCGGGGCCGGCAGCGACTGCGGAGGAGGGGCCGGCATCGAAAACCCGCTCTCGTCGAACTCGGTGAAGGCACCGAGCACCCGCAACACGGTCTTGCCTTCTTGCCGCATGACGCCCTCGACGTTGGAGACGGACGCCCCACGTTTGATCACCGAGCCCTCGAGGGTGACCTGGCCGGGGCGGGCCGGGCGCAAGAAATGGCAGGTGACCGAGAGCGGGTCGGGATGGCTGACGAGGCTGCCCAACGCTCCTGTCATCAGCGAAAACAGATACCCTCCATTGGGAACGGTGCCAACGTTCCACGCCGCAGAGACCTCTGCGTTCCAGGAAGCGGAATCGTCGTCGCCGCCGGTGCGCTCGACCGCAATCGCACCGTCGAATTCATGGTGTGCATATCGGCCGTCGGCGTTGTGTGACATGACAGAACAGGTTAGGGCGGCACGCGACGATGGCCCCATTGGGCCGTATTCGCTTTTTTCGACTTTACGTCAGCAACAGATCGGGTACATTGCCGTTGTCTGGTCGGAAACGACCGGCTTGGCAGGCCCCCTCGTCCCCCCTGGGGGGCTTGCTGTTTCTGGAGCAACCGCTCCCACTTCCGAGGCCGTTGTCGCCGCCCCGTCGATTCGTGTTGAGGCGCGAGCTGGGTCGACGCCGTCGCCCGCCAGGCCGATAGGCTCCCGACGGTGAAGTTCCGACTCCTCCGCCCGCGCGACCTCGCCCAAGCGCTCCGGGAGTTGGCGCGCCGTCATCCCGAGGAAGCGGAGCAGTACCTCGACACCCACTTGACCGAGTGGGGGGCACTGGCCGACGCCGTCCCCCACGACGCCGCAGACATCCTCGAAGCGCTCCCCGACGACAGCGCGGCGGACCTCATCGTCGACCTGGACCCCGATGACGCGGGCGACGTCCTCGACGAGATGGCGCCCGAGAGTGCAGCCGACCTGCTGGAGGAGCTGACGCCGACGCAGGCCGCCGACCTCATCTCGGAGATGACGCCGACACAGGCAGCGGACGTGGTGGGCGAGCTCGACGATCCCGCCCCGGTGCTGGCCCAGCTCTCCGAACCGATGGCTTCGGCCGTGGAACGATTGCTCCAGCACGCCGCCGACTCGGCGGGCGGTCTCATGATCACCGAGGTGGCCACGCTTCCCATCGGAATGACCGCCGGCGAGGCCATCGAGGCACTGCGCAGACTCTCCGAAGAGGCAACCGTCAGCTACGTGTACGTGATCGATGATGACGGTCGGCTCCAAGGTGTCGTGTCCTTCCGGGATCTCGTGTTCTCGCGCCCCGGCACCGGCCTCGACGAGGTGATGGTCGCCAACCCGGTGAAGGTTCGCACGGACACCGACCGGGAGATCGTCTCGGAGCTGATCCAGCGCTACCACCTCCTGGCGGTGCCGGTGGTCGACGAGGCCGACCGGCTCGTGGGCGTGGTCACGGTCGGCGACGCCATCCAGGCGGTGGCGGAGGAGGCCACCGAGGACATCGCGGCCCTGGTGGGCGCAGGTGCCGAGGAGACCGTGTTCACCCCGGTGCGGGTGTCCGTGCGGCGCCGGCTGCCGTGGATCCTCACGAACATGGTCATCGGATTCGTGCTGGCCACCGTCATCGCCCGTTTCGAGGGAGTGGTGGAACGCAATGCGGTCCTCGTCGCCTACCTGCCGATTGCCCCCTTGTTGGGCGGAAACAGCGGAGCGCAGAGCCTTGCCGTGATCATCCGGGCTCTCGCGCTGGGTCACATCCCTGCACGGGGAGCTCGCCAGGTCATCCTGCGCGAGGCCGGGATCGGACTGACCAACGGCCTGGTCATGGCGATCGTGACCGGTGTCATTGGAGCCTTGTTCTCCGGCAGCACCGAGGTCGGCATCGTGGTGGCGGTGGCCGTGTTCATAGGCATGATCGTGGCGTCCGTGGTCGGCTCCGGCATCCCGCTCCTACTGGAGCGCCTCGGGCAGGATCCCGCACTGGCGGCGAACATCTTCTTGACGATGTTCACCGACCTGGTCGGCTTCGGCGCCTACCTGCTCACGGCGGCACTGTTGTTGTAGCTCAGGCGGCCGTGCTGTCGGCGTCCAACAAGAGTTCGCCGATTGCGTCGACCACCATCGGATCGAACTGCGTGCCGGCGTTCAACTCGAGCTCGTCCAAGGCCTCGGATCGCGCCATCGCGTCACGGAACGGTCGGGACATGGTCATGGCGGTGAAGGCGTCGGCGACCAACAGGATGCGCGCCAGCAGTGGGATCTCGTCGCCTTGGAGGTTCCGGGGATAGCCCTTGCCGTCGAAGCGCTCGTGGTTGGCGAGCA
>JBFGCM010000097.1:0-13886 GCA_041581135.1 Acidimicrobiia bacterium
ACCCGCGCCCCGGTCTTCTCCGACTCGGCGCCGCGCCATACGATCGGCTCGCCGTTGGACGGCGTGTCGATCCGGCCGTGCAGGGTCCAGTGATCCCCTGCGTACTCCGCCGACTCGACCCGCACGGGGATGCCATCGTCGTCTGCCACGATCGACTCCGGGCGTACTCCCACCGTGACCGTGGTCCCGGCGAGGGGTTCGAGCGCAGGGGCCCACGCCGCCAGACGCCGGCCGCCGATCGTGACCCCACGACCATCCGGGCCCACCGTGGCCGACACGAAGCTCATCGGCCCGACGAACTCCGCCACCTGCCGATCCACGGGCTGCCGGTAGATCTCTCGTGGACTACCGACCTGCCGCATCGACCCATCGACGAGCACGCCGATGCGATCGGCGATCGACATGGCCTCGACCGGGTCGTTGGTCACGTAGAGCGTCGTCACCCCGTAGCCGCGCTGCATCGTGTGGATCTCCCGCCGCAGTCGCTCCCGGTCGTGGGCGTCGAGCCGAGCGAGCGGCTCATCGAGCAGGAATGCCCGCGGGGCCCGCACCATGGCCCGGGCCGCCTGGGTCACATGCCGCTGTCCCGCCGACAGCGTGCCCGGCCGCCTCCTGAGCACCCGCTGCAGCCCCCAGACACGGCTCTCGGCGGTGACCCTGCGCTCGCGGTCTTCACGCGGCGTACCCGCAATCTCCAGCGGGAAGGCGATGTTGCCCGCGATGTCCCGGAAGCTCAAGAGCACGTCTTCCTGGAACACCATCGCCGCCCCCCGCTCGGCAGGGGGGACGTCGGTCACGTCGACGCCGTCGAACGTGACGTGGCCCCGCTCCGGCTTCTCCAAGCCCGCTACCAGCCGCAGTAGCGTGGTCTTGCCCGATCCCGACGCTCCCAATATGGCGAACAGCTCTCCGTCGCGGATGTCGAGGCTCACCCCGGACAGCACCGGGACGTTCCCTTTCACCACGACCACGTCGTGGAGGCCGATGTCAGCCATGGCCCGAGCGTACCGCCACGTGCGCGGTCAGGGCGCGGTGAACAGAGCGATCGTCTCGTAGATGGTCGTCACGTAGTCGAGGTTGGCGCACCGCGGATCGCCGTTGCTGTCACACACGATGAGCACCGCGTAGTCGTTGCCGTAGGCGTGCCAGTCGACCTCCACGCTGCCCGGGAGCGACTCGTATATCGGATTCCACTCCGCAGCGCCGGTGTCCGGGGACGTCTCGCCGAATACCACCATCAGCGCGTCGGCGAACTCGATGTTGGCGGCATAGAAGCCGGTGTCGATGATCGGTTCCATCAGTCCGCTCACCTCGGGCTGGGACGGGAGCAGCACCTCGAGGTCGGCCATGGCAAACCCGTCGATCTGCGCCTGGGTGAGGAGTCCGAGATCGAGCGGGGGTGGGCCCGACGCCACCACGGTGGTGGTGGTCGCCGGCGGGGTGGTCGTGGTGGTGGTGGCGGCGGTGGTCGACGTGGTGGTGGTGGCGGCGGTGGTCGACGTGGTGGCGGCCGTGGTCGACGTCGTCGCCACGGCCGTGGTGGAGGTGGTGGAACCGTCCTCGGTGTCGCCGCCGCCCGGTTGCTCGCCCGTGGTGGTGGTCGGGGCAAGGGTCTCCTGCGTGAACCCGGTGGAAGTGGTGGGCGGCGCCGTGAACGTCGTCTGCGGTGAACCTGTGGTGGACGGCACGGCAGTGGTAGCGGGAGGCAACGAGGTCGTGGTGGGCGCAGTGTCGTCGCCACCGGAACAGGCGGCGGCGATCAGAAACACCAAGATCGGGAGGCTCCGGCGCACCCCGGGATTATCGGCGTTTCGGCCGGATAACTCGACTCGAAGGTTGCCGGCTCACCCGCTGACGCACAAGGCGTGAGCACCCTCGTCGAAATTCAGCGGCAGCGACACCGGCTCCAACTCGATGAAGTCGTAGGCGAAAGCCGCCCCGGCGCCGTCGAGGTCAGAGCTCCAGATCCAGTTGGAACCGACACCGTCATGGAAGATCCGGAGCATCTGCTGGCCAAACGGATCTGGATCACTGGGATCGGTGATCGAGATCAGCTCGTCGAGTGTCGGTAGTCGATAGGAGAGCCCGTCGACGCTCAGTCCGGCACAAAAGGCCGACGCCTCGGCCCAATCGACATCGCCCGGCGGATCCGTTTCTGTGGTCCACGTCAGCGGCCCGATGGCGAAGGTCGGAACGTCGATCCCGAAGGCATCGACCTCGGAGACAACCGGCCCATACGATGCGACAACGATGTCCTGGGTGGCGGTGTCGATGAAGTCGATGCCTTGCACGGCCAGCACCACGTAGGCCTCGTCGACGGTGGGATGGGCGACGAGCGCCAGCAGACCGGTCACCTGCGAGCCAAAACAGTTCGAGAACCCTGCAGCCGCCCCGGTGATTCCGGACACCACCCACGGCTGCGTCGCGGTGAACGCGCAGTCCGGGTAGAAGGTGCTGGCGATGGTGTCGAGCGTCTCCTCCAGATCGTCGGTCGACGGCACGAGGCCGACGGTGATACCGGGCGCGTCGTAGTCCGCCTCGTAGATATCGAGGTCCGGCGCCGCCTGGATCTGCGGGATGTCGCCGACCGCGCTGGAGCGGGCGAAGGTCTCGAAGTCCCAGATCACGGGAACGACCACCTGTAGCTGGCCCGTGTCGTCGATCACCAGCCAATGAGTCCCTGCCTCGAGGGCCTGTTCGACGATCCCCGTACCATCGATGATGGTCCCCAGCACCGTGGCCGGATCCGTCGTTGTGCCCGGGGCCGCACTCGTGGCGGGCGCGGCAGTGGTCGCCGGGGCGGCAGTGGTCGCGGTGGCGACCGTGGTGGGCACGACAGGAGTCGCCTGTTCGGGAGCGGGGTCCTCGTCTCCGAAGAACAGCAAGGAAACGACCACCAGCGCGACGATGCCGACGCCGGCGCCGATGAGCATGTTGCGCAGCCGTCCCGAGCTGGATGGCGGTGCCGGAGCACGTTCCGTTTCGGGCGGCCCCGCGGGCGGAGCCGCAGTGGGCGCCGATACGAGCGGCGCCACCTCCGCGGACGCCGGGGCTCCGGTCTCCGCAACCGGCTCTCCGGCCGGCACCGACTCGGCGGTCACCTCTGCGGAACGGATGTCAGCGGTCGACGCCGGCTCAGTGGCGGCGTCCACTTCGGGTTCCGTCACGTCGGGGGCCTCGGCCACGGGCTCGACCTCCGTCGACGCCTCAGTCGCCGCTACAGGGGCCCCGTGGGCCCCGTGGGCCCCGTGGGCCGGTGTCTTGACGTCGAACAGCACACCGTCTTGGGACCGCATGAAGAGCACCGGGGTCGCCCACTCGAGCGAGTTCTCGTGCATCGACAAGGCCACTCGTGCATCAGCGACTGCGGCGTCCACCGGAAGCCCATCGGCGACGGCGTTGTAGAACGTGCGGGAGAACTCCTTGGCGGCCTTGTCGCTGATCTCCCACTGCATCGCAAGCACTGCTGGCGCCGCGTTGCGCACCAGGTAGGCGGCGGTGCTCGACAGGGCATCGGCGTCGTCGCCCTTTGCACCCTCACACGCATTGAGCACCACCAGCCGGAGATCCTGATCGGCTTTGACGAGTCGGGCCAGCTGCTCGGGCTCGATCGGCTTGTAGTTGCCGCCACCCTCGCGCTCGAACGCCAGGACGCTCAAGCGCTTGTTGGGGTCGAACCCACCGTGGCCGATGAAGTGCAGCACGTGCCATGGGCCGTGCCGCATGGCGTCCTGGAGGTGGCGCCAGGTGCCGCCGTCGGTCCAAGCAATTTCGACGATGCCGGTATCACTGAGTCCCCGCAACGCCTGTTCCATGCGAGCTTTCTCGCGATCGACGTCGAGCTTCGGCAAATCATCGGGGCTGGCGATCATGCCGAGGATCCGTAGCGGTCCTTCGACCTCGAGGCGGTCCTCGTCGCCGAGCTTGCGCATGTGGCGCACGATGGGCGTGGCTTGGTCGAGCACCAACCAGCTCTCGCCCGGATCGCGTAGGAACTCCCAGGCGATCGACCCCAGCTCGGGCGCCTTCGTGGTGAGGCGGATCCGGAGGCCCATGCGTTCCTCCTTGGCCCGGCGCACGGCGTCCTTGTAGCTGTCGGCCACGTCGCCGGTGAAGATGGCGCCGAACAGGGTTTCGCCGAATGCCTTGACACGGTCGGTCTGCTCGGGGACCAGGCTGCGCCGGGTGCCCGAGCCCTTCAGCACGGCCAGTTCGAGATCACGCCTGACGTTCTCGAACTCCAGGTCGTCGTACGGCATGGTGAATGTCGCCTCGACTGGATCCATGAAGGGCGACTCGACGCGTACGGAGTAGGTCCGCTCGCCCTCGGCCGTACCGATCTCGAGCTCGAAGTCTTTGTATTGCATGCGGCACCTCCGACGCTCGCCACCCTGGTCGGACTCGTGAAGCCTATCGAGATTTCGCGTACCGCGGGGGCACCCGGCGACCCTACCCCGGGCGAGTGCCCCGACGGAGCTTCAGGCGGGAGGAGCGGTGACCGCCGGATCCTCGCCCTCGATGCGACGCCAGAGCGTCGGGAAGAAGTAGGCGAGCACGAGCAGCAAGCCGCCGGTACCCAAGAACAGCCCGATGCGCCACAGCACGTCCACGCCGGCCAGGTCCACGAGGAACAGCTTGACGATGACGACTCCGATGGTCACCAGGCCCGTCACGGCCACAGACTTCCGGGCCCGGCGGTCGTCCATCGATCCACTCTTGACCATCGCCGCCCCGACGAGTGCAGCAGCGCCGAGGGTCGCCCATCCGGCCGAGATGGCGGCCTGGCCATCCGGAACACCTTGGAAGGCTTCATAGAACCACGCCAGCCCGGCGAGGTAGCCGAGACCGCCCACTGCGGCCCGGACATCGGTCGGCATCGCGACGAATGCGGCGACGCCGAGGGTCATCAGGATGACGGTGAGGTCGGCGGCGAGATCACCCGCAGTGATGGGTGAAATGCCGGTGACCCCGATCAGCAGCCGCACGACGAGCACGCTCAGCACAGCGAATCCACCGGTGTAGGCAACGGCACCGAACACGGGACTGTCCACGAGCTCTGCGGCGAGGATGAGAGCCAGCACATAGGCGGCCATCACCACGAAGAGCACCGGCCCGGACAGCACGAGTGCCAAGCCTCCGGCGCCAGTGATGGCGGCCGACACGTAGTGGGTCGTCTCGAGCACCGGCTCGCCGCGGCCTCGGACCACGAATCCGACGAGTGCCACGAGCACCGCCACCGCCAGGGTGGCTCCACCGATGACCAGGTCGTCCGGACGCCACAGGGCGTAGGACAACACGAGTCCCCACAGCGGCAGCACGAGCACGGCGCGCAGCTCGACGTACTCGAACAGGGGTCGGAGCAGGTTGTCGATGCTGTGGTCGGCCACGGCCACCGACAGGCCGGACCGGCTCCGCCACACCGTGGCCAGCCACCATCCGGCCGTGACCAGCACGATGATCAGTTGGATGGCCAGGCGATCGGGCGTGTACGGGCCGGCGTGCCCGGCGAGCGACCACATCAGGATCACCACGGCCGAACCACCCACCACCGATGCCCCCATGAGGGACCCCCACCCCTCCTTGAGGTAGACGGCGATGGTGGCAGCGACGAGGAGTCCCGTGTAGGCGGCGAGTCCGACGAGTGAGTCTCCGGTCCCCCCGCCCACACCAGAGGGCCCGCCGTCGGCGAGGATGAGCGGCGTCACCAGGCCACCCAGGAACCCGATCACCGCCAGCGCAGAGTCGCTCTGGCGGAAGGCGAGCACGAAGGCAAGGGTGGTGATGGCCAGCATCCCCGTGAACGAGATCGGGTACGTGAACACCCCGAAGAGCTGATGGCCGGCGTAGAAGCTCATGTATCCGATGGCAAGACCGGCGCCCTCCACCGTTTGGCCGAACACCGGCCGGCTGGAGTGAATCCGCAACCCGGCGCCGAGGAAACCGGCACCGAGGGCGAGCCCGCCGGCGACCCGCATGGCCGGCGTCAGCCAGCCGCGATCGATGGCGACACCCATGGCGAATGCGACCGCCAGGAACACGAGCACCACACCCGTCCACTTGAAGATGGTCTCGATGGGCGGCATCTCGAAAGGGCGCGGCGGCCGCCGGCGCCCCGTCAGCGGCGGCGGGAGGGGCGGCAAGCCCGGGTCGGGTCGGGAACGTTCCTGCGAGGGTGCGTTGGTATCCATACCGCGACCGTATGGCAGGCAGCCTTGCCCGACACTGGGGCAGGGCCCTGATTGGCTCAGGGTGACCCGGAGTACCCCTCAGGGTGCCGCAAGGGCAGCGTTCAGAGGACCGTCATCTCTGCGTGCGGAAGCGCTGCGTCCGGATCATCGAGCCGCAGCCAGTTCACCACGGCTGTGAGCCACACCGCCACCATGATGACCACGACGAGCAGCACCAGGAGCCAGGGAGTCGGGCGCAGCCACCCGACGGCGAGGGTTGCGACCGCTGCGATCACAAGTGCCACCGAGAGCGGCCTGTAAATGGCCCGGAGCCGCCCCCAGTCAGCGAGTCGGCTCGCGACGGCGATGAGACCGAGCAGACCGATGGCCATCGATCCGGTGAGCACCCATGCGGCGTCAGCCGGGGCGCGCCGATCGCCGGCATGCTCGACCAGGGTGACCAGCGCCGCCCCCGATGCGGCGATGGACGCTGCGACGGGAAGGTGACTCATCATCCACATGGTGACGCCGCTCCACCCCGACCGTGGGCGACGCCGGCCGACGAAGTCGAAGTACGTCCACCACAAGCCGAAGCCGATCATCAGCCCCAGGAGCCCGGTGAGCACGGTGAGTGCATCGCGTGTCACCTCGGACATGCCGGTCACGACCCCGACCACCACCTCCCCCAGGACGATGATCGTGAACAGACCGAACCGCTCGACCAACGAGTCGGTGACCGAGAGGCCGATCTCCACGGGTGATCCCCGCTCGATCACCAACGCGCCGAGCGTCCACGCCAGGATGAACAGTGCCCATACGATGAGACGAGCCGCGGCGGGCATGAAGATGCTCGATCCGATGACGACGATCGACAGCACCATGCCGGTCAGATACCGCTTGGTGAGCGTGCCGTACTCCTCGGTGTCCTGCCGGCGCACCGAGTACCAGAGCCAAGTGAACAGGGCCAGGAAGATGGCGTACACGGTGGCAAAGGCCTGGCCCCTTCACCGGCGGCGTCCTCGGTGTACACGGCCAGCAACGCCACGAGCAGCATCTGGGCGAAGATGTAGATGCGGCCCCGCCCGTCGGGGCGGCCATGGAGATCTGGTACGTGGTGCCGTTGAGCCAAGCGAGCCAGATCAAGCCGAAGATGACGCCGAACTCACCGGCGCCGCGCCACGTGAGATGCTCGGCGAGGTGGTGGGCGGCGCGGGCGATGACCACCACGTAAGACGAGGTCGTAGAAGAGTTCCAGGAAGGTGACGGTGCGGTCCTCGATGACGTCGCCGTGGGCCCGCGGCGGCTGCCAGAACCGGCTTCTGAAGTTGGTCAACATGGAGGTACCCCTGCCTGGTCGAGCCGCATTCTGGCGTCACTACGCGGACGTCGCACGGTTCCGCCTCACCAGTGCATTGATGATGCCGGCGGCTTCGTAGGCTCCATCAGTGGCGACGACCCGTTCCTTGCCGTCGAGCAGGTCGATGCTGATGCCCTCGCCACGGCGCACCACGATGGCGGTGCCCCCAGGGAACTTCCGGTACCCCCATCCGCCGTAGTCGAGCGGGTTGATGTCGAGCACAGTCGCTTGAGCTATCTCCGACATCGGATAGCTGCCCCTCGGGAACTGCAGGGCGCCGGCTGCCCATCGCACTTCGCCATCAGTGATCGTCACCATGACCCTCCCGAACTGGGCAATGAGCACCGCCAGGACGAGGAACAGAATCGAGACGATGGACGGCGTGAACAGCGCCAGGCCGAGAAGGAGCACGACGGCGATCCAGATGGAGCGACTGGTCGCCGTGCCAATCCAGGCGACGCGCCCTGACGGCAGATCCGCTACCGGAGTAGACCCCGGCTCGGGCCGACTCGGCATCGGGACACGGAGCGCCATCCACGCCGACAGCGCCGCAGTGGCGGCCGCCGCCAGCACCGGGAGCAGGATCATCATCGGCGAGACGTCGCCCGCCGACTCCCATGACTCCGCATCGAGGTTTCGGTCCACGACGATCCAGGAGACCGTCGCCATGATCCCGGCAACGAATCCGACCACTGCGGCCATCCCCGGCAGGGTCCGGGACGGCTGTCGACTCGTGACGACCGCAAATCCCCACACCGCCAAGAACAGGCCCAGCGGCAGCAGGAATGCCACCCCCTTGGCCAGGCCGCCGTCGGGAGCGCCACCGGCACCCCAATGCACGGCGACCACGTCTGGCATCCGATTCCAGCCACTGGCGACCACGCCGACGATCATTGCCACCGCGATCACAGGCACCACCGCGAACGAACCGAGCCAACCGGGATGACGAGTGGCCGTGGTCATTTCCACTGTTCCTCCACGAGTGAGACGAGCTGGGATCGGGTCAGGCCGCGGTCGCGTGCAGCGGCGACGGCCTTGCGGACTGCGGCGGCCACGTCCCCGCGCTCACCGGCGGATACCACCGTGGCGCCGCGGCCTCGCTTGATGCTGACGAGGCCCTCGTCGCCGAGCTGGCCGTACGCCTTGAGCACGGTGTGCATGTTCACGTCGAGCGCCCTGGCAATCTCCCTGGCCGGCGGCAGCTTCGTGCCGGCGGCGTAGGCCCCGGATTGGATTGCCCGGCGCAAGGCGTCGGCAATCTGTCGGTACAGGGGCACCCCACTGGTCTCGTCGATCGACAGCAACATAGTTCTATAATTATAGAACTATTTCTCCGAAGGTGGCACGTGCGCCAACCAGCGTCGGTACCAGTACTCGTACTCCGTGTGGAACCCGAGGCGGGCATAGAGCGCCAGCGCAGGGGCGTTGTCGGACTGCACTTGTAGCCAGCAGGTCTCGGCGCCTCGACTCGCCCCCCACGCCATGAGGGCCGCCATCACGCCCGTGGCACCGCCGCTCCGGCGGAGCCCGGGCAGGGTGGCCACGTCGAGAACACCCACCAGATCTCGATCGCGCACGGCCCGACCGACGCTGGATGACGTCACCACATAGCCGAATTCGTGCTCGCCGCCGGCGGACTCGAGCCCCAGCACGCCGTGCGACGGATCACCGAAACGGGCGCGCATTGCCAGCCACTCTGGAGGTGGTCGACCGGTGACGACGGTGCCGGGGGTCGACGCCGGCTCCACGCTCCGAACCAGGAGCTGAGTCAGGCTCTCGATGTGCCAGCCGGCCGCGTCGAGGTGCCGGTCCACGTCCGGATCACTGGTGGACAGCACACGAATGAGCGGCGGGGCCTGGCGTGCCCGGTACCAGGCGAGGACGTCATCGACGGCACCCGGTGCCACCACTCCCGTGACCGGCGTCGTAGCCGAGTTGGCACGTCGGGAACGCTGCTCGGGAGCGATGCGTAGCACCCACCCGTGGCGCTCCACCCGCTCGCCCGCCAGGGCACGGTGTGCCGCCGCCTCGATCTGGGCGACCGTGGGCACTCAGCCGACGTCGATGCCGGCGGCGACCAGCGACTCGACGGCACGTTCGCCGTCGCCCGGTTCGAGATCCACCGGCCGGGTGGCATGGCGCAGCATGGTGGTGTGGAATCCGGCGGTCCCGGCATCGAGCGCGGTGTCCTTGACGCAGTAGTCGAGCGCCAGACCGACAACGACCACCTTCTCGATGCCACGCTCCCCCAGCAGCTCGGCCATGCCGGTCGACGACTCGGCCCCGGTCTCCGGGTCACGCACCGTGAAGCCCGAGTACCCGTCCTCGCCCCCGGTGCCCTTGCGCACGACGTCTCCGGCGATGCGCAACCCGGGGGCGAACGCGGCGCCCCACGTGTCGGCGACGCAGTGGACCGGCCAGATGCCCCCGTCCTTGGCGAAGTGCGGGGTCACCGGAGGATGCCAGTCCTGGGTGTAGACGACGGTGGCACCGGCCTCCAGCGCGGCCTCGATCTCGCTGTTGGCGACAGCGACGACGTCTTCGCCGCCGGGGACGTACAGACTTCCATCGGGGTCGGCGAAGTCGTTCTGCACGTCGACCACGATGAGGGCGGTGGTGGGGTCGTAGCGGCTCATGCCCCCAGGGTAGGGTGCCGCAGGCAGAAGGAGCCCACGATGTCGATCGCCGACGGCATCCTGTTCACGGATCAGTACCAGCTCACCATGGCGCAGCTCTACTGGCGCGCCGGGATCGCCGACCGGCCGGTGCAATTCGACCACTTCTTCCGGTCCTACCCGGACTACGGCGAGCACCAGGCCGGCTACTGCGTCAACGCCGGGATGGAGTGGCTCTTGGACTGGATGGCGGACGCCCACTTCGGCGACGCCGAGCTCGATGCGCTCCGCTCCCAGCGCACCTCGCGAGGCGACCAGCTCTTCGACGAAGGCTTCCTCGGTTGGCTCGCCGACCACGGGACCTTCGACGCCGTCTCGATCCGGGCCATTGCCGAGGGCCGGGTGGTCCATGCCCGGGTGCCGCTGACGGTGGTGCAGGGACCGCTCGCCATGGCGCAGATCTTGGAGACCCCGCTGCTCAACCTGCTCAACTACCAGACGTTGATCGCCACCAAGGCCGCCCGAGTGGCCCAGGCGGGGCGGGGCCGGCCGGTGCTCGAGTTCGGCCTGCGGCGCGGCCCGGAGCGAGGCGCCAATGCCGGCGCCCGCGCCGCCCTCATCGGCGGCGCCGACTTCACGTCGAACGTCGGTCTGTCGACAGCCATGGGCCTGCCCCCCAAGGGCACCCATGCCCACTCGATGGTGCAGGTCTATCTGGCGATGGGCGAAGGAGAGCTGGGGGCGTTCCGCGCCTATGCCGCCGCCTACCCGGACGACTGTCTGTTGCTGGTGGACACCGTCGACACCCTGGAGAGCGGCGTCCCCAACGCCATCACCGTGTTCGAGGAGCTGCGGGCCGGCGGCCACGAGCCTGTCGGCATCCGGCTGGATTCCGGCGACCTGGCCTACCTGGCCATCCGCGCCGCCAAGCTGCTGAACGACGCCGGCTTTCCAGACACGACGATCGTGCTGAGCAGCAGCCTGGACGAGCTCGCCATCTGGCAGATCCTCACCCAGATCGACGAGGAGGCGCCCGGCTATGGATTGGATCCGGCGGTGCTCGTCAACCGCCTCTCCTATGGGGTCGGCACACGCCTGATCACCTCGGAGGGTGCTCCAGGCCTCGATGGCGTCTACAAGGCGGTGGCACTCGACGTTGACGGCGCTTGGAAGCCGATGCTCAAGGGGTCCGAGACCGCCGCCAAGATCCCGCCGCCGGGCAACAAGGACGTGTACCGGATCTACGACGAGCGCGGCACGGCCACAGTGGACCTGCTGACCCTGCAGGGGGAACAGCCGGCGGAGGCCGAGTTGCTGTTGCTCCACCATCCCGTGATCGACGGCGTGAGCCGGCGGATGACGCACGGAGACATCTCGTCGATGGAACCGCTCTTGGAACCGATCGTCGAGCAGGGGACGCGGGTTGGCGACATTCCCGATCTCGAGGAGCTGCGCCGCCGGCGCCGGGCCGATCTGGATCGCCTCGACCCCGGGGTGCGCCGTCTGATCAACCCGCATGTGTATCACGTGTCGCTGAGCGACGACCTCTATCGGCTGAAGCGGGAGCTGCTGGACAGTCTCAGCTGAGCTGAGCGCTCAGGCCTGCAGCGACGCCTCGAGCGCCTCGATGAACCGATCGACATGCGACTCGTCGATGACCAGTGGCGGGCGCAGCTTGAGCACGTTGGCGTCAGGACCGTCGGAACCGACGAGGACCCCGTGCAGTCGCATGGCCTCGACGACCGCGGTGGTCGCAGCCGTTGCCGGCGAGCGAGCCTCGACATCGGTGACCAACTCCACTCCGACGACGAGACCGGCGCCGCGCACGTCGCCGATGCGCACCCGGCCGTCGTGGCGGCCGGCAAGTTCATGCAGAAGCTCCCGCAGGTAGTCCCCGATCCGGGCCGTATTGGCCACCAGGCCCTCGTCCTCGATCACGTCGAGTACCGCCATCCCGGCAGCGCACGACACCGGGTTCCCACCGAAGGTGCTGAAGAGACGGGTGCGGGCCATGTAGGCGTCCATGATGTCGGCGGTGGTCACCACCACGCCGAGCGGATGTCCGTTGCCGACCGGCTTGCCCAGCGTGACGATGTCGGGGCGCATGCCCCGCAACTCGTGACCCCACCACACCCCCATCCGGCCCAGACCGGACTGCACCTCATCGGCGATCACGATGCCACCGGCCGCTCGCACGATGGCGGCCACCGCCGGCAAGTAGCCGGCGGGCACATCGAGCACGCCGTTCGAGCACATCGCCGAGTCCACGATGAACCCCGCTATGCCCGAGGCCGCAAGCCGAGTCACGGCGCGGTCGACATCGAGTGCATACCGCTCCGCCGCGTCGTCGCCCCGGAACGGCCCTCGATAGGTGTCAGGGGCTTGGAGCCGGGCCACGTGGGGCAACGCGCCGATGTCGGGCTTGGACGGAGACAGCTCCCGGATGATCGACGTGATGCCGTGGTAGGCGCCGTCCATCACGATCATGCCCTCTGCGCCGGTGACGAGCCTCGCCATCTGGACTGCGACATCGTTGGCTTCGCTGCCCGAGTTCACGAAGAGGCACCGCGTGAGGTGGTCGCCCATGAGTCCCGTAAGCCGTTCGGCATAGTCGACGACAGCCCCGTACAGGTACCGGGTGTTGGTGTTCAGTGCCGCGGCCTGGCGGCCGATGGCGTGGGCCACGTGGGGATGACTGTGACCCACCTGGGGCACGTTGTTGTAGAAGTCGAGGAAGCGGCGCCCGTCGACTCCGATCAACCACGGGCCCTGCCCGGACTCCACATGGAGTATCTCCTCGTAGAACTGTGGCGTGTGCGGCCCCAGATGCTCGGCCCGGCGCCGGCGCAGATCGACGGTGTCGCCGCCGGTCGGAAACCGGACCCGGGAACGGAGCCTCCGCCTCACGCCGTGCCCGTCGCGGCTGAGCAGATCGTCGAGGACCCCGGCGTAGGGGGCCACGAACTCCCTCACCTCCGGCGCGCTGGCTGCCCGCACCGCACCGATGGTGAGGGTGGCGGCGACCCGGGCGAGCACGAGGTCGAACACCACGTCGATCTCCTCCCGCTCGATCGCCAACACGGAGTCGTAGCCCGCCACGAGGTCGCCGATGGCTTCCACCGAATCACCCGGCGCCCACCTCACGTCGGCCGCCACCGCGATCTCGGCCATGAGCGGACCGTGCACCATGTCGCCGAAGTCGATGAGCCCGACGATCTCGCCGTCGGCAACCAGCACGTTGTCGCCGTGGGCGTCCTGGTGGATCAGCTGCTGGCGCATCCTCGCCAAGCGGGGCAGCACGTCATCTGCAGTCCGGTCGAGCACCGCGGCGACAGACTTGCGGGTGGCGGCGTCCTCTATGAGCTCGGCGAACGGACGCAGCTCCGCAGCCCGGAGCAGATCCCACGGGTGCTCGTGGCGCGCCGCCGGGTGGAAGAACCCACGCATTGCCCGGTCGAAGCGGCCAAGCGTCGCCCCGAGTCGACGGCGCAAGGCCGGAAGATCAACGGCCGGAGCTTCTCGCATCGAACGACCGGGCAGGTAGCTGAGCACCCGCAGCAGGTGGTCGCCGGCGATGGAGGACAGCTCGGCGCCGTCCCGGGTCGCCACGACCCGAGGGACGGGCAGCTCGGGATCGACCCTCGCCAGGTGGCGTAGCGTTTGCAGCTGCATGTCCACGACCATCGGATCCTCGGCGGCGTTCGAGATCTTGACGACGTAGCTCTGGTCATGCGCGTCGAGCCGGAA
>JBFGCM010000098.1:0-12882 GCA_041581135.1 Acidimicrobiia bacterium
GGCCCGCCGAGGGCGAAGAAGCTGCTCGAGGGCGGCGAGCATCCCACCGTCGGGGCCGGGTCCACGATGTCGGTGGCGGTGGGCGGGGTCCAGGAGACGTTGGCGCCTCCGGTGGTGTTGCCTTCCACCACCATGTTGGACGGCACCCCGCTCAGCACCGGTGGTGTGGTGTCGACCACGGTGACGTTGAACGACTGGCCGGCGCTGTTGCCGGCGGCGTCGGTGGCGGTGCAGGTGACGGTGTGGGGGCCGCCGAGGGCAAAGAAGCTGCCGGAGTGCGGCGAGCATCCCACCGTCGGGGCCGGGTCCACGTTGTCGGTAGCGGTGGGCGCCGCCCAGGAGACGTTGGCGCCTCCGGTGGTGTTGCCTTCCACCGTCATGTCGGTCGGCACGCCGCTCAGCACCGGTGGTGTGGTGTCGGCCGGGGTGCAGTCTTCCACCGTCGCGGTCACGCTCAGCGTTGCGTCACGTGTGATGGTGACAGCCGACGCCTGGTTGTTCGGTCCTGTCGCGCGGAACACGACATTGCCGCTCAACGCTCCGGCTGGAGCGCTGGCGGGAACCGTGAGTGTGGCCTTGGCAGTATCGGACGAGAGTGTGTCGACGACGAGCGATGGCCAGTTCGATGGCAGCGCGACACTCGAAGCCCCCGCAGGGAGCTCATCGACCGCGACGGACAGCCATGCCGGAGCGCTGTAGACCGAGACGACCGGCGCCGAACCTCCCTTGAAGATGTTTGGATTGCCATTGGTTGTGCGCTTGATGTAGAAGACCGCGGTCCTGGCCGCAGATTCGCCCTCGCACACGGTGCCGAAGCTGATCGATGTCTGCACGCCGGACGTCAACTCGTCCCCGTCGACCAAGAGCTCGTCCGCCCACGCCACGGCGCCGAGCACCAGGACGAACGCCAGCGCCATCGGCAGGACCACACCTGCCCGGCGAGAGAATGAGGGGCCGGCAACACGCCGGGCCCGGGTGAAGAAATGCACGCGACCTCCCTGATCGCTCATCGGGTCCAGGCCGCCCGTGTCTTCCCATTTCCGTACCACCGAAGTGGCCGAGCGGATCATGGGCGATCCACGGCGCCGGGGAAATACCGCGGTGCCGGTAAACGCCCTACCGGATGCGGGGAATCCCGCCTACCCGAAACGAGTAGACGAGCTTCGATTCGGTCGGGGAGCCGCCGCGTAGGCGCAAAGAGATCTTCAGCCGTTGCGGGCCAACGAGAGCAGCGCCAGGTCGCGGCGGCTGCGCAGCCCGGTCTTGCGCAGGATGTTCTTGACGTGGGTGGCCGCCGTCGACGGCGAGATGAAGAGGGCTTCGGCGATCTCCTGATCGGACGTCTTGCCCGAGGCGATGACGACGATGACCTCGTTCTCGCGGGGAGTGAGGCCGAGTTCTGCCAGCTCCGCGCGGGTCGGGATGCGCTCGGACACGGCACCGGCGATTCGCTCCGCCTGACGCAGCGGGCGGCCCAGACGGCGGACCATCACGAAGCCGGTGATTCCGAGGGAGGTGGCGACCAGTGACTGGACGAGGTGCCATTCGGAGAGCAGGAAGTCGCTGACGCGGCCGTCCAACCACTCGAGACGTACGCCGACCAGCAGGAGCCGGGTGAGGGCTCCCAGCACGAAGGCACCGGCTACCGCCGCCAGCCCCCAGGCGAGGGGTCGGATCCGGGGCAACTCCTCGCGGAGGGCATGACGAGCCGCCCAGATCGCCAGCGCGCTGTAGAGGAGCACGTTGACCGAAATGGCAATCAACAGAAACCACGCCATGTCATCCCCCTGGACCGGCTCGCCAAACACTGGAAACCCCCTGTGGAGAGAGGGCCGGAAGACCGATCCAGGTGGATCGGCCTCCCGGCCTGTGCCGCTAGCGACCGGGCCGCTTGAGCCAGATCGACCCTTCGGCAAAGCTGAAGAAGTCGACGGTCTCTCCGATGTGCTCGAACAGCACGGGGCTTCCGAAGTCCTCCTCGAACTGTGCTGCCAGTTCTGCGGTGATCACTTCGGACCCCTGTTCGAAAACGACATCGAAGGTGCACTCCTCCAGCTGCCTGGCGAGGCCCTTGCCCTGACCCTTCACGATCTGGAAGGTGTCCGCAGCGCTGAAGATCTCGGTTCCATCGATCTCGGCGACGACGGAGAACATGGCATTGATCGCATGGAACTGGACCACGGCGCCGGACTCGTCGAATCCGACGATGCTCCCTTGGTTGTCGATGAAGTCGATCGTTTGCGATCCGCTTGGACATTCGACGTCCACTTCGAGCACGTCGGCGGGCAGAGCCATTGCCGGCAGGGCGGCACCAACGAGCAGAGCCATCGTGAAGCTCACGATGATCAGCCTCTTGACCACGCATCCTCCTTCTTGGTTGGAACCCCAACGTGGCATGCGCGAAAAGTACGCCTCAGTGCGTCGGATTGCTAGAGGGAATTTGCGGGCGCGGTCGGTGTCCGGGAGCGGCGTCGGATCCGGGGTGGGCGCGGGCGTCTGGCAGGCGCGGCCGTCACCGGTGAACAGGGCCGGCGGGCCTGCCTCGTGGCATCACAGAGCCGACCCGTTGCTCCGCGAGGTGCTCGGCGGCGCGCAGAATACTGATTCCCGCTATCGCGCAGATACCACAAAAAAGGCGGGGTTTGCCGTGAGGCCGCGATGGGTATGTAGACGGTTCGCAACGAGGAGGAGATATGAGGCTGCTCACTGCCGCGACGGCCGTCGTCCTCATGCTCACTGCGTGCGGCGACGGTGACGGTGGGGCTACGACCACCACGACTTCCGAACCATCCACCACGACATCGACGGTAGCTACGACCCCGTCGACGACCACGACCGCGCCGCCGATCGTGGGCGACGCCCAGGTGGACCCGTACGAGTCCGCGGAGTATCCGGGGACTGGGTCGCCGGGCTATTTGACCGAGGTGCGCACAGAGGCATACGACGAGTTCACCCGTATCGTCTTCGAATTCGACGCCGTAGTGCCTGAGTTCAAGCTCAGATACACCGAGGCGCCGGTCGTGGCGAGTCCTTCAGGAGAGCCTGTGGACATCGCCGGCGACCAGTTCCTGCTCATCTCTCTTGCCCCGGCGAGTGGCGTCGACCTGTCCGGCGATGAGCCGGTGAAGACTTACACCGGGCCGGACCGCTTCGGCATCGACGGCGCAGGCGTGCACGAGATGGTGAAGACGGAGGATTGGGAATCGCACATGACGTGGGCCGTCGGAATCGAGGAAGCAGTGCCGTTCAGCTTCACCACGTTGGAGCAGCCGGCTCGCGTGGTGGTCGACATCCACACCGTCGACATCGCTGCGCTCCACGTGGCTTCGGACCCCGGGGAGGTGTGAGCAGTGGCGCGCACCGCGTGGCTGGTGATCGCCGGCGTCGTTGCCGGCGCCGTCGGGTACTACGCCGGCCTCTTCTTGCTCCTGGCGGTGACCGGTCTCGACGCAGCCGGCTGGGCTCCGGTGGCCCAGCTCGCCGGGGCCGGTACTGTCGGTGGGCTGGTGATCGGCCTGCTGTCGGAGGCCTCATCCCGATCGGCATGGGGTCTCTCGATCGGCGGCGCAGTGGTCGGCGCTCTGCTCGGTGCCGCCGTGGGAGAGCTTCGGGACGGCTTCGAGTGGGCCATCGTGGCCGGCGTCGGACTGGTGACCGCCATGGCAATGACCGCGCAGAGGCTGGCGCAGTGATGTCGGGACCGGTTGCGGAACGCGGCAGTCAGCCGTAGACGGCGACCGGGGCACCGAGGAACTCCAGGCGCGGTTCCACCCCGAGGCCGGGTGCGTCGGGAGCACGAGTGTGACCGCCGAGATTGCGGGCGCCCCCTTCGCAAGGATCCATCGTCAGCATCTCGTGGCACAGCCAGGTGCCGCGCCGGAACCGCGCCGGCGTCGCCTGCGCCAGCTGGACGGCGACGGTGTCGGCGAGAACACTGCCGGCAGTCGCCTCGATGTTCATGCGGATGCCGGTCTGCACGCAGAGGTCACGGATGCGTCTCGCCTTCGTGAGCCCACCGACCCGTTCGATCTTGAGCCCGATGGCCTCACACGCTCGGTCCGCCTGGGCGCGCACGACGTCGGCGTAGTCCACGATGATCTCGTCCAGGATGATCGGTTGGGACGTGGCGCGCCGCACCATCAGGCACTCGTCATAGGTCTCACACGGTTGCTCGAAGTAGGCGTCGATGTCCCGCGTCTGGTGCATCAGGCGTATCGCCTGGTCGGCCAGCATCGCCCGGTTGGCGTCGAAGGTGACCGAGTCCCCTGGGGGCAGCGCAGCGGCGATGGCACGGATGCGGGCGACGTCTTCGTCCACATCGGAGCCGATCTTGGGGGAGTGGATGCGGTAGCCCTGCTCATGGCGTCGGAGGATGTCGGCGACCATCGCCTCGGGCGTGTCGGTGCCGATGGAGCTCTGGACGGCAATGGTCTCGCCGGTGTCGCCGCCCAGCAATTCGGATGCGGGCAGACCGGTCGCCTTGCCCAGGATGTCCCAGCATGCCTGGTCGATGGGGGACTTGACGTACCCGTGGCCGGGCAGTGCCAGATCCATGGCGGTGTTGACGACGTCCGTGCGACGCGGATCGAGCCCGAGGACGGCCGGGGCCAGCTCCGCGATGCCGGCGCGGATACCCCCGGGAAAGGCCGGCAGGTAGGTGGAACCCCAGGGGCACCCCTCTCCCCAGCCGGCGAGTCCGCTGTCGGTCGCCACCCGCACGAAGGTGCTGTCGAGCCGCTCGAACAACAGCCGCCCGCCGGACAGGCGGTACGGATGGGTGAGCGGAAGCTCCAGGTGGTAGACCTCGATCCGGGTGATCTTCATGACCGCAGCCTTCGGACTCGGCGATGTGCCGCCGCGAGGCTACCGGTCCGCCGCGCGACGAGCCCGCTCGGTGGTCACCACCTCGCGCACCACTGGCGTGAGCTCGGCGAAGCGGTGCGTCTGTTCGATGGGATCGCCCTCGCTCCAGAGGATGAACGTGTCGACCCCGTGCTCCAAGGCGAGCATGCTGAGCTGGTCGATCCACTGATCCTGCGGCCCGTGCAGGAACCCCTCGCTCGGACCGTCGGTGATCGTTCCATTCACGTTGGCCAGGCGTCGGATCGATGCCGGGTCCCGACCGGCACCGGAGGCTGCAGCGTCGATGGCCTCGTGCCGAGGGCCGAGCTCTTCGATCGGCATGCGCGGTATCGACGGCAGCCATCCGTCGGCCTTGCGGCCGAGTAGGTCGAGTGCCCGCGGGCCGAAGACGCCGAGCCAGATCTCGATGTCGTGGGCGGGTCGGGGCCCCGGTTTGGCGCCGTCGAGTGAGTAGTGGGTGCCGTCGTAGCGGACCGATGTCTGCTCGCTCCACAGCAGTCGACAGATGTCGATGGCCTCCTCCAAAGCGGTGATGGCCTCTCCCGGGGTCCGTCGGGGTCCGCCGAACGCCTCGATGGCTTCCCAAAACGACCCGGCGCCGAGCCCCAGCTCGAAGCGCCCACCGCTGGCTAGGTCGATGGTGGCGGCCGTTTTCGCCAGGATGGCGGGGGGACGAAGTGGCAGGCCGGCGACGTCCGTGGCGAATCGAACCCGCGTGGTGGTGGCTGCCAGCGCGGCGATCAGGCTCAGGGTGTCCATGTAGCGCCGCTGGTACGGGTGATCCTGGATGGCGACGAGGTCGAGCCCGGCTGTGTCGGCCAGGGCCACCAGGTGCCGAGTCTCATCCAGTCGGGAGGCCTCGGGCACGGGGAAGATCCCGAATTCGAGCGGCCGGCCGTAGTCGATCATTCCGGCATCAGATCGCGGCCACCCGGTCCCTGCCGCTCTCCATGATGTCCTTCAGCCTCCACAGGTCGGCGATGTTCTGGCGGATGAGCGACACTTCGAACAGAGGTCGGAGCAGCGCCATCAATCGATTCTGGGTGCTGGGGTCGCCGCCGATGAAGAACCGGCACCCGTCCCCGTCCGGGTACCACTCCATGAAGGAGTCGATCCGCACCGGTCCCTGTGTGCCGAGGTAGGCGAAGTAGTGCGGTGGGTCCCACACGGTGACCTCGAGCTCGAACGCGAACCTGTAGCCGAGTGCCTTGGCGCTCACCCGGAATTTGCTGCCCACCCCGGGCTCCCCGGGGGCGAGCCACTCGGCCCCCGACATGCGCGGCCGCCACTCCGGGGTACGGCCGATGTCCAGCACGTAGTCGAACACGTCTCGGGGCGACCTGGCGATGTAGATGCCGAGGTGGGGTGTGGGTGGGTGCATGCGTCCTCTGCGCCAACCGTACGCGCTCGGCGGCGCCCCGTGCAGCCATCGTCAGCGGGTGATCTCCACTACCACCGCACCGACGTGATCCTTGGCGATGAACGCCTGTTGGGCGGCGTGGAACTCCTCCAGCGGATAGGTGGCGGCGACGACCGGTTGGATCTCGGCCCGTTCGATGTACCCGACGAGGTTGTCGAACACTTCGGCGGGGAGCACGGTGGCGCCGTGCAGGGTGAGGTCGTGGAGGTAGAGCGTGCGCAGGTCCAAGGGCACGATGGGGCCGGCGATCGCACCGGCCGTGGCGTAGTGGCCCCCTCGCTTGATCGTTTCCAGCAGCGGGGCGAACCAGTCGCCGCCGACGACGTCGGCGAACACGTCGACCGGTCCGCATGCGGCGAGGACGGCCTGGTCGAGTTCCGGGTGGGAGCGGTCGAGCACGATGTCGGCTCCCAGCTCTGCGACGGCCGGCAGCTTCGCTGTGGAGGTGATCGCCACCACGCTTGCTCCACGCCGCTTGCCGAGCTGCACCAGCCCGCTCCCGACGCCGCCCGAGGCGCCGGACACCAGCACCCACTGGCCGGCGGCGACGCCGGCGCGGTGCAGCATGTGTTCGGCCGTGGCGTAGGAGCAAGGGAAGCTGGCCAGCTCGACATCGGTGAACTCGGTGGTGATGGGTCGGGCATTGGCGGCCGGCACCTTCACGTACTCGGCGTAGCCACCGTCGACTTCGGAGCCCAGGTATCGGGCTCGGGTGAGGTCGCCTGCGGGGTCTCGAAACCACGCGTCCACGATGACCCGCCGGCCCACCAGGTCGGCGTCGACGCCGTCGCCGAGCGCAACGATGCGGCCGGCCGGGTCGGCACCCTGGATGCGGGGAAACGTGAGTCCGCCTCCCCAGGAACCGTCGGTGTCCGCCACGTCGTCACCGGTGGCGCCGGTGACCGCCTTGGAGTACCAGCCGGTGCGGGTGTTGACGTCGGTGTTGTTCATGCCGCACGCCGCAACTTCGATGAGCACTTCGCCCGGCCCCGGATGCGGTACCGGGACGTCGGTGCGGTATTCGAGCTTGTCCATCCCGCCGTGGCCGGTGAGCACCACGGCGCGCATCGTGGCCGGCAGCGTCACGCTGCGTCCATCTCGGCGAACACCCGCTTGGCGATGCGAAAGCACTCGACTCCGGCGGGTACGCCGGCATAGATGGTGATCTGGTGCAGCACACTGCGTAGCTCGTCACGGCTGAGGCCGTTGGTGATGGCTCCCCGAAAGTGCAGCTCCCACTCATGCATGCGGCCCAGTGCCGCGATCATGCCGAGGTTGATCATCGAGCGCTCACGCCGGCTCAGTGTCTCATCGGCCCAGCCGAAGCCCCAGCAGAACTCGGTCACGACCTCCTGGAACTCCCGGTTGAAGTCGTCGGCTGCCGCCAAGTTGGCTTCGACATACTCCTCGCCGAGAACGGCCTTGCGGGCAGCGAGCCCTCTCTCGAATCGCTCCGTGGTCATTGATCGCTCCCCATGGCTCGGCAGGCGTCGGCGACGGCCTGGAGGGTCTTCTCGAAGTCCTCGTCAGTATGGGCAGATGACACGAATCGGCGCAGGCCGGGGATCACGTTGATGCCGCGCCGCATCAGCTCGGTGTCGAATGCGACGTTGGCGGCACGGTCTGACGCGAGCAGGTCGGTGTAGCTCGTCGGAGGGGCGTCGATGTGGAGCACCTGCCACAGGGAACCGACGTGGGCGACGATGGCGGGACGGCCGTGCTCATGCAGGATCCTCCCGATGGCCTCGGCCAGCCCGGCAGTGCGGGCTGTGAGCGCGTCGTAGAAGCCGGGCCGGCGGATCAGCTCGAGTGTCGCCAAGCCGGCTGCTGCTCCGAGTGGATTGCCGTGGAGCGTTCCCGAGGCGTACACGTAGCCCGCTGTGCCCTTGCGTTGCGGGTGCGCTTGATCGATGAGGTCGGCCTTGCCGGCCACGGCGCCGATCGGCCCGCCGCCACCGACGATCTTGCCGTAGGTTGCCAGGTCGGCCCGCACTCCGAAGTGCTCCTGGGCCCCTCCGTAGGCGAGGCGAAAGCCGGTGACGACCTCGTCGAAGATGAGCACCACGCGGAGCTCGTCGGCGAGGTTCCGGACGCCGGCCAGGAAGCCGGGTTGCGGTTGGATGATGCGCTGCACCGGCTCCACGATGATCCCTGCGAGATCGTCGGCATGTGCGGTGGCGACCTGGCGGAGCCGGTCGAGGTCGTTGTACGGAACGATCAGCACCGTCTCGACCACCGCCTCGGGCGTGCCCTGGGTGAACGGCAGGCCGCGGGGATACGGGCTCGGTTCTGCCGGGGCGACCCCGATGCCCGCGTAGTCGTGGTTGCCGTGGAAGGCGCCTTCGAACTTGAGGATCTTGCTGCGGCCCGTCGCGGCACGGGCCATGCGCATGGCGTAGGCCGTTGCTTCTGATCCGGTCGTGGTGAACACCATGCGCTCGGCGCCGGGAATGGCGTCGACGATCTCGGCGGCCAACTCGATGGCGACGTCCGACAGCGCCGCGTATTGGTGGAGGTTCCGGGCTGCCTGCCGCTGCACGGCCTCGACGACGGCCGGGTGCGAGTGCCCGAGGATCAGCGCCCCGGCCCCACAGATGTAGTCGATCCACTCCTGGCCCTCGACGTCGGTGATCCGCGCCCTGGAAGCGGCGGCGATGGTCATCCGCAACCCTGCGGGGTTGAGCCGGGTGCCCAACGCTCCGCCGGGCAACACCCGCTCGGCCATCTCGCGGTAGTGCTTGTGTGACGTCATCGCGCTGCACAGTCGCAATGTGGACACGCAGACCTCTCACGAAGCGATCGGCGCGCGGAGATGGTCCCCTCGCCTGCGGGGGGACGGGTACCGACGGCGACCGACCGACGAAGTCGGTAGGCAGTCTTCGGAGGCCGTTGGGAAGGGGTGTTGCCAGACTCGGTCCGAAGCGTGTCGCGAAGCATCACGCCCGCGCCCTCTCGTGGTTCGGGTCCCACACGGCCTCGCCACGCACCAGGGCCGGCCGCGCCTCTCCGAGCACCAGCACCGTCAACCGCGTGCCCGGTTCATCCAGCCCGGGGTCGACGTACGCCCAGGCCAGGCTCTTGCCGGTCGAGAACCCGTAGCCGGCCGTCGTCACCACGCCCACTCGCTGGTCGTCCCGAAACACACCTTCGCCTCCCAGGCAGTCGGCGTCGAGGTCGCCGACGTCGACGTCCAGGTAGACCAGCCTCCACCGTGGCGCCTCCATGTTCTCCTGCAGCGCCTCCTTGCCGACGAAGTCCTTGTCCATGCGTACGAACCGCATCAGCCCGGCTTCGTAGGCCGTCACCTCGTTGGTCATGTCCGCCGACACCTTGTAGGCCTGCTCCAAGCGCATCGAGGTGAGGGCATGGGTGCCGAAGAACGCCATCCCCAACGGCTCGCCGGCTGCCTCCAACGCGTTGAACACCCTTGGCATAGACGGCATGGGCACGTGCAGCTCCCATCCCAGTTCACCTGTGAACGACACCCGGAGGGCCCGCACCGGTACCCCGGCGACGGCGATGTCGCGGATCGAGAGCCACGGGAACATGTCGTTGTCCAGCGGCGCGGCTGCGACGGCCGCAAGCAGCTCGCGGCTGCGCGGCCCTGCAATCGACAGGACGCCGTACGTGTCAGAGACGTTCACGATCTCGACCCGCTGCTCGCTCACGCGGTGGCGTAGCCAGTCTTCAAACCGCACCTCACCCACCGCGGCTCCCACGAGGTAGCAGCGGTCCTCGGCGAGACGGGCGATGGTGAACTCGATCTCCACCATGCCGTGTTCGGTGAGCAGATAGGTGAGGCCCATTCGCCCCACCTTGGGCACTCGATTCGTGGTCAATCGATCCAGGAAGGCAACCGCGTCGGGGCCCGACACCTCGTACTTGGCGAACGCCGAGAGGTCGGCCAGGCCCACTCGCTCCCGCACCGCGGCCACCTCGCCGGCGACCGCCCTGTGCCAGCGGGGCCGGCGGAACGAGTGGATGTCCTCCTGCGTCCACCCCGGAGGGGCGAACCAGCGAGGTCGCTCCCACCCGAAGACCTCCTCCATCACTGCGCCTCGCTCGAGCGTGCGGTCGTACACGGTCGACGTCCGGTATGGCCGGCCGGCGGTTCGGTTGAGGCCCGGGTAGGGGATCTCATGGCGCAACAGGTAGTCCTCGTGTGCCTTGGTGCGGTTGTAGTCGGGAGTGGCGAAGTCGCCGTACCGGCGCGGGTCGAACGCCCGCATGTTGAGGATCGTGTGGCCGTGCACCATCCACTTGGCCAGGTACATCGTGGCTCCCGGGCCCCAGGCGATGCCGACCTGCGTCCCGTTGCAGTACCAGTAGTTCGGAAGGCGCGGCGCCGGACCCAGCAGCATGTTGCCGTCCGGTGGGTGGGTGATGGCGCCGTGGATCGCCTGCTGAATGCCGTAGTCGGCCAGCAGCGGCATCCGGTCGAACGCCGCCTCGAGCCATGGCGCCACCCGGTCGTAGTCGGGAGGGAAGAGATGGTGGTCGGCGTCCCAAGGGGTGCCGTCCTCCCACACGGAATTGGGGTTCGCCTTCTCGTAGATGCCGATGAGGCCGGCGCTGCGTTCCATCCGGATGTAGCCGGACACGTGCGGATCATCTCGGACCACCGGCAACTCCTCGTCGAGGGCGGCCAGCTCCGGGATCTCCTCGGTGACGAAGTAGTGGTGGGTCATTGGGATGATCGGTACCTGCAGGCCCACCCACTCGCCCACCTGGCGGGCGTAGGTGCCCGCCGCGTTCACCAGCACCTCACAGGTGAACGAGCCGTGCTCGGTGTCCACCCGCCACGTTCCGTCGGCACGCGGCACCGTGCCGGTGACCAGGGTGTTGCGCTTCACGGTGGCACCACGGGAACGGGCGCCCGTGACGAAGGCGGCAGTGGCCGACGCCGGATCCAGGTGGCCGTCGTCCGGGGTGTGGAGCGCGGCGAGCACGCCGTCGAGGTTGTAGAAGGGGTGCAGCTCCTTGATGCGGCCCGGGTCGACGATCTCCATCCGGTTGCCCACCCCGTGTCCCACGGCCCGGGTGTAATGCAGCCAGTCCAGCTCGTCGGGGGAGTAGGCGAGCCGCAACGAGCCGGTGTTGTGCCACGAGACCGCCTGGCCGGTCTCGGCCTCCAGCTCGGCGTACTTCCGGGTGCCGTACCGAGTCATCGAGGCGAGACCGTAGGACGACGTCGAGTGGGTGATCTGGCCGGCAGCGTGCCATGTGGACCCCGACGCCAGTTCGCCCTTCTCGACCAGTAGGCAGTCCGCCCAGCCTTCCGCCGTGAGGTGGTACAGCAACGAGGACCCCATGATCCCGCCGCCGATGATGATGCACTTGTAGTCGGGAGGCATGTCCCTCGCGCTTGGTACAGCTGTACAAACTAGCAACATCACATGAACGTTTGTACCGCCGGAGTCTGGTTCGGTACCGGCGCGCAAGAGCCGGCCGACTGCGATCTGGTCTGCCGGGAACGGCTCGAACGATGACGTCAGACGGTGGGGCGGAGTTCGCGGCGTGCCGCAGACAAGGTCGCTCGCACGAACAGGTAGAGCGGGAGGCCACACATCGCCAGCACGGCCGACCCGGTCCACGATCCGCCGCTCAAGGCTTCGAGCGTGCTCGGCGAGGCCGCCGTGACGATGGCGACCGCCAACGACGCTTCCCGTAGCCGCGGGAGGCCGCGGCCGGCGGCGGCGCTGGTGCCGGTGACGGTGGGTCGGTTTCGTTGCATTTGGGTTCCTTCGGACGCCCCAGGGGCCGTCTTGAGCGCCTGGTGCCGCTCGTCGCGGCGGGGCGGTCGGAGATCCGATACCCCCGACACGCGAAAGAGGCCCCGAGCCCAGGGGGTTGGCTCGGGACCTCTTCGCCCGGTTGCCGGCCTATAACGCTTCCACGGCCTCGAAGATCTCAGGATTCTCGGCGCCGGAGACTCGAACGATGCCGAGGGCGCCCTTGTAGAACGTACGGGTCAGTGCGTGGTCCACCAGGATGATGTCCGACGGCACCTGGCCGATCAGGTCGACGACGACGCCACCGCCCGCCGGCACCAAGGTCGTCTGCGATCCTCGGATGGGCGGTGAGTAGGTGGCACCTTCCTGCCACACTGCGTCCCAGTGCGACCCGATGGGGTGGAAGTTGGAGTCGAGGTCGATGCCGGCGTTCACGAAGTAGAACCGCGCCCGGTCACCCACGTTGATCTCCAGCGGGTTCTCGGTGAGTGCACCCTTGAAGCCGTTGAAGACCACCATCGTCGGCTCCTCGTCGAGGAGCTTCTGGGCGTCGAGATCGCTCAAGCCCGGCTCCAGCGAATGTTGAGACAACCTGGTCTGGGAGCGCGCGTGGATCGGCTGTAGGGACCGGAGTCGGCGCGGCCGTCGCAGTCGGCTCGGGCTCGGGCTCAGCTGTCGGAGCGACTGCCACGATTTCTGCAGGAGGTTGCTCTTGGGGCAACTCCTGGCCTCCACCTACGGTCACCTGGCTAACCTCGGCAAGGCTCTCTATCTGTGGGATGAGATCGTCCTGTACAACTGTTTTGAGCTCGGGCAGCGTCAGCGAAGCAGAGGAAACACTTGCCGTGATGATGGGCAGATCATTCA
>JBFGCM010000099.1:0-12836 GCA_041581135.1 Acidimicrobiia bacterium
CCGCAGTAGTCGCTCATCCGGTTGATGTAGGCGCCACCGGAGATGTACGGCTTGGTGGACATCCGGCCGCCGTCGGCCCACAGCCCCATGCCCATCACGTTGGGACCCATCACCCAGTCACCCCCGTCGATGTACTGCTCGCGCATCCAATCCCGTAACCGAGTGGGGTGGATGCCGTAGAGGTTGGCGAAGTTGGACAGCACCATGAGCCGCTCGATGTGGTGCACCCAGGCGCGCTGGTGCAGGCCGTCGAGCGCCGTAGCCACACAGCGCATGTCCGTGGTGGCGTCGCCGGTGAAGGCCGGGGGGAGGTGCCGCCGGTGACCGAGGGTGTTGGCGTCGTATTGGTCGGGCCACAGCCAGTAGATCCCCCACACGAACTCACGCCAGCCGATCACCTGGCGGATCATCCCTTCGGCCGAATTGATCGGCACTCGGCCGTCCCGGTAGGCCTCCTCGACGGGATCGCACACCTCGTCTGGCAGCAGCAGGCCGAGGTTCAAATACGGGCTCAGCAGCGAGTGAGCCAGGTGCCAGCTCCGCACCGTCATGGCGTCCTCGTGGGGGCCGAAACCCGGCAACACCTCGTCGACGAAGTGACGGAGCCGAGCCAAGGCCGCTCGCCGTGACGTGGCCCACCACCCCACCGGCTCTGCGCCTGGCAGGTCGGCGTCGATTCCCGCCAACACCTCCTCGTCGAGATGGTCGAGGCGGCTCTGCACGGGTTCGGGCCAGGACCCATCGTCAGGTGGCGGTTCCCGGTTGTCGTGGTCGAAGTTCCACTCTCCCCCGGCCGGCTCGTCCCCGTCCATCAAGTATCCGAGACGGCGCCGTTGCCAGCGGTAGAAGTCCTCCATCCGCAGGCGGGAACGGTCCCCGGCCCACTCTGCGAACTCGTCGGGGTGGCAGAGGAACTGGTTGGACCGAACCAGCTCCACACCGAGGGTCTCGAGGAGCGCCCGGACTCGACGCGAGTTCGGTTCGGTCGCGGCCACACCGTCTGGGGCGTGCTCGTCGACATGGGCGCGCAGGCCCGCCGCCAGCGTGGGCGCAGTGCGGTGGTCGACGTCGAAGCCGGCACTCTCGAGCTCGCCGGCGAAGCGGCGCATCGCGGTGAGCACCAGGTGGAGGCGTTGCCGGTGGAAGCGACGACCATCGATCATGGCTGCACTCTCCACGAGGAGCACCCGATCGGACCCAGGATCGGCCGTGCCCAATGCGCCGATGCTCCGGTTCAGTTGGTCACCCATCACCCAAATCGTCCGCACTGCTGCCCGCCTCTTGTGCTGCCAGGTCCGTTGCTAGCACAGAACACGGCTCGGAGGCGGGCAGGACGGGCCCCGAGTGGCGCCACGAAACCCGGCCGGCGCGCGCGCGTCGAGTGCGCCGGCCGGGCCGCTGGGCGCTCGACTCAGCCGGTCGTGGCGGCGAGAGCAGTCTGGAGCTCTTCGATCAGCGCCTGCTGCTGCAGGGTGTACGGGGTGAGCTCCTCGATCTACTGGAGAAGGATCATTGCGACTCCGGCGAGTGACGCGAGACCGGCGGTCGCATGGACAGCGCTCGGTGTGAAGTCCATGCCGGGGCACGCCCCCCACTGTTCACATCATGTGGACGGGGTGCGAGTGGCCGCCCGGACCAGCGCCAGCCAGCCCCAGCCGAGCACGAGCCCGGCCACTACGTCGCTGAGCCAGTGGACACCGAGCAGCACTCTCGTAGCGCCGACCGCCGGGCCGACACCGAAGGAAGCGATACGGGTGGCGGGTGAGGCTGGAGGGGCGACCGTGGTGATGATGGCAGGCCACGAGGCCGCCGCAGTTGTCGTGTGCCCGCTCGGGAACGAGGTGCCCGCGAAGAAGGAATGGTGCGGCCCATCGGGACGCGCTCGGTTGGTGACACGCTTGATGACGTTGTGAGCGAGGTTCTGACCCCCGATCACGGCGGCGAGGCGCAATGCATCGTTCCACTTCCCGCGCCGAAAGCGGCTCACTACTCCGGCGGTGATTCCGGCGACGACGACCAGCTCTGTGCCCCCGAGTTGCGTCACCGTGCGGAGCAGGGGCACGTGCACAGACCGGACCACACGGGCCGACCACTTGGCCACCGCCTCATCGAGTCGTTCGACGTCTCTCACGACGCCGACCTCCCGACGCACGGAAGGGCACCTGACGGTGCCCTCCGGTGCGTGCGGCGTCGTGGCGATCGGGCCGGCGACGACGGAACCGGGCCAATCGCCGGGACGGCGTCAGCGGGTCGCGGTCTGCTCGACCGTGCCACGCCATCCGCCGGTCTCGACGCCGCGGGCCTCGATGAACTCCTTGAACCGCTGGAGATCGCCACGGACTCGTGCCTCCACGATCCCGAATGCGTCTGCGACGACCTCGACGAAGCCCTCGGGGTCGTAGTCCATCTGCAACGTGACCCGGCACTTGCCGTCTTGGAGACGGTGCACCGTCACCACACCCTCGTGGTGCGGACCCTCTACCGTCGTCCATGCGATGCGCATGTCGGGCTCCTGCTCGGTGATCACGGTCTTGAACTCGCGCTCCACACCACCGATGTCGACCTTCCACAGGTTGTGGGTGTCATCGAGCTGACGGACGTACTCCACGCCCTCCATGAACTCCGGGAACATCTCGAACTGGGTCCACTGGTTGTAGGCGGTGCGGACGTCGACGTCCACGTCCACTGACTCGGTGATGGTTGCCATGGCACACTCCTTGTCGGTTGCTTCTCGACACAGTTACCCAGCGGTGTGCCGACCGAAACCTGGAGCGCCTGCTGCCTGTCGCGCCGTATGCTCTCCTCGTGAGCTCATCGTCCTCCATGCCATCGGTGGGATTGGCCCGGCTCCTCCGTGACGCCGGGTTGCCCTGGGATCCCCGCAACGGCGATCACTTCCACATCCCCGATCGGGATTTCGGGGAGGAGGTGTGGATGGTCAGCGACATGTCGATCGAACCACGCCGATCGGTGGGGCAAGAGAACGAGCTGGCCTTCAACGGCACCGTGGAGTGGGCGCTCGACAGCATCGTGAAGGACGAGGTCGTATGGGTCCCCACCGAGGGACAGCTGCGGGAGCTGCTCGGCGAGCACTTCATCGCGTTGCTACGAGAGGACGACGGGAGCTACGCGTGTGTGATCCGGCTCCGCCAGGAGTCAACCACCTTCACCGGTGCCACGGCTGCCGAGTCCTACGCCGAGGCCCTGCTGGCGACGCTCGGTGAGCCGCGCTGAGGCCACCCGACATGCCACAGGACGACGCGGCGTGGACAGGGGAACCTCGGTACCGGGTGGATCGCCCGGTCATGACCCAGCGCTGGCTGACCCTCACGTCGTTGCACTGGCGCTATGACCCGATCCACGTGCAATCCAAGCTCCCTCCAGGCCTCGAGGTTGCCACCTTCGATGGCAGCGCCTGGGTGGGGCTCATCCCGTTTCAGATGGCCGACATCGCGGCCCGGTTCACTCCACCCATTCCCTACTTCGGGACGTTTCCGGAGACGAACATCCGCACCTATGTGGAAGGATCGGAGGGTCCGGGGATCTGGTTCCACTCACTCGACATCAGCCGGCTCGTGCCGGTGCTCGTGGCTCGGAGCACCTACCGGCTCCCGTACATGTGGGCCAAGATGAGCCTCGACCGCCGAGCCTCACGGCTCACCTACACGGCGCGGCGACGCTGGCCGGGGCCACGGGGCGCTCGCTCCCACGTGGTCGTGGACACCGGCGAGCCGCTCCCCGAGCCGACGGCGCTCGACCACTTCCTCACCGCACAGTGGGGGCTGTACACGATGCTGGGGCGTCGGTTGTCCCATGCGAGAGTCGAGCACGAGCCGTGGCCGCTGCAGGGCGCTTCGCTGGTCACCGTGGACGACGAGTTCATGGAGGCGGCCGGCTATCCGCCGCCCATCGGCGACCCCTACGTGCTGTACTCCCCCGGCGTGAACGTGAAGATCGAACGCCCCCGCTTCGTGTGAGCTCAGGCCTGCAGCAGCATCCCGGCAGCAAGCACGCCGCGCCCGGTCCAACCTGCGGTGCGCCACCAGTTCGATGTCACCAGGCGTCGAACGAGAGCCTCGTCGTAGCCGGATGACAAGCGACCATGGATCGGAGCCTGCACGGCGGCAGTCATCACCCACACTGCGGCGAGCAACCCACCGGAGACGAGGACGATCCCCAGGCTCACGCCGGCCGGTCTGAACCACACGAGCAACGCAGCGGAGGCGATCTCGACGAGGGCCGGCAGGGCGAGCAACCAGCCCATTCGCCAGGTGTGCTGCTGTTCGTACCGGACGAAGCCTGCAGCGCCGACGCTCGCGAACAGCGGGTAGTGCACCACTTGGATCACCCAGATGAGGCCCACCATGAACCAGGTGGCTGCGAAGTGAGCGATCAAGAGCTCCATCAAGCGCCGAAGTCTGCCGCCGCGAGCTCGCGGTCCCCGGCAACGAGGCCGTCGACGATGCGTTGCGCCACGGCATCGGGCTCCAGACCCTCGGGCATCTTTGGCGCGGACCCCGCGATCGGGCGGCCCGCGAGCCCGGTCTCGGTGTGTGGTGGTCGGGCGTCGAGGACGTGGACACCGTTGCGGCGCAGCTCCTTGGCGAGCGCCCTCGTGGCCGCGCTCAGGCCCGCCTTTGCTGCCGAGTACACGGCCATCCCCGGGACCGGGCTCTCGGCGACCACTCCGGTGATGTTGACGAGGAAGCCACCGTCGAGGTGTGGGAGGGCAGCTCGCATAACCCGCAGTGGCCCGACCAGGTCTGCAGCGATCAGCTCGTCGATGGTGGCGTCGTCGTGGTCGGCGAGCGCTCCGAAGGCAACGACCCCGGCGGCATTGACCACACCGTCGAGGCCGCCGAGCCGGGTGATGGCCGTCCCGACCACATGATCTGCATGGGCAGGCACGGCGAGGTCGAACAGCACGGAGGGGGTGTCCGGACCGATGGCGGTGGCGCACTGTCGCAGACGCTCCGGGTCCCTCCCGGCGAGCATCACGGCCGCTCCGCGTGATGCCAGCTCGGCGCCGATGGCACTACCGAGCGCTCCGGAGCCTCCGAGCACGAGGACTCTTGCGCCCTGGAGGTCAGGCACACCGGCTCCTGGCGGGGCGCTCAGGGCTTGGGCGTGACGCTGGCGTCATCGGCGAGATCGACGTAGAGCTCGGTGAGACCGTCCTCTTGCACCTCGGTCGTCCTGCCTGACTTCTCGAGGTCGTGCACGTGCAGCTCATGGGATCGATGGAGACCGAAGGCGATTGCAGCCCAGGTGGTCATCGAGAACACGACGGCACCGAACCCAAACACTACGAGCTCATTCATGAGCGTTCTCCGGTCAACACCAAGGTGCCGAGCGAGTGGATGGCGGGCACCCAGAGGCCGACGAAGAGGCCAAACTCCTTGTCGACCAGGAACCAGAGCGCCACAGACAGCAGGAACGACACGAACGCCGCAGCCATGAACACCAGCTTTGCGCGGTGAAACGGTGTCAAGCCGCGGGCCATCGAGCGGATGCCCTGCTGCTGCGTCACGGGAACAGACATGATTTCCTCCTCTTGACGAAACACACGTGGAATACGGAGGGCATCCCACCGGCGGATGATATCCGGCATGATGCGACGGGGACGGAGCCCGCAGCCGGTAGCGTCACCGCCATGACCGACGTCTACCGACCGATGCGGCTCGCCCTGTGGTCGCTGCTGGCATTCTCCGCGTTGTTCGGCCTCGCCGGCATCGGGGGCTGGGGGCCGATGGCCGCCAACGAGCAGGCCATCGGCGAGGTGTCCCGGTGGTGTGAGCGGGTGAGCCCAGGCTTCCTGCGGGAACCCGTCAACACGCTCGGCAACCTGGGCTTCGTGGTGGCGGGATTGGCGATCTTCTGGCGCCTGGCACGAGACGAATCGACCGGGCATCTCCGCCACAACAGGTTCGTCGGGAACTCCCCCGTCGCACTGCTGTACGCGTCAGCTGTGGTGTTCCTCGGGCCGGGCTCCATGGTGATGCATGGCACCCACACGTTCTTCGGGGCGTGGATCGACAACGTGTCGATGGTCACCTACATCCTCATCCCGTGGCTGTTCAACGTCTCGCAGCTCGGTCGATGGACCACACGCACGCTTTTCTCCGTCTACGGGGCGACGCTCGCCGCCTACGCCGCCGGCTACTGGATCTTCGGGGGCGATCTCGGCATCGGACTCGACCTGTTCGGTGTGTCGATCGGCCTCTGGATCATCTCCGAGGTCCTGTACCGATGGTGGTCACCGGCGATGCGCTGGATGTCGGGATTCGTCGGGTTTGCCGTGGCGGCGGTCTTCGGCATCACCCCTGTCGACATGGCGGCGGCACCGGGCGAGTACTGGTGGGTGGTCTTGTTCTGGCTGCCGGGTCTGGTGGCACGTCGCCCCGCACCTGGCCGGCGTCGCTACACCCCGTGGTTCTGGGTGGGGATGGCTGCGTTCTTGGTGGCCTACGCCATCTGGCTCACCGGAACGGCGGACCACGAGGCCTGCAGACCGGATTCGCTGGTTCAGGCCCATGCCATCTGGCACCTGCTGTCGGCGGTGGCGACCTACGCCTTCTTCAGCTTCTTCCGCACCGAGCGGGTGAGCGTGCCCACCGGCGATCGCAGTCCCTCGATCGAGACGACTAGCGCCAGCTGAACGACGACAACCTCGGCCGGGTCTCGTCGGGGAGGCCGTACCGGATCAACACGAAGCTGATCACTAGGGCTCCGATGTGCACGGGATCGGTGGCATCGGCGGACAGTGGGTGGAGACGAACCGTGGCGACCTCCGTCTCGTGGAGTCGCAGCGACCACCGTTCTCGGGAGCGGGGCTTGGGCGAGGCCGGGAACAACCCGTAGCCGAAATCGCGACATGTGATGTCGTAGTCCCGCCCCTGCCCCGGGCTCCCCACCGCGATCTGGAGTCGCTCGCCGTCGACGATCACCGGGCACAGGAACCCGCCGATGGTGCGCGCCCGGATGCGCCACCTACTCCCGTCGGCCAGCTCCACCGGTACCCCGCGCCCGAAGTAGACGCGGAACCATCCGATGCGGCCCACCGTGGCGAGCAGCTCTCCGTCGTGGAGCATTTCATATGCCGGATACCGCCACACGTGAATTCGCCGAAGCTCGACACGTCCACTGAGCAGGTGTGTCGCGAACATCACTGCCGTGCAGCTGCCTCACGCAGCGGCATGGTATAGCAGAGGGCATTGCCGTCGACAGCGACCGTGCCATCGTCCCGGGTCACCGTCGTGATGAGCTTCGTGATGGGCTTGTCGGTACGCACCTCCACCACCTCGACCCGGCCGGTGATGGTGTCGCCGGGCCGAACCGGTGCCCGAAAGCTCCAGTCGACATGGAGAAACACCGTGCCGGGGCCGGGCAGGTCCTCCGCAACCACTGCGTTGAGGATCGCCGTGGTGATGCCCCCCTGCACCACGATGCCCCCGAACGCCGTCTCCTCGGCGAGCTCGGCGTCGTAGTGGATGGGGTTGCGGTCTCCGCTGATCTGGGTGAACAGCTCGATGTCCTCACTGGTGACCAGACGATATCGCTCGGCGTGGTCCCCGACCACGGGTTGGCCGCCCGGCCACACAGATTCGGTCATGGGGCTGACCCTATCCACGATGCGGTTCGGCTGCGCTCGAACCAACGGTCACGCGCTCGCCGGCTGCATCCTGACGGAACGGGCCCCCACGACGGTAACGATGGTCGAGGCCATCGCCAGCATCACCGCCACCAGCAGGAATGCCGCACCGAACGACCAGGTGTCGATCACCCAGCCGACCACGATTGGCCCTCCGCCGGCCCCGATGAAGACGCCCGCTTGGGTGACGGCGGATGACGCGGCGGCCGACGACGTGTTGGCGTTCACCACCGTGAACGTCATGAGTCCCGGCCAGCCCCAACCCGTGGCGAATGCAACCGGCACGATGAGCGCGAACGCCCATCCCGAGGTGAGCGCCAACAGCACGAAGACACCGGCTCCGACACCGGTGAGGAGGGCCACCCCGCCGAAGCCGCGCCATCCCATTCGGTCGGTGACGATGCCGGCCACCGCACGAGCCGTGAGGCTCGACGCCGAACCGACGAAGAGGAGCAATCCGCCTCCTTCTTCAGTGAACCCGGCGTCGACCGCGGCGGCCACGAGATAGGAGCCGAGTGCGACCGCGGCCCACGACGCCAACGACGCCCCCAATCCGAGCGCCATCAGCGTGCCGACCGGGAGCGGCGCTACTGCCCGGCGTTGATCGGCGTGGTGCAGGGGCTCGTGATGAGGCTCCTCACCGGCCGGCACCAACAGCAACACGATCGCCACGAGCCCCAACGCCATCAGATACGCAGGCCGCCAGCCGAGGTCGACGATGACCAACGGCACCGCCAAGCCGGCCAGCAGCGTCGAGGCGGGGATACCGGCATGCTTGAGGCCGAAGACGAGGGCACGATGCCGGGGATCGACATGGTCTGCCAGCGCCTGGTTGACGGCGGGATTGGCGAGCCCGTAGAACACGCCCCCGACCACGAGGAGCGCACCGAGCGCCACCGGAGTGCCCACCATCGTGGCGATCAACACGAGGATCGTCGCCGATCCCATCATGTTGAACCTGATGGCGCGACGCCAACCGATGCGGTGCACCAAGCGCCCCATCGGTGCACTCGATATGCCGGCGGTCAAGAAGAACGCGGCCGTGAGCACGCCGAGTCCGGTGGCACCAAAACCCAGGTCGGCGGACATCGTCAGGAAACCAGCCCCCAGCAAGAACACCGGCTGGGTGGACGCGGTGATCACCAGTACCGCCAGCAGGATCAGTCGAGGCAACCGCCGAGAACCCATCGGCCGAGGTTAGGGCCGCTGCAGCGCGGTCAGGTCACGCGCGAGAAACGGTTCCCTTGATGGGCTGCCTGATGATCGTTCGCAGGTTCTCCGGCTTTGCCCGACGAGGGTCGCCGAGGTAGATCTCGTGGTGCTTGCCGTGAGCCCGGTACCCCTCGGCTGCGATGAAGTCCAAGAGCGATGCGATGGTCGGCCCCTCCTCGCTGTAGGGGCCCACATGCATCACCTGAGCCGACAGTCCCTCGTGGTACGACTCGAGGCGGATCCGGGCGGCCGCAGCGATGCCTTTGTCCAGCGCTTGCTTTTGGGCCTGTTCGACGTCGTCGACGGTGACGAATGCTGGCTGGAGGATCATCAGCGTCCAGTGCCAGCTCTCCATCGCGTCCAAGTCGAGCGTATCTCCCAAGTCCCAGTAGAGGCCTTCCGGCGGCATCACGGAATAGGCGATCTGGTCGCGGTCCTTGATCGCAAACCGGATCGGATACGCCACCGAGAACAAGGCCTGGAAGCCCTCTTGCATCAGCGGGGTCTGCTCCGGATCGCCGTGGCCGTCAAACATCAGGTACTGAAGCTCCGGCACGTCGACGAACTCGGGACGCCCCTTGCGAGCCGTGTACAGCGTCTTGAGCTCCTTCTTCAGATCGAGTGACTCCATCCACACCCCCACAGTGGAGTACGCCTTCCCCCATCGTTTGCGCTGCCGACGATCCCGACCAGTGACACAAGGCCCTAGTTGACGCCCGCCACCCGGAGCGCTGCGAATGGAGGGCTCAGTGGGCCAGTGAACCTCGCAGGCGCGGTGGAATCGGCGCACGCCAGACCCACCATTCTGTCTCAGCTCGTCTGACCTCGGAGGCGCCGCCCAGGGTGACGATCAGCCAGGGCCACCTCGGAAGTGGAACATGAGCGACGGGATCAGGCCGACCAGCACGATGGCGTCGATCACCAGGAACATCGGGTCGTCCTCCAGCACGTAAAGCCAGAGCATGAACACGACGAATGCCGATCGGACGACGATCGAGACCGGGTAGTACTTCCAGTCCTCGCGTCGCAGGATCGACCAGATCAGGTACGCCAGCCCGAGCATGAGCATGCCGGTGAGCCGGAAACCGGCGGTGTCGTACTCACCGTTGGAGAGGAAGATGTCAAAGGTGAGATCCGGAGCCAACGCGAACCCGAGGCCGCCGACCGTGAGATAGGCGACCACATACGTGAGCGACCACTTGCGAAAGTCCGCCATGACTTCGAGCCTACGCATGGGGGGGACGGCTCGCACCTGCGATGAACGCTCCCTCCCTAGGCTGATTGCATGGCACGCAGGCCATCTCATGCGGTGAAGAGCGAGGTGATACCACCGGCCATTGGTCGCAACCGGCAGCCGGGTCTCCGTGGCATCTGAGCGACGCAGACCAGAGCGACGCCCCCGGGGACCCCGCTATGTGGCCATGCTGTCGGTGGGTGCTCTCGGAGTGGTCTACGGCGACATCGGCACGAGCCCGCTCTACGCACTGAGAGAATCGTTCGCCGCCGGCGGGCTCGAGGTGAGCCGGCAGGCGGCGTTCGGCGTTGCGTCACTCATGTTCTGGGCGATGATGCTCATCGTCACCGTCAAGTACCTGCTGGTGGTGATGCGTGCCGACAACGACGGCGAAGGGGGCATCCTCGCCCTGACTGCACTGATCTCGCCGACCAGCCAGTCCCACAGCGGCCGGGTGCGGTGGGTGCTTGTCGCCCTCGGGCTGTTTGGCACCGCCCTGCTGTACGGCGACGGGATGATCACCCCGGCCATTTCGGTGCTGGCTGCGATCGAGGGCTTCGAAGTGGTGACGCCCGCATTCGCTCCGTATGTGGTGCCACTGGCAGCAGTCATCCTGATTGGCTTGTTCAGCATCCAGCGCCGCGGTACCGCGTCGATCGGTTCCATGTTTGGACCGGTCATGATCGGTTGGTTTGGCGTGCTGGCCGTGCTGGGTGTCAGCCAGATCGCGTCGCACCCGTCGGTGATCTCAGCCCTGAGCCCGACGTGGGCATTTCAGTTCGTTCGCAGCGATCCCGCAGGTGCCTTTCTCTCGCTTGGCGCGATCTTCCTGGTGGTGACGGGCAGCGAGGCCCTCTATGCCGACATGGGTCACTTCGGGCGAAGTCCGATCCGGATCGGCTGGTTCACCCTGGTCTTCCCCGCCCTCACTCTGAACTACCTGGGACAAGCGGCCCTGATCACCGAAGACCCGACAGCAATCGACAACCCGTTCTTTCGGATGGCCCCCAGCTGGTCGCTCGTTGCGTTGGTGGTGCTGGCGACGCTGGCCACCGTGATCGCCTCACAAGCACTCATCACCGGCGCCTACTCGCTGACCATGCAGGCGGTGCAGCTCGGATACCTGCCTCGGCTCCATGTGGATCACACCTCACCCCGGGAGATCGGCCAGGTGTATCTGCCTACCGTCAACTGGGTGTTGATGGCGGCATGCGTCGGTCTCGTCTTCGCATTCCGTTCGTCTGCCAATCTCGCCGCCGCCTACGGCGTCGCGGTGACGGCGACGATGCTCATCACCACGGCCCTCCTCTACTCGGTGATGCGCAATCGGTGGGGATGGGGTCCGGTGGTCTCCGGCGCGGTGACCGCGCTGTTTGCCGCGGTGGACGCCGCGTTCTTCAGCGCCAACATCCTGAAGGTCGCGGCGGGCGGATGGTTCCCGCTGGCAGTCGGGGCGGCGGCCTTCGCGGTGATGTCGACGTGGCGACGCGGCCGCGAACTCGTCGACACCAAGATCATGGGCAGCGGACTCAGCATCGAGCGCTTCATAGCGTCCATTGCGGCGCACCCCCAAGAACGGGTCCCGGGAACCGCCGTGTACATGGTCCGTAAGCCCGGAACGACGCCTCCGGCGCTCCTCGCCAATCTGAGATCCAACGAGGTCCTGCACGAGACGATCGTGCTGGTCTCGGTGCGAACCGCCGACGTACCCGTGGTGCCGCCTGCCCGTCGACATGCGGTGCACGACCTCGGTGAGGGCTACGTCCAGGTCGTCCTCATCTACGGATTCACCGAGGAGGCGCACGTTCCCGAGGCGCTGGCGAGCATCGTGGACCCGGACTTCGGGTTCGATCTCAGCGATGCGATGTTCTTCTTGGGCAAGGAGTCCATCATCGTGACCGACGAGCCCGGAATGGCTCCCTGGCGAGAGCGACTGTTCCGGTTCATGCAACGGAATGCCACGAGTGCTGCTATCTACTTCCGGCTTCCTGCCGATCAGGTGATGGAGGTCGGGACGTACGTCGAGCTGTGACCGGTACGCTCCGGCCATGCAGATCACCATGGTCGTCGAGATCCCAAAGGGCAGCCGCAACAAGTACGAGATGGACCACGCGACGGGTGAGCTCTACCTCGACCGCATGCTCTTCACCGCGACGCGATATCCGGCCGACTACGGCTTCATCCCAGACACGCTCGCCGAAGACGATGACCCGCTCGACGCGATGGCGCTGGTGTCGGAACCGACGTTTCCCGGGTGCCGGATACGGATCCGACCGGTCGGAGTGTTCTTGATGCAGGACCAAGAACGCGCCGATCACAAGATCCTGGGCGTGCCCCTCGGCGACCCCGTGTGGTCGACGGCGAACTCACTCGCAGATGTTCCCGAGCATCTTCTCAAGGAATTGGAGCACTTCTTCGCCGTCTACAAGGACCTCGAAGAGAAGAAGACGGCGACACTCGGCTGGGAGGACGCGCCGTCAGCGCTGGACGTCATCGAGCGCGCGCTAGCCGCTGGGCGTGAATGACACCGGGGACCGATCCTCGGTCCCCGGGTGGTCACAGCAATTCGATTGGCCTACACGGCGCAGCCGTGTGTGAGCTGGAGCCGGCTCAGCCGCCGGCACCCTCGACACGAGTATCGGCATCGGCACCCTCCACCGAACCGGAGAACGAGTCACCCTCGAGACGAGTATCCGCATCGGCACCCTCCACCGAACCGGAGAACGAGTCACCCTCGAG
>JBFGCM010000100.1:0-12832 GCA_041581135.1 Acidimicrobiia bacterium
CGGTGCCGGCCGCCTCGATGCCGGGCACGAAGGGGAGGTCACGGGGATAGAGGCCCCGCCGATGGTACGTGTCGATGTAGTTGACGCCGGCGGCGGCGATCTCCACGAGGGCGTCGTCCGGCCCCGGCAACGGCTCCGGTACCTCCTCGACGATGAGTACGTCTGCGTCGCCGGTCTCTCTGATCAGTACGGCCTGCATGGTGGGCAGGATAGGTTCTGTGGCCGGGCCGTAGCCTGTCGATGATGGACCTCTACCTGCACGGCGACATCACCGAGTCGTTCCCATCGACGTCACGTGCCTTCGCGACGGCTGCGGCGGAGCGCCCTACCGGCCTGGTCGCCCTCCTCTTCCAGGGCGGACCCGGGTGGGAGCAGTACGTCGCCCGCTATCGCGATCCGTGGCGCGACCTCGTGGACGTGCACGTCGTCGTGCCCGAGCCGGACCTGACGCTCGGCGCCGAGGCCCGTCGCGCCATCGAGGCGGCATCCGGGCTCTTCATCGGCGGCGGAGACACGCCGCGGTACCGTCGGATCTATGTGGCAGACACCATCGGTACCACGATTCGTGATCTCGTTGCGGCGGGCGTGCCCTACGGCGGCGTGTCGGCCGGAGCCATGCTGGCGGGTGAGATCGCCATCGTGGGCGAGGAGCCCGGTGCCTACGTCGGTGGTCTCGGTCTGCTCCCCGGAACCGTCGTGGAGGCCCACTTCTCCGAGCTGGGTCGGGAGCGTCGACTCCTGGCCGCGCTCGGTGGCACGGAGATGGGCACCGGTGTCGGCCTGGATGAGCACTCGGCGGTTCGAGTGCGGAACGGTGAGGTCACGGTGCTGGGGGATGCGCCGGTGCACCTCTTCACCGCCCACCCCGACGGCAGCATCGCCCGGAGCCGGCTGCCGGTCGGCGGATCGGCGTCGGCCCTCGAGTGATACGACGACCGCGTTCCGATGGTCGCGACGCTCTACAAGAAGGCCGGCGAAGTCAACGTGGCGGCGGGGCTGTAGCTCTCCCCATTCAGTAGGTTCGGCTTCACAGCGAAGTGGAGTTCGATGTCGTTCGACGTGCGTGACCAGGGCGCCTATGACGCGCTGCAGGCGCGTCTCGTGCCGTTGTGGCATTCCATCGAGCGCCTCAACACCGATGAGCAGACGATCGTGGTGGTGCCGTCGGCCGAAGTGGATTTCGAGCTGTCGGCCAGCCAGATGCAGGCCTACGAGGAGCGGTACCTGTTTCTGCTGTTGTTGCTGCGCCAGCCTCGGGCGCGGATGGTCTACGTCACCGGGCAGCCCATCCAGCCCGACATCGTCGACTACTACCTGGACTTGATGCCAGGTGTCATCTCCAGCCATGCCCGCCGTCGATTGTTCCAGGTGTCGCCGATGGAGGCGACGTTTCGTCCGCTCTCCCGCAAGCTCCTGGAGCGGCCGCGACTCATCGAGAAGATCAGCGCGCTGATTCCAGACCGGCATCGCGCCCACCTGGTTCCGTTCATGACCACGTGGGAGGACCGCGAGTTGGCCATGCGCCTGGACATCCCCATGTATGGGGCCGATCCCAAGGACGCCCACCTCGGCACCAAGACGGAGGGTCGTCGGCTGTTTGCCGCGGTCGGCATCTCGCATCCCGCCGGGCGAGAGGGTCTGCACGGCAGGACAGAGGTGATCGACGCCGTCGTGGCTCTGCGGCGTGAAGACCCCGACCTCGCATCGGTGGTCGTCAAGCTCAATGAGGGCGTCAGCGGCTTCGGCAACCTCACGCTCGATCTCCGATCGCTACCGGCGCCGGGCGATGCCGGCGAAGCCGACGCACTGGCGACCGCCCTCGAGCGGGTCGAGGTACAGCTCCCGGGGAGGACTGTCGCCGACTACTTCTCTCTGCTCGAGAAGGAAGGGGGCGTGGTGGAGGCCATGATCCAGGCTGACGACGTACGCAGCCCGAGCGTGCAGTTGCGCATCACGCCGCTGGGTGCCGTGGAGCTGCTGTCGACACATGACCAGATCCTGGGTGGCGAGACCGGACAGGTGTTCATCGGATCGCGGTTTCCGGCCGACGCCGAGTACGCCGGCCCCATCAGCGAATCCGCTCTGAAGGTCGGGGAGCGATTGGCGCAGCTCGGGGTGATCGGACGCTTCGGGCTCGACTTCGTGGTTGCTCGCGATCACGGAGGCGGGTGGCGGAGCTTCGCCGTCGAGCTGAACCTGCGCAAGGGCGGCACCACGCATCCGTTTCTCACGCTGCAGTTCCTCACGGACGGCACCTACGACGCCGAGTCGGCGGCGTTCATCGCTCCGAGCGGCATGGCCAAGCACTACGTGGCGTCGGACCACGTCGCCATCGACGGACTGCGTGGCCTCGTACCTGCCGATGTGTTGGACATCGCTCTCATGCACGGCCTCCACTTCGATCAGGCGCGCCAGGTGGGATCGGTGTTCCACATGCTCAGCGCCCTGCCCGAGCATGGCCAGCTCGGCGTGACCAGCGTGGGAGATTCCCCCGAAGAAGCCCAAGAGCGTCACGAGCACGTGGTGAGCGTGTTGCACCAGGAGGCCGGCTCGGTCTGACGCAGCGGTCGTAGCCGAACACCGGGTCTCTCACGAGGACGGTCGGCCGTAGGCTTGGCACGTGGACACTCGGCCAACCGAGCGCGCCGGTCATGGTGAGGTGTGGGTGCTGGGCGACGGTCAGCGCGACGCGCCGCCCCGTAGAGAACCGCGCCGACTGCCCTGGCTCGTGCCGGCCGTCGGAATGGCATTGGCGGTGACGCTGCTTGCCCCGGGTGACGTAGCCGAGCCGGAGCCGGAGACGATGGCCGCGCCGGCGCTCGCCGCTGAGCGGCCCATCGAGCACCCGCACACCTTGGAGCCGGGTTACGCGGTCGCGGGGTCGGTGGCGGCGTTCGAGTCCTTCGTCGAGAAGGTGAACCGAGGCGACTCGGCTGCGGCCCTGGCTCTGCTCATGCCGGTGCTGCCTCCGTTCGAGGGGCTCGGCGCGTCGCAGTGGCCGTTCCTGCCCACCGACGCCGAGCTGTGGGTCGGCGGGATCATCGACCAGGACAAGGTGGAAGGGTTCGTTCGCTACGTCTTCAACGTGCCGGGGTCTGTGTTCGTCTCCGACTGCGAGGCCTGGGAACACGGACCGTTGGTCGTGGTGACGACGTGCGCGTACGAGACGAACGGTGGTGCGCTGCTCGCTCTGGGCCAGCGCCCGGAGCAGGGTCAGATCCGTGCCCTCATGATCGACCACCGAGTCGTCGGGATCGCGCGCACCGGGCACGTCGACCTCGAGCTGTGGAGGGGCGTCGTGGAGTGGGCGGCGGAAGTCCGCCCCGAGCGTGTCGACAGCGTTGCGACCCGGACGAGTGGCGGCTGGGCCCTGGACCCGGTCTACACGGCCGCCACGGCGTGGATTCACGGGGCGTTGGCCGAAGAGCTGGCCACCTCTGCGAAAAGCGGACCGACGAGGCCCGGCCAGGAGCCGACTGCGCCCCGTTCGGCGGATCGCCACCACCGTCCGGCTCCCGCCTTCCGCATGATCATCCCCTACGCCGCCTGATCTGGTCCGGCGCTCGGGCAGTGCCAGGCCTGGTGTGCCGACACCACGTCGTGCCCCGGTGGCACGGGTGTTGGGTACGGTTGACCCATGACGACGGGATCGGGGCGCCGTGGCGAGGGGGATTCCACCGCCATCCTCCAAGGGGTGGTGTGGGCCGGCCACATGGTGTTGCCCCTCGCCCTGCTTGCGATCCTGCTGGCAGCCCCTGAGGTGGACGCCACCTGGAAGCACAACCCGAGTCACTTCTGGCTGGTCGCCATCGTGGCGCTGGCCAACGTCGCGGTCGGATTACGAGTGACCGCGGAAGCTCGTGACCACACCGACGCCCGTCTCTTTCTCGTCGGCTACGGGTTTCTGGCCAGCGCCGCATTCTTCGCAGTGCACGCGCTGGTCACGCCGGCAGTCATCGCCTCGGAGAGCACTGCAGGTTTCCAGCTGGCCATGCCCACCGGCCTCGTGGTGTTCGGCGCGCTGGGCGCGTGGTCTGGCCGTCACTGGGACGCTGAAACTGCACGCCGGTTGCTGGCGCGCCAGAACGTCTTCCGCAACACGGTGATCGGTGTCGCGGTGGTGTGGGTCTTCCTCTCCGTCAATCAATTGCCTCCGCTCGACCAGCCCCTCGACTCCGACATGTTCGATGCGGTGGCGTTGCCGCTGACGGCGGTCGTCGTGCTCCTGTTCGGCGTCATGGCGTGGAGGTATTGGCGGCTCCACCAGCTGCGGCCGTCGGCCGTGAGCCTCGCCATGGTCACCGCCGCCACCTTGCTGGCCGAGACGATGGTCATCGTGGCCGTGTCGCGGACCTGGCAACTGTCGTGGTGGCTGTGGCACGTGGTCGTGCTGCTTGCCTACGGATATGTCGCCTATGCCGCCTACATCACGTTCCGACGTGATGGCCGAGCCGGTGGTCTGTTCACCGCGGTCGGCATGGACGCCACGGTGGAGCAGGTCCGCGTCGAACTGCAGGCGGCATTGGAGGAGCTCGTTGGCTCCATGGCCGAGACCGGGCGCAGTGCGGAAGGAGCGGCTCGCGTCTTGGGACGGCGCATGCAACTCACCGAGAGCCAGACCCAGATCCTGGCCGGCGCCGCCGAGACGATCTCCTCCGAGCGTCTCCACGCCAAGATGCATGCAGCCATGGCCGATCTGGCTCGTCACGGCCTGCGTGAGGTGACCGAGGAGGATCTGGCGGAGCGTTCGGAGGCCATCCTCGCTCGGGTGTTCCAGACCGAGGTCCGCTGTGGTCTGGTGCGGGATGGCCGACTTGTCCACGCCGGTTCGGCGGATTGGCCTGCGATCGACCTCGATCAGCTCAAGAGGCATGAAGTGACCGTGTTCGCGAGTGGCCGGGGCGATGTGGTGGCGTGCCCCGTCGTGCAGGACGACGAGATAGCAGGCGACATCGAGATCCTCCGGCCCCTGGTGTGGCATGCCGATGCCGACGATCTGGTGCGGTTGTTCGCCGGCCGGTTGGCGCTGAGCTACGAGAATGTGCGTCTCTACCGCCAGGTTCGTCAGCTCTTCTCGAGCTACGTTCCGCAAGAGGTCGCCAAGCGGCTCCTCGCCGATCCGTCACGTGCCGCCCTCGGCGGCGCGGTGGTCGAGACCACGGTGTTGTTCGCCGATCTCCGGGGCTTCACGTCGTACTCCGAGGACATCGGCGACCCGACGGCGATCGTGTCGTTGCTCAACGACTACTACTCGGTGGCGGTACCGATCATCCTGGACGAGGGTGGCACCGTCGACAAGTTCGTGGGCGACGCGCTCATGGCGCTGTTCAACACACCCGTCTTGCAGCCCGACCACGCACTACGTGCCGTGCGGGCGGCGCATCGGATCCATCAGGCCATCGCCGCCCTGGCGAGCGACCATCCCGATTGGCCGCGCTTTCGGATCGGCGTGAACACCGGCCCGGCGCTCGTGGGGAACATCGGCAGCAAGGAGGTCCGCAACTTCACCGCCATCGGCGATGCGGTGAACGTTGCGGCCCGGCTGGAGACCGCCGCCGAGCCCGGGCAGGTGCTCATCGGAGCCACGACCCAGGCCCTGGTTCATCACGCCGTTCGCACGCGCCCGGTGGGACGGTTGCAGATCAAAGGTCGCGCCGAGCCGGTGGAGGCTTTTCTCGTGGAATCGGTGACGAGCGGCGAGCCGTCATGACCCCGTCCGCCCCGGGCTGAGCAGCCACAGTTGCGGCCGCTTCAGGCAGCACACGGTGCCGCCGCCCGGCAAGGATTGGGTGTCACCGGCGTACCCGACCACCACGAAGTCACCTGTTGGCACGGTGACGGCGTCGAGCATGATCACCACCGGCTCCACCTCGATCTCGCCCCACACGTCTGTGTCGTGGGAGAGCCGGTCCCATTCGTCTAGATCGAAGGTCTGCCACACCGCGGCGGCGCCCTGGCTGTCGAACGACGCCTGATCGCTGCCCACGGCCATCCAGCCGCCTCCCAGCACCTGGCCCACTGCGTTGATCGACTGAATGCCGTCCTCGGGGATCACCGTCGAGAACTCGCCGGTGGCGTCGGTCCAGGTGCGGCCGTCGGTGCTCCGCACGATGACGGCGTCGGCTGTGGGGCTGCCGTGGAGGCCGCTGACCCCGTACGCCACCAGCTCGCCGCCGAAGGCGGCGATGCCGGTGAGGCGTGCCTCTTGGCGCAGGCGGGTGCGAGTCCACGTCTCCCCGTCCGTGGAGACCCACGCCGCCGGGAACTGGTCGGGGAAGTCGATGTCGGGGTCCGAGTCGGTGTCGTACCCGATACCCACGATGAGGCCATCGGTCGTGACGGTGACGTCATGGATCTCGGCGTTGAACTCGCCGTCGTCATTCGGCTGCCCACCGGGTGTGCCAAACGCCGGAGACGTGATGCGGGTCCACTCCGTGCCGTCCGGAGATGTCCAGATCGCGGCGTCGAAGTCGGGGAAATACATCTCCATGCCCACGGCCATCAGCCCCGCCGGGGTGTCGACCACCGAGTACAAGACGGTGCGGCCGTTCTCCTCCAGCGAAGTGATCTCGGTGATCTCCCATGCCGCGCCGTCACTGCTGCGCCACGCAGCACCGTTGTCGCCCGTGCGGCCGACGGCGACGAAACCGTCGCCGGTGGCCGTCACCCCGAGCATCTCTGCGTTCGTCCCCTCGACCGTGGCCGCGGTCCAGGTGATGCCGTCCTCGGTGAACCACGCCCGGGGCTCAGGATCGGTCATGCCGCCGACGATGGGGTTCGGGGCGTGGACGCCCACCGCCACCGCAACCCGGTTGGTGGCGGCCACCGCCGTGGGCACGACGTCGTTGGTGCCGGCGAAGACCTTAGGGTTCAGCGGGATGCGAGCCCACCCGGCATCGTTGAACCTGACGTCCGGGAGCACCACATCGTCGGGTCCACAGCCGTGCGGCTTGGAGATGATGGCTTCGGCGTCCGCCGGTGTCGTCTCGAACAGGTCGACCCCGGTCTCGATGACCATGCCGTCGACGAGCGTGACGAATGAGGCACGCACGTTCACGTCGTCGTTGTCTGCCGGCTGAAACTGCCAGTGAATGAGGTCCGGCGTTCCGTTCTCGTCCCAGTCGATGCACTGAAAGGTCTCACCGCTGAACGGCCCATCGCCGGCGTCGACGAGGTCGTTCCACTGTTCGATGCCGAGATCGGTGTCGAGAAGGCCGCGTAGCGTGAGCGTCGCCGCCGAGAGCACTCGGCCCCGGTCCCCGGCCGTGGTGTAGAAGAGCTCTCGGACGGAGTCACCGTCGAGGTCGTGGAAGCCGATGACTTGGGCTTGCTCGCCCTCCAGGGCGGCGGCGAAGCGCGCACTCCGGTCGATGCACACATAGAGTTCCGGATCGGCGAGCTGGTCGGTCTGTACCAGCACGATCAGCTCTTCCTCACCGTCGCCGTCGAGGTCGAACTCGGTGTTCCATGCCCGGCCCGGATCGTCACAGGGGGAGCCGTTGACAGGCGGCAGCGTGGTGCCCGGGGGCAGTGTGGTGCCGGGCGGCTCGCTGGTGGGCGGCGGGTCGGTGCCCGGCGGGCTGTCGGCCTGTGAGGAGCACGCCGCCGCCACCAGGGCGAAGAGGGCGATGAGTAGCCAGATGGTGTGTCGTGTCTTCATGGTGTCACCGGAGGGGTAGGGAGCTGGGGCAGGGGAATGTCGGTCAGCAACGACTCGAGGTCCTGGCGGATCTCGAGGAGCTGCGCCGAGGTGAAGCTGCCGGCCTCGAACGGCGGCAGGCAGCCCCCGTCGTCGTACGCCTGCGCATTGAGCAGCAGCACTTGGTCGTCACGGATCGTTGCGTATTGCAGTTGGACTTCTGACGGCTCGCCGCCCGGCATGGTTCCCACGAATCCGTAGGCGATGCCGGCCCGGCCGCCGAGCTGCATGGGGTGCGGCTCGATGACCTCGAAGCGGTAGTCGTCGCCACAGCCGGCTGCGCGGTCCGCACTGAACTCAGCCAGGAACGCGGCGGCGAACGCCTCCATGTTCTCGGCGTCACCCGCAGCGGGGTCGAGCGCGTCGAACGAGTCGATGGGGTAGGGATGGGCCTCGATGGCCGCCACCTCGCTGCCGTCGTGGTCGAAGCACATCAGCGGGGCGTCGCCGAAGCAGGCATGCACCGTCCACCCGTTGCCCATTGCGACGGTGGCGTCCGGATCGTCCCAGTCGAGCAGGGAACCGTCGAGCGGTGGGTCGAAAGAGGTGTCGGGTGGAGCCACATCGGGCCCGTCGCCGGGTGCCGGCAGGTCCGTGTCGGGTCGCGTCGTGGGCGCCGTCGTGGGGTCGGGTGACGTGGTCGCGCATGCCGTAACGAGTATGAGCAGCACCACGAGCCCACGCACCAGCGCGGCGAGGCGAGAGGACGGCCGATGCCATCCGGCGGTGGTTGCAGCCATCGTGTCACCTCCCATCCGTGGGTTCGTCATCAGTCTGTCGGATGCCTCCTGCACACCGGTTGCGCGGCAGTAGCGCCTCTGGGGCTGCGAGGAGGTGTGGGATGTGTGGCCGCCCGCGCGGGGGAGGCACCTCGGTGACCAGGGGTTTCGGATCCGTTTTGGTCGACCTTGGCCGTGAGACCGGCGCACCTAGGCTGGGCCGATGGCTGACTTCACCACCCCGCTGACGGTTCAGCAGATGTACGGAGATTGGGACATCGAGTGGGCGGACGCCGTGGCGATGGCGGACCACAGCCTCGATCCACGGCCGCGGACATCGATATACGACACGTTCGGCACGCTCGGCGTGGGGGAAGGCGGCTATGTCCTCGACATCGGCGGACGGGACGCCGCCCAGGCACTCGACCTGGCCGAACGGTTCGGGTGTCGGGTGCTGTCGGTCGATCCGGTCCAGGCGAACATCGACTTCGGCACCGAGGACATCGCCAACCACGAGTACGGCCACCTGGTCCAGATCGAGCTCGGGACGATCAACGACATCCCTGCCGGCGACGACAGCTTCGACGCCGTCTTCTCGCGAGACATGCTGGGCCACGTCGAGGACCTCGCGGGGGCACTCGCCGAATGCCGGCGCGTCCTCGTGCCGGGCGGTGCCATGGTGATCCATGACGTGTTCGCGACGCGGCTCCTCGAGTCGGAGGAGTCGGCGCGGCTGTGCGCCGATCTCGCCCAGGTGCCCGAACGCCTCGACGCCGAGCTGTTCGAACAGACCGTCGCTGAGGCCGGCTTCGCGATCGAAGTGCTCGACCGGGTGGGGTCAGAGTGGCTCGAGGCTCTGCTCGAGGGCGAGGACGGCGAAAAACGGCTCCTCCGTGCCGCCCGCCTCAACCGGGACAGGGATCGGTTGGTCGAGGAGATGGGCGTGGTGCCGTACCGCGGTGTTCTGGGCAACACTCTGTGGACGATCTACCGCATGATCGGCAAGCTCGAAGACCGGGTGTACGTGATCCGGTCGTAGCGCGCGGCCACAAATGCCGTTGGGTGTGCTCTGGTGAGCAGATCGAGCAATCCGGGCGCTTGCTTCAGAGGGGTCGATGCGCACCAGCCCCACTGGTACCTTCCTGGTGGGAGGCGACGCGGAGTCGCGTCGTAGGTCCGTTGATGGCGCAGAACCAGTCGATCACCCTCTATCGGTGGATTCTGAGCCGGTTCGTCGCGGATGGCCCTCGGGCGCTGGAGGCGGTGAGGGTGATGGGACCGGAGCTGGCTCCGCTGATTGGACCCGGAGATCTTGTCCTGGACCTGTGCTGTGGTGCCGGGCCGTGGTCGTTCTTCTTCGAGGAGCAGGGTGCCACGGTGGTCGCGCTCGATCACGCCCAGTTCATGATCGAACGGGCACGGCAGGACGCCGAGCACCGCGGATCGAGGGTCGAGTTCGTGCACGCCGATGTCCTCGCTCACGAGTTCGGAGAGGATCGATTCGACCTGGCGATGCTCATGGGCAACACCGTCGCCGACCTCGCACCGAGGGATCTCTCCTCACTGTTGAAGAAGACCCACCGCGCGCTCAAGGCCGACGGGACTTTCGCGGTGCAATACATCGACGGCGTCGCCTACTTCGAACGGGAGCGGTTTCCGCAAGAGGCCGTCGAGCAGGAGGAGCCGGTTCGGATCACGCGACGATACGAGGCGTATCGACCCGAAGAGGCAGCATGGGTGACGACGTACACCAACGAGTCCACCGGGGAAACATGCGAGTACACCAGCTACACCTACCCGTCAGGGTTGTTGCGCGCGTTCATGGAGCCGCACTTCGAGCTCACCCGATCGATCCGAGTCGGTGAGGCAAGCTTCCTGGACGTGTTCACCAAGCACAATCACTGACCAAGAGACGCTATGGGCGCGAATAGCGGACCAATCCGATCCTCGAAGTCCCGACATGGGCGGCCTGGCCACAGCCTTTTGGTGATGAGCTGCGCCCACATCCGGCTGTGTGTGCCGTGCATGTCTGCAGATGTGTGCGTCTTGGGTCGACGTCCCTCCATTTAGGCTGCCGTGGATGTCTGAGATGTTTGTCTGGCCTGAAGAGGTCTCGGTCTCGTTTGAAGGGGAGAGGAATCTGCTGGAGGCTGCCTCCGAGGCGGGAGTCTCTATGGCTCATCTTTGTGGGGGTCGTGGCAGATGCTCGACCTGCCGCGTACGGGTATTGGAAGGCAGCGACGCGTTGAGCGAGCGGACCCCAACCGAGCGGGCCATGGCGGCCAAGCTCGATTTCCCAGACGAGATCAGATTGGCTTGCCAAACCCAGGTACGTGGGTCAGTGCAGCTGTGGAGACTCGTTCTCGACGATATTGACCTCGAGATGGCATCCCAATTGGGTAGTGGCCATTACGTTGGGCCCGTTGGGCGTGAGGTCAAAGCGGCGGTCATGTTTGTCGATGTCGCTGGGTTCACGACCCTGTCGGAGCATCTCCCTCCCTACGACATCGTCCACATCCTCAATCGGTTCTTCGACCGATCGGGAGCGGTCGTCGAGTCTCACCACGGCCGGATCGACAACTACATGGGAGATGGATTCCTCGCTCTCTTCGGCATCGACGGAGACCCCGATCGCGAGCTGGACGCGGTCAAGGCTGGACTAGGCATCATCGAGGCAGCCTCCAGCATGAGTCGCTACCTCGACCGCATCTATGGCCATCTCTTCAATGTGCGAGTCGGAATATGCGTGGGAGATGTGGTATTCGGACTCATGGGCGCCGACTCCTCGGCGAGAGAAACCGTCATCGGTGATGTCGTGAACACGGCAAGCCGTCTCGAAGCAGCCAACAAGACAACCGACACCTCCATGCTGGTCACTGAAGACATCCGAGCAAGGACTTCAACAGCGGTCGAGTACGGCAGACGCTTCGACCTCGATCTTCCGGGGAAGGACGGTCACGTCGTTGCCCACGAAGTCCTTGGGCTTGCCGACACGACAGCTACGCCGTAACCGAGTTGGTACCGCATCTACCGACCCTCGCCGTGGCGAGATAGCAGCGCCATACACTTGTGCCGAAGTGTGGGAAGTCATCTGTCCCAATCGGCGACAGTTGTGACACCCGGCGTCTTTCAAGCAGTGCACGTTGCACGACCTTCCGGCACACATATGCAGCGCTCCTCATTCCCCATAGCGAGCGAAGGTCATCGAGGAACGGCCCGGCCACATCGCGATCAAGGCCACGCTCGACACCTGCGGGCACCACTTCGACGGTCTCGACGAGACCGCCCCGGACCGCCTCGACCACGCCCTGGCTCGTTCCCGTGCTGACGCAGCCAGCATCTGCCGTCACCCACCCCAACCCCCAACACACGAAATCCCCCGTAACGACGGGAAATTTGATCGGTGGGCCCACCTGGATTTGAACCAGGGACCTCATCCTTATCAGGGATGCGCTCTAACCAGGCTGAGCTATGGGCCCAAACACGGGCGAATGCCGGTGCGGGCGGTGATCTTACACCGGCGCCGGCGGGCCGGGTTCGGGGTTCTCAGCTCTGCCAGGTCAGATACTGAATGCTGACCGGGGACGGTGACGCACCCACCGCTGCCAGCATCTCGAACGTCGCGTAGCGGCCCGCCGAAGTGCGGACGCACACCGTCGTGCCCTGTCCCAGCTGGGAAACTGCGATCGCAGAGGTCGACGAGAGCGTCGCCGACACGCACTCGCTACGGCGGTTGGCCGTTGACACGACTCCGATCGAGGCGCCGTTGCGTGGGGCAATCGATCGGGAGCTGTCGACGACCGAGTACACGATGTCGGCACCGGCGCTGGTGGCGACCACCCCGTCGTCGAAGTCGAAAGAGAAGTTCTCGTCGATCGACACCACACCTGTCACATAGGTTGTGAACGCCACCGATAGATCAGCCGACCCGGTGGGCACCGGTGACTGGATCGACACGACCGACCAGCGGCCGATGTTGGTCAGCACGCACAGGTTGGTACCGGCGGCGAGCTGAGCCATGGGGATGGCCGTCGCGACCAGGGTGGCTCCGGGGCACGACAGCGGGTCAACTGCGTTCGTTCCCAGCACCGCGATCTGGGACCCGTTCAGCGGATTGAGGAAGAGGGCAGCGTTGGTGTCGGCCTGATACCACAAGTCGGCATCGGCGCCGGCTCCGACCACGCCGGTGTCCAAGTCCAGCGTCTGCGATAAGGGCACGCTCGTGGCACCACTCCTGCTGACGCGAACGGTATGCACCACCAGGTAGGTGATCCGGATCTCGACTTCGTCCAACGGCGCCAGTGGCGTCCCGGGCACCGGCGACTGAGAGTTCACTTTGCCGGCGAGTGCGGGGTCGTCGACGGCGACGGCGTTGAACACGGTGGTGAAGGTGAGGCCGGAATCGAGCAGGACG
>JBFGCM010000101.1:0-12337 GCA_041581135.1 Acidimicrobiia bacterium
GCGTCGGCGCGTCGCCGGCGCTCCATGCGCAACTTCTCGGCGCTGCGGGCCGCCTCGGCCACTGCGGCGTCCAGCCGGCGCCGGGCGTCGGCGAGCTCTGCCTCCAGCGCCGCCACACGCCCCGACGGATCGGGCGCCGCGGCACGAGCTGCGTCGAGGGCGCGCCGTTTCACCTCGGCCACATCCTGCTTTGCCTGCTGCCGCGCCGCTCGAGCGTCCTCCGCCGCGGCACGAGCCTTCTGCTTGGCGACCTCGTAGCGGGACTGGAGTCGGCTCAGCTTCGCCTGGGCCGTGTCCAGCGCCCGCTGAGATGCTTCGGCCTCCACGGCGATTGCGGCCTCCGCCACCGTGACGGTCCAGCCGGGTTCCCTGGCGAGGAACGCCGCGGCCACCGCCTCGTCGCCCGCGAGGTGTTCGCGCGCTGCCTCCCGGAGCCACTCGTGGGCATCGAGCGCCGTGATGAGCTGTTCGAGCAGCGGCGGAGGGAGCCTCGGACCGGTGGAGGCGACGACCGGGCGGAGCTTGTGAGGCACGTCATCGGCGTCCAGGTCGGCCAAGGCCGCACGCGCCGCTTTCACCGCCGACGCCAGGACCGACACCATCGCCTCAGGAACGGCGGGCATGCGTATCCCGGAGATTGACAATCCACCACATCAGACGCATACTCTCGACCCCATGCTGGCTCTCGGCACCATCCTCGTACTTACCTAGGCGCATACGGACCGCCACCACCTCGTATGCGCCCGACCTCCCGCTCCGGGAGGTTTTTTCGTACCTCTACCAGACTGGCACACTTCCCCTCACGACACCGACGAATCAACACACCAACTCCGGCACCCGGGAGAAGACGATGGCTGAACGACTCAGCGGCGCACAAGCGCTCATCCGGTCCCTCGAGAACGAGGGCGTCGAAGTCGTGTTCGGCGTACCGGGAGGGGCCATCCTGCCCGCCTACGATCCCATCCTGGACTCCCCCATCCGCCACGTGCTGGCGCGCCATGAACAGGGGGCGGGCCACATGGCATCGGGATATGCGCATGCAACGGGGCGGGTCGGTGTGTGTATCGCCACGTCGGGGCCCGGAGCCACCAACCTCATCACTCCCCTCCAGGATGCGCACATGGACTCCAGTCCCGTCGTGGCCATCACGGGGCAGGTGGCGACCCACGCCATCGGGAACGACGCGTTCCAAGAAGCCCACACCTGGGGCATCTCGATGCCGTGCACCAAGCACAACTACCTGGTCACCGACGGCAACGACATCCCCGACGTGATCCGCGAGGCCTTCCATCTCGCCTCCACCGGCCGGCCCGGCCCGGTGCTGGTCGACCTCCCCAAGAACATCCTCGCCGCCGAGATGGACTGGCATCGACCAGGGCAGTCCCATCTCCCCGGCTACAAGCCGTCGATCAAAGGGCACCCACTGCAGGTGCGTGCGGCCATGGATCTCATCTCGGATTCAGAGCGCCCCGTGATCTACGCCGGCGGCGGAATCATCCGCGCCGATGCCACCGACGAGTTGCGGCAGTTCGCGGAGCGTGTCAACGCGCCCGTGGTGACCACCTTGATGGCCCGCGGCGCCATTCCGGATTCCCATGAGCTCACCCTGGGGATGCCGGGCATGCACGGCAACTACACCGCCATCACCTCGATGCAGAGAGCCGACCTGCTCGTCGCCATCGGCGCCCGGTTCGACGACCGGGTCACCGGTGACCCGGGGACGTTCGCTCCGCTGGCCAAGATCATCCACGCCGACGTCGATCCCGCCGAAATCGGCAAGGTGCGCACCCCGGATGTGCCCATCGTCGGTGATGCCAAGGCGATCCTCAACCAACTCATCGCCGAGTTCGACAAGCGCGGTGCGGTGGCCGCCCCCCGCCGGCAGTGGTTCGACACGATTCGTGCCTGGCAGGCCGAGCATCCGCTGGCCTACGACCAGGACGCCGACGGACCCATCAAGCAGCAGTACGTCATCGAGGAGATCAACCGGCTCACCGGAGGTGACGCGATCGTGGTGGCAGGCGTCGGCCAGCATCAGATGTGGGCGTCGCAGTTCTGGAAGTTCGAGCGGCCCCGCACCTGGATCAACTCAGGAGGGCTCGGCACCATGGGGTATGCCGTGCCGGCGGCGGTGGGGGCCAAGGCGGGGATGCCGGATGAGATCGTGTTCGCCATCGACGGCGACGGCTGCTTCCAGATGACCCTCCAAGAGCTGATCACCGCTGCGGTGGAGAAGATCCCCGTGAAGATCGCTGTGATGAACAACACCAATCTGGGCATGGTGCGGCAGTGGCAGAAGCTGTTCTACGGCGAGCGGTACTCGGCCATCGACCTCACCGACCACACGCCCGACTACGTCAAGCTGGCAGAGGCGATGGGGTGCGTCGGTCTCCGAGCCGAGACGCCGGCGGAGGTGGCGCCGGCAATCGAGAAGGCGCTGGCGGTGGACGACCAGCCGGTGGTCGTGGAGTTCAAGTGCGACCCCGAGGAGATGGTGTTCCCGATGATCCCCGCCGGCGGCTCCAACGACAACGTGGTGCTCGGCCCGGAGGACTTGGCATGAACCACATCATCTCGGTCCTCGTCGAGAACAAGCCGGGCGTGCTGGCGAGGGTGTCGTCGATGTTCGCCCGGCGCGGCTTCAACATCCATTCCCTCGCCGTGGGACCAACCGTCGATCCAACGCTGTCGCGCATGACCGTGGTGGTCGACGGACCCGAGATGGAGCAGATCATCAAGCAGCTGTACAAGCTGGTCAACACCGTCAAGGTCACTGAGCACGCCCCCGGGGCCGCCATCGAGCGCGAGATCATGCTCGTGCGGATCTCGGCACCCGCCGAGCAGCGGCCCCAGATCGTCGAGGCGGCTGCGCTGTTCGAGGCGAAGCCCACCGACATGTCCGGCGACGAGATCATGTTCGAGGTGTCGGGTACTCCGGACCGGCTCCGCACCTTCCTCGAGATGATGCACCCCTACGGGGTGATCGATCTGGTGAAGTCTGGTCGCATCGCACTCCCCAAGTCCGGTGCCCGGCGTCAACGCGCCAAGGTGGCGTCGTGAAGCTCGGCCTCGCTCGCCTCCTCCTTATGCGGCCGGGCGGCTCGGCGTGAGCTGACCCGGCAGCCCAGTCCAGCCCGCGCCGCCCCCCCGAGGAGCCCACCAACCATGTCAGACCGCCTCATCATCTTCGACACCACTCTGCGCGACGGGGAACAGGCCCCCGGCATCGCGCTCTCCCCATCCGACAAGGTCGCCATCGCCCACCAGCTCGCCAGGTTGAAGGTCGACGTCATCGAGGCCGGATTCGCCGCCTCATCGCCCGGCGACTTCGAGTCGGTGAGCCGCATCGCCAACGAGGTCGACGGACCGGTGATCGCCAGCCTGGCCCGAACGGTGGCCGACGACATCGACCAGGCGGCCGACGCCCTCAAGAGCGCCTCCCGGAGCCGCATCCACGTGTTCATCTCGACGTCTCCCATCCACATGGAGCAGATGCTGCGCATGACGCCCGACGAGGTCATGGCTTCGGTGGTAGAAGGCGTGACGCGGGCGCGGCGCTACTGCGACGACGTGGAGTTCTCGCCTCAAGATGCCACGCGTTCCGACAAGGACTTCGTGATCGCCACCTGCCGTGCCGCCGTCGAGGCCGGCGCCACCACCATCAACATCCCGGACACGGTCGGGTATGCCACTCCCAAGGACTTCGTGGATCTGATGACCCACGTCTACCGCGAGGTACGCGGCGACCGGGAAGACGTCATCATCTCGACGCATTGCCACAACGATCTCGGCCTCGCCGTGGCCAACTCGCTGTCGGCGATCCAGGCGGGCGCGCGCCAGATCGAAGGCGCCATCAACGGCATCGGCGAACGTGCCGGGAACACGAGCACCGAAGAGGTCATCATGGCCGTCAGGACCCGCCAGGACTACTTCGGCGTCGAGATCGGGGCCGACACCAAGGAGATCTTCGAGACCAGCCGCCTCGTGTCGCGGCTCACCGGGTACCCCGTGCAGTACAACAAGGCGGTGGTCGGGCGCAATGCCTTCGCCCACGAGTCGGGCATCCACCAGCACGGAGTGCTCCGCTCTCGGGAGACCTACGAGATCATGGACGCCGCATCGGTGGGGCAGGAGAGCCGCATCATCCTGGGCAAGCATTCGGGGCGGGCCGCCTTCGCCGACGCCCTCGCCCGCCTCGACGTCACGCTGGAGGACGATGACTTCCAGCGGGCCTTCGACCGGTTCAAGGATCTCGCCGATCGCAAGGGCGAGATCACCGAGGAGGGCCTGCTCGCCATCGTCGAAGCGGAGTCCAGCACCCCACAGGAGATGTTCGTGTTCGAGTCGATCCACGTGAGCGGGGGCACCCAAGAGACACCGGTGGCACAGGTGTCGCTGACCCGCGGCGACGACCACATCACCGACTCCGCCAGCGGCGACGGAATGGTGGATGCCACCTTCGGCGCTCTCATGCGGGCGATGAACATCGAGGGCGTGACGCTCGTCGACTACCGAGTCAACCCGGTCACGCCCGGCGCAGACGCCATGGCGTCGGTCGACGTGGTCGTGCGGCATGGCGCCGACACCTACTCGGGCCGCAGCGTGTCCACCGATGTGGTCGAGGGATCGGCGCGGGCCTTCGTCCACGCGCTCAACAAGATCCTCACCGAGTCGTGACCCGGGTGGCCGGTTGATGGATGCGACATTCGTCATCCTGGGGGGCGACGGGATCGGCCCCGAGGTCACCGCCGAAGCGAGCAAGGTGCTCGCCGCCGTCGCCACCGCCAACGGTCATTCGTTCCGCTTCGAGGAGCACCTCATAGGCGGCATCGCCATCGACGAGACCGGCGACCCGCTTCCGGAGTCGACGCTCGCCGCATGCCGGAACGCCGACGCCGTCCTGTTGGGCGCCGTCGGCGGGCCCACGTGGGACGATCCCTCGGCGAAGACGCGCCCCGAGGCCGGATTGCTCCGCATCCGAGCAGAACTGGGCCTGTTCGCCAACCTGCGGCCGGTGCGGGCCCATCCCGACCTGCTGACGGCATCGCCGCTGCGCGCCGAGATCGTCGACGGGGTCGACATCCTGTTCGTGCGAGAGCTGACGGGTGGGATCTACTTCGGCGAGAAGGGCAGCAGCGACGATCGGGCGTACGACGTGATGGCGTATTCGGTACCGGAGGTCGAGCGCATCGTGCGGCTGGCCGCTCGGGCGGCCCGGGAGCGCTCCGGGCACCTCACCTCGGTCGACAAGGCCAACGTCCTCGAGTCGTCCCGCCTGTGGCGACGCGTGGCACAGCGCGTCGTCACCGACGAGTTCCCCGACCTGACCTACGACGTGGTGCTCGTCGACGCCATGGCGATGCACCTCATCGCCAGGCCGAAGGACTTCGACGTCGTGGTGACGTCCAACATGTTCGGCGACATCCTCACCGACGAAGCTTCCATGCTTCCCGGCTCGATGGGGCTGCTGCCTTCTGCGTCGCTCGGCGCGGCGCCGCCCGGGCTGTACGAGCCAATCCATGGCTCGGCGCCCGACATCGCCGGGACCGGGACGGCCAACCCACTGGCGAGCATCCTGTCGGCGGCGATGGCGCTGCGCCACAGCCTGGCCCTGGAGACCGAGGCGGCTGCGGTCGAATCCGCCGTGGCGGACGTGTTGGATGCGGGCCTGCGCACGGCCGACATCGCCCGGGACACCTCCGCCGTGGGTACCTCCGCCATGGGCGACGCCGTCGCCGAACTGATCGCCGGGTGAGCCGGCGACCAATCTCGGAGCCACCGCTAGCGTCGCTTCCGTGAACCGCCGCATCCAGGCATGGCTGCTCGTCTTCGTCGCTGCGTGTACCGCCTCCGAGGGCACACCGGTGCCCCGCCAGGTCCCGATCACCACGACGTCGGCGGCGCCCACCACCCCCGTTGCACCGTCGACGACCGTGCTTCTCGACCCACGACCCGGCGCGGCGGGTGTGGGCGACTCGTTGTACGGCGAACTCGGCAACGGTGGATACGACGTCGCCCACTACAGCCTCGATTTGTCCTGGGAACCGGCGACGACGCACCTCGATGCGACGGTCATCATCGAGGCCGTCGCCACCCACGATCTGGCGTCGTTCAACCTCGACTTCGTGGGTATGGAGGTGGACGAGGTCACCGTCTCCCGGCACGTCGCCTCCTGGGAGCGCGACGGGCCGGAGCTGATCGTGACACCGGCCGCCGCCATCGCCACCGGGGAGCGGTTCACCGCGGTGGTCTCGTACTCCGGGCCCACCCGGCCCATCTTCACCCCTGCGCTGCCGGTGCCCATCGGCTGGAACTCCGGGGTCGACGGCGAGCAGTTCGTCGTCGCCGAACCCGACGGGGCGAGGTCGTGGTTCCCGGTCAACGATCACCCCACCGACAAGGCGCGGTACACCTTCCGCATCACGGTGCCCTCCGAGCTGTTCGCCGCGGCGAACGGCACCCTGGTGGAGACCTCGCGCACCGGCGCCACCACCACCTACGTCTGGGACTCCCAGGACCTGATGGCCAGCTACCTCGCCACGGTCGCCATAGGCGACTTCGAGCTGGTGACCCGACGCCGCGCCGGCTCGGTGGCCGTGCGGCACGTGCTGCCACCCGAGCTGGCCGCGGATTCACCACGGGCGCTCGAGCTCACCGACGACATCATCGAGTTCTTCGCCGACCTGGTCGGGCCGTACCCGTTCGATGCGTTCGGGATCGTCGTGGTCGACGCCCCCTTCCCCGCACTGGAGACACAGACGCTGTCGGTGTTCAGCGAGGACATCGTCGCCTCTCCGATATTCGAGCGGGTCCTGGTGCACGAGATCGCTCACCAGTGGTTCGGCAATTCCGTGTCCCCGGCCGACTGGGAGGACATCTGGCTGAACGAGGGCTTCGCCACCTACGCCGAGTACCTGTGGGTCGAGCGCCTCGAGGGTCTGGACGCCATCGATGCCGACCTGCGTCGCGCCACGCTGGCGGTGGCCGAGTTGCCGCCGCCCGGCTCCCCGCCGGCCACGGACTTGTTCAACGGGGCGGTCTACGTCAGGGGGGCCGCCACTCTGCACGCCTTGCGGCTCACCGTGGGCGACGACGCCTTCTTTCGGATCCTGCGCCGGTACTACACGGAGTTCCGCGACTCCCATGCCTCCACCGACGACTTCATCGCCATCGCCGAGCGAGTGTCGGGAGAGGATCTCGAGTCGCTCTTCGTCGAGTTCCTGTTCACCGAAGGCGCGCCGTCGTTCCCGTGACCCGTCGCCACTAGCCTCGCTGGCAGCAGAGCCGCACCCCTCGCCGCCTGCCATCACACACGGCAACTCGAACGTCAGGAGCAGCGTGGGCGCACACATCGGACTCATCGGCCTCGCCGTGATGGGCCAGAATCTCGTCCTCAACATGCACGATCACGGCTTCCGGGTCGCCGTCCACAACCGGACGACCAGCCGGGTCGACGAGTTCCTCGCCGGGCCGGCCGCCGGCACCGACATCGTCGGAACCCACTCGCTCGAGGAGCTCGTCGCCGCCGTGGAAAAGCCCCGCAAGATCATGCTGATGATCAAGGCGGGATCGCCGGTGGATGCCACCATCGACGCGCTGCTCCCCCTGCTCGACCCTGGTGACGTGATCATCGACGGCGGCAACTCGCTCTACACCGATACCGTCGCGCGCGCGGCGCGGGTGGAAGCGGCCGGTCTGTACTACGTGGGTGCCGGCGTCTCCGGAGGCGAAGAAGGTGCCCGGCACGGACCCTCGATCATGCCCGGCGGCTCCCCGGACGCCTGGCCCCTGATTCAGGAGATCTTCCAGTCGATCGCCGCTCACGTGGACGGCGATCCGTGCTGCAAGTGGGTGGGATCCGACGGTGCCGGCCACTACGTCAAGATGGTGCACAACGGCATCGAGTACGGCGACATGCAGCTCCTCGCCGAGGCCTATCACCTGATGAGCGAGGGCCTCGACATGGAACCCGCCGCGATGGCGGAGGTCTTTGCGGCGTGGAACAGGGGCCCGCTCGAGTCCTACCTCGTCGAGATCACCGCCGACATCCTCGCCTTCACCGAGGAGGGACGGCCGCTGATCGATGACATCCTCGACGCCGCCGGCCAGAAGGGCACGGGCAAGTGGACCGTGATCTCGTCGATGGAGCTCGGCATGCCCGTGTCGCTGGTCGCCGAGGCGGTGTATGCCCGCATCTTGTCGGCTCTCAAGGAGCAGCGGGTGGTCGCGGCGGCGCGGCTCGACGGCCCGGAGGCCACCCTGGGCGGAGAGCCGTCGTCCGTCATCTCCGACCTCCACGACGCCCTGTACGCATCCAAGATCGTGTCCTATGCCCAAGGCTTCATGCTGCTCGACGCCGCCGCCGAGGAGCACGGGTGGGAGCTGGATTTCGCCGAGATCGCCTCCATGTGGCGAGGTGGCTGCATCATCCGCTCGGTGTTTCTCGGCGACATCATGCGGGCCTACCGGGACCAGCCCGAGCTGTCCAACCTGCTGCTCGCCGACTTCTTCGAGAATGCGGTCGAGCGTGGCCAGGCCGGGTGGCGGCGCACCGTTGCCCGAGCAGTGGAGGCGGGCATCCCGGCCCCGGCGTACGGCACCGCGTTGGCTTTCTACGACGGGTACCGGCGGGAACGCCTTCCGGCCAACCTCATCCAGGCGCAGCGCGACTACTTCGGTGCCCACACCTACGAGCGGGTAGACACTCCCCGCGGCGAGTTCTTCCACACCAATTGGACCGGCACGGGCGGAGAGACCTCCTCCACGAGCTACAACGTATGAGAGAGCCGCACATCTTCATCGTGTTCGGCGCCACCGGGGATCTGACCGCCCGCAAGCTGATCCCGGCGCTGCACCATCTCTTCTCGGAGGAGGGGGACACCGAGAGCGTCCTCTTCGGAGTGAGCCGCTCCGAGTTCGACGACGGCGGCTTCCGCGACCACACGATGGAGGCCCTCCGCTCCACCCACGCCGACGAGCAGCTGATCGGTGACTGGTGCCGCAAGAGCATGTACTACCACAGCGTCGGCACGGATCAGGCGGACTGGACGGGGCTGCGGCGTCGTGTGGAGGAGGTCGAGGAGCGGCACGGTCTGTCCGGGAATCGCGTGTTCTATCTGGCGCTCCCGCCGAAAGCCTTCGCCCCGACCATCGCCGGCATCGGTGCCTCCGGTCTCGTCGATGCGCCCGGGTGGACGCGCCTCGTGGTGGAGAAGCCGTTCGGTCACGATCTCGCCTCGGCCCGCGAGCTCAACGCCACCATCCACGAGTTCTTCGCCGAGGAGGAGGTGTATCGCATCGACCATTACCTCGGCAAGGAGACCGTGCAGAACCTGCTCGTGTTCCGTCTCGCAAACGTCGTGTTCGAGTCCCTCTGGAATCGAGATCGCGTTGATCGGGTGGAGATCACCGTCGCTGAGAGCATCGACGTGGCGAATCGGGCCCGGTACTACGACGCCTCCGGCGCGGTCCGCGACATGATCCAGAACCATCTCACCCAGATTCTCACCCTGACTGCGATGGAGCCGCCGGCGACCTTCACGCCGGTGGCGATCCGCAACGAGAAGGTGAAGGTGCTCGGCTCCATCGAGCCGGTCGATCCGGCATGCGCCGTCTTCGGTCAATATGACGGCGGCGATGACGGCGAGAGCTATCTAGACCACGACGCCGTGGCAGCCGGCTCCACCACTCCGACCTACGCTGCGGTGAAGCTGCACATCGACAACTGGCGCTGGCAAGGAGTGCCGTTCTTCCTACGCACCGGCAAGGCTCTGGCGGCGCGGCGCACCCAGATCGCCGTCGTGTTCCGGCAACCCCCGGTGGCGTTCTTCTCGGACGTGACCTCGCGGGTGACCCCCGACCGCCTGCTCATCACGCTGCAGCCCGGAGAGGGCTTCGAGCTGTGTATCGATGTGAAGCGGCCGGGCACCAGGATGTCGGTCACCCAGATTCCGCTGACGTTCAGCTACGACGACCAGTTCGGTCCCATCGCCGACGCCTACGAGACGCTCCTCGGCGACATCATCGCGGGCGACCAGACTCTGTTCGTGCGGGCGGACGAGGTGGAGGAGTCCTGGCGGATCTACGCACCGTTGCTCGATTCCGACCTGACCCCCCACACCTATACGCGGGGATCCTGGGGACCTGAGGAGGCCAACGCCCTGCTCACCCCGCACAAGGTGTGGGCGATCAACTAGTCCCGTGGAATCCGTCCCCGCGCACGTTCGGAACGCACCCATTGCTCGGCTCGCCACGATGGGCGAGGATCGGCCTCACGTGGTGCCGATCACCTTCGTGGTGGTCGCCGGGCTGCTCTACACCGCCGTCGATCACAAGCCGAAGCGGACTCGGCGGCTCCGGCGACTCGCCAACATCGGCCGGCACCCGGCGGTGAGCGTGCTCATCGATCATTACGAGGATGACTGGTCCCGGCTCTGGTGGGCTCGGCTCGATGGCGACGCCGACGTGCTCCACGCCGGCCGGGAGTTCGATTCGGCGGTGGCGGCGCTCCAAGAGAAGTACCCGCAGTACCGCGATGCGCCTCCGGCGGGCCCCGTCATCCGGATAGCCCTGACGGGCGTGACCACTTGGGCGGCGTCGGCTCAGGTCTGAACGATGACCGCCGAGCGGAGGAACTCTTCGTTGGGAAGGTCGACGAACGCTCCCGGACCCGTCTGCAAGCGGGTGGCGGCCAATCCAATGGACGTCACCTGACCCTCGATATCGCCGACGCGCACCCGCTGCCCGGCCTGATAGTTGTTCTGCACGTGCCGGCCGGCCGCCACGTTGCGAGCGACCAGCTCCGAACCGTTGCCGAAGGCGAGTGCAGCCGCGAGCGCCAAACCGAACGCCACGGCCGCCACGAGCACCAAGATGATGTTGGTGGAGACGCCCAGCTGCTGCATGGCGATGATCACGCCGATGCCGAGGATGAGCGACGAGATGATGAGGCTTGCCCGAGACGCCAGCGCCGGCGACACCCGACGCAGCATCGTCTCCGTGAAGATCCCCACGATGCGGCCCAGTGCTCGGGCCACGATCACCACGATGAGCGCCACCATGATCCGGGGGATCGAGCGCACCGAGGACTCGATCAGGAGGTCGGCCTGATCGCGGTCGAAGACCACCAGGAGGCCCACCACTGCAAGACCGAAGAGCACGACCGGCAGGAGCTGGCCGACCAGCTCACCTGCCTGCTCCGGCAGCTTGCGTTTCACGATGGTGCCCGCCACCCACACCACGATGACGATGCCGGCGACGATCGCCAGGCCGATCAGAATCTCCATGACCTACACCCCTTCACGGGCGAGAGACTACGCCTCTTCGCCGTCGGTGTGCTCACCATCGACCCCGAAGCCGTACGCAGCCAGCCCCTGTCCCATGCGGACGGCGACGTCGACGCCGAAACGAGCAGCTTCGATGAGGAACAACTCCAGCCGGATGCGCTTCATCACGGGTTCGGTGAGGTCAGCGTGCGGCTCCCCGATCCACAGCTCCGCGAGGAACTCCTGGCACTCATCGCAACCGGCGACATGCTCGTCGAGCGTCTCCTCCATGCCGTCGACGAAGCCGAAGAGCTGCTCGTCACTCACCTGACACGAGCGGACGTCCATGCTCATCGCCACGCCTCCAATTGGCTCTGCAGTGCCCGCCGCGCCCGGAGAATCCGGGTGCGGACCGTGTTGAGCGGGAGGCCGGTCTCGTCCGCGATCTCCTGGTAGGACAGTGACTGGTACTCGCGCAGCATCAGCGGGTGCCGCAGGTCGTCGGGTAGCGATTCGATGGCGTTCTCGAGGTGGGAGCGCAGCGCGGCGAGCTCGGTGTCACGCTCCGGACCGCCCGGAACGGTGCGATCCGGAAGAGTGTCGGCGGGGAACTCACGGCGCCTCTGCACCGCGTTGTAGGCGAGGTTGGTGCCGATGCGATACAGCCAGGACCGCAGCTGGGCGTCCCCGCGAAACTCTCCCAAGCCCCGGTGGGCGCGGATGAAGGTCTCCTGGGCGAGATCCTCTGCGATGACCGGGTTCCTGACCACTCGTAACACTGCTCCATAGACGAAGTCCTGGTGGCGGCGCACGATCTCCCCGAAGGCGCCGAGGTCGACTTTGGCGGCTTCGACGAGTTCCGCGTCCGTGCGCGAATCGCCTCCATGTCTATGACCCACGAAACCGCCTCAGGTTTCCAATTTGAGGAGAAACTCAAGAATGCACAAAAGTCGCAGAACTTTCCGAACCTGCTCGTGTCCAAATCGAGATTCATAGGTTACCGGGAGATGGATCCCCTCATCCTCCCCCGGGTCGGCGGGTCGGTTGCAAGGTGACCGTTAGTCCCCCCTCAC
>JBFGCM010000102.1:0-12292 GCA_041581135.1 Acidimicrobiia bacterium
AGCCTGGTCGCCGTGATCGCCGCCGTGGCGATGCTGTGGACGGCGGTACCGGCCGGCGCAGATCGCGGGGCGGGCGAGCTGAACGCCTCGTTCCACGCCTTCGGCAGCGGGGGCCTGGCGATCGACGCCCACAGCGAGGTCGCAGCCAACGTGGCATCACCTCAGCTGAGCCCGGAGGGACGGATCGCGCCGTTCGGTGAGCCACGGTTCATCTGCGACGAGCTCGTGGTCGGGACGTGGATCATCTGGTTCACCGACGACGGCGACAAGGAGTTCCTCAGCAACACCACCAACGAGTTCAAGCTCGACGGCGAGGTGCTGGAGCTGACCCGCACCCCACTCAAGCGGTTCAACATCGGGCCCGGCGAGGACGGTTGGTGGTTCGCCGAAGGCGTGCCGGTCCTCGGCACCCTCGACGCGGGTATGCACGAGATCGAGTTCACGTTCACGATCTTCGACGACTTCACCGAGACGATCGTCACCGAGGTCGAGGCCGACCCGAGCCACTGCTGATCGCAAGCGAGAAGGCGGGCGGATGGGATCCCCACCTCGGTGGGGATCCTGTTCCGTTGCGGCGCGATGGTGAGCCGGCCTGTCGCCGCGAGGCGCCGACCCTTCTCCCTCACACCCCTTCTGCCGCCCGAAGCGCCTCACGGACCCGCTTCTCCGACACCTTGATCTTGGTGCCGAGCTGTTGGGCGAACAGGCCCACCCGTAGCTCTTGGAGCATCCAGTCGATCCCGGCCAGCTGCTGAGTGGCGCCGAGGTGCTCGACGAGGTTCTCGTGCTGGTCCTCCAAGGCCCGCACCTTCACCAGCAGCTCGAGGTCGCGGGCCGGGTTCTGGGGGGCCTTGGTGGCCCGGTACTCCATGGCGGCGACATAGCGGGCGACGTCGGCCAGGCGCTCGAAGCCGAGGCCGGTGACGAAGCCGGTGTAGATGAGCCGGTCACGCTGGCGCTCGATGTCGGCCCGAGTGGCGTCGGGCAGCTGGGCGGACTCCAGCGCCGCGTTGAGGGACCGGACGGCGTCGAGCACCTCCAACGACACGGTGGCGACGTCGATGAGGGCGTCATCGATCTCGTTGCGCACGTAGGCCAGCAGTGCCTCGAAGCCGGCGACATCCAGCACGGGGCCGCCGGCCTCGGTGAGGAGCTGATCGACGGCGGCCATGAGACAGTCGTCCACCCACGCCGCCACGTCGGCATGGGGTCCGGCCGCGATGGCGAGCCGTCCCTCGGGGGTCACCACCCCGGCGAGGTGCCGGTGCACTCCCGGAATCTGCAGCGCCAGGAGGCGCCGCGCGCCGGCCCAGGTGACGTCGGCCTGCTCCTGCGGGGTCGCCACCAGCCGCACCCCGACGGTGTCGCCCTCGTCGACGATGGCCGGATAGACCGTCACCGCGGCCCCCTCCCCCGCCAGCTCCACCGCCGCCGGCAGATCGCCGAACTCCCACGAGGTGGCCCCGCTGTGCTCCAGCGGGTGCGCCGAAGCCGAGACCATCGACCGCGCCTGATCGACGAGGCCCTCCTTGAGAGCGGCGAGATCGTCGCCGGCGGCCACCACCTCGCCGGCCTCGTCGACGATCCGAAACCGGGGCCGCAGATGGGCCGGCAACGCCTCCGGGTCGAACGCGTCCACAGGCAGCGGTTCGCCCGCGAGCACCGACAGCTCTCTCCGCAGCGACGGCAGCAGGCCACCGTCCCCGGGGTCCAGCCGATCCACCACTGCGGCCACCGTGTCGCCGATGGGCAGATACCGCTTGCGGAGCTGTTTGGGCATCGAGCGGATCAGTGCCTCCACCAGTTCGGCCCGGTATCCGGGCACGTGCCACTCGAACGCCGCCGGGTCCAAGCGGTCGAGGTCGCCGACGAAGACGTCCACGGTGAGGCCGTCGGCATCGCTGGCCGGGTCGAACACGTACTCCAGGGGCAGATCGACGTCGCCGTAGCTCCACACCCGAGGGAAGGCCTCCGTGTCGAAATCCGTCTCCGGCGCCAGAACATCCTCGGGCGCCAAGTCGAGCAGGTGGGGCCGGCGCCGGCGCTCCTCCTTCCACCAGCGGTTGAAGGCCACCACGGTGGTGATGTCGTCGGGGAGGCGGGCGTCGAACCACGCCACCAGATCGTCGTCGCGGGCCAGCAGGTCGTGCCGGCGCTCCCGGGTCTCCTGGTCCAGCACCTCGCTGATCAACTCGGCGTTGTGGCGCACGAAGGCGTGGTCGACGTTCCACTCGCCGGCCACCAGCCCATGGCGGATGAACAGCTCCCGAGCCGCCGCCGGGTCCACCTTGCCGAAACCGCGGGCCCGGGCCGGCACCAGCGGCAGTCCGTACATGGTGACGGTCTCGTTGGCGACCGCCTCGCCCCGGTCTGCGTCCCACCACGGGTCCGAATAGGTGCGCTTGATCAGGTGGCCGCCCAGGCGCTCGATCCACTCGACCTGCACCGGAGCGGCCGAGTGCGCCCACATCCGGGTGGTCTCCACCAGCTCGCCGGCCATGAGCCACTCCGGCCGTGCGCTGAACAGCGTCGACGCCGGCGACAGGAAGAACCTGGCACCCCTGGCGCCCCGGTACCCGGGTCCGTCGGGATCGCGCAGTCCCACGTGCGAGAGCAGCCCGGCCAGCAGGGACAGGTGGATGAGGTCGGGGTCGGCCGGCTTGCGGTTGCGGCGCATGTCGAGTTGCTCGGTGGTCTCCCGCAGCTGGGCGTGGATGTCCTGCCACTCCCGCACCCGGCGGTAGTTGAGGAACTCCTCGCGCAGCATGCGCCGGAACTGGTTCGAGGTCTTGGCCTTCCGCTGCTTCCGCAGGTACTCCCACAGGGCGAGCCACGTGAGGAAGTCCGACGTGGGATGACGGTGCCGGGCGTGGAACTGGTCGGCCCGCTCCCGCTGCTCCAGCGGACGTTCCCTGGGGTCTTGGATCGACATCGCCGCCACGATGACGAGCGCCTCCCGCAGGCAGCCGTTGGTGGCCGCCTCGATGAGCATCCGGCCCAGCCGGGGGTCCACCGGGAACCGGGCCAGCTGCCGGCCCACCTCTGTGAGCCAGCGGTCGGTGCCGCTACGGTCGGGATCCACCGCCCCCAGCTCTTCCAGCAGTGCGATGCCGTCGCGGATCTGGCGGGAGTCGGGCGGGTCGAGGAACGGGAACGATTCGATGTCGCCCAGCTCCAGCGCCGCCATCTGCAGCAGCACCGACGCCAGGTTGGTGCGCCGGATCTCGGGTTCGGTGAACTCCGGTCGGCTCAGGTAGTCGTCTTCGGCGTACAGGCGGATGGCGATGCCGGGACCCAGCCGGCCGCACCGCCCGGCACGCTGGTCGGCGGACGCCTGGGAGATGGGCTCGATGGGCAGCTGCTGCACCTTGGTGCGCCGGCTGAACCGAGAGATGCGGGCGGTGCCGGCGTCCACGACGTACCGGATACCGGGCACGGTCAACGACGTCTCGGCGAGGTTGGTGGACACCACGATTCTCCGACCGGTGTGGGGTTGGAACACGCGGTGTTGCTCTGCCGCCGACAGCCGGCCGTAGAGGGGCAAGGTCTCGGTGTGCGGCAGGCCGAGGTCGTCGACGGCGGCCGCGGCGTCACGGATCTCTCGTTCGCCGGAGACGAACACCAACACGTCACCGGTGCCCTCGCCGGCCAGCTCGACGACGGCGTCGGCGATGGCCTGCGGCTGATCCCGGGGCTCCGGTGATTCGGGATCGTCGATGGGCCAGTAGCGAACCTCGACCGGGTAGGTGCGGCCGGACACCTCCACCACGGCGGCGCCGTCGTAGAACTCGGCGAACCGGGCCGTGTCGATGGTGGCCGAGGTGACGATCACCTTCAGGTCGGGACGGTGCGGCAGCAGCGCCTTGACGTAGCCGAGCAGGAAGTCGGTGTTGAGGCCGCGCTCGTGCGCCTCGTCCAGGATGATCGTGTCGTACCGGTCGAGGGCGCGGTCGTCGTGGATCTCGTTCAGCAGGATGCCGTCGGTCATCAGCTTGATCAGCGTGCGGTCGCCCACCTGATCGGAGAACCGCACCTTGTATCCGACCAGCTCGCCGACGCTGGAGCCCAGCTCCTCGGCGACGCGTTCAGCTATGGAGCGGGCGGCGATGCGGCGCGGCTGGGTGTGGCCGATCATGCCAGTGATGCCGCGGCCCAGCTCGAGGCACAGCTTCGGGAGCTGAGTGGACTTCCCCGACCCGGTCTCGCCGGCGACGATCACGACTTGGTGGTTGCGGATGGTGTCGAGCAGCTCGTCCCGGCGCTCGGTGATCGGAAGATCCGGGTAGGCGATGGTCGCGGGCACGGCGGCGCGGCGCCGCTCGAGGCGCTCTTCGGCGCGGGCCAGGTCGGCGGCGATGGTGGCCACCGTGGCGGCCCGGCGCTCCCGCTCCCGAATGCGCCCGGCACCGGAGAGTCGGCGCCGGAACCGGTCCCGGTCACGGCGAGGCAGGGCGTCGGCACGCCGCAGCAGCTCGTCGGTGTTCACGGCCGCCGAGGCTAGGACGCTCGACACCGGGTCACCCCACATCGGCATACTTGGCCCCAGCCACCCACCGCACACCAAAGGGGGACCGCATGGCCAAGGCCCGGTACCAGGACTACGTCCGGCTCGTTCGCGGATTCAACACGTTCAACCGACTGCTCCGCTGTGACTGCATCAACGGCTACTCGGTGGGCCTCAAGATGACCGGAGGCGAGCTCACCAACAAGATCTGCATCGTCGTCTACGTCAACCAGAAGGTCGGCCTGCGGCGCCTGCCCATCGGCAACCGCATTCCCTCGACGTTCCGGATGCCGACGGACCGCACCCGAGACGGCTACCTCGAGTTCCTCACCGACGTGCAACAGGTGCGCTTCGCCGCGGTGGAGAACGACCAGAAGCTGCGTCCGGCGCCCAGCGGCATCAGCATCGGCCATGTGGATGTCACCGCCGGCACGCTCGGCGGGCTGGTGCGGGACAAGGAGACCGGCGACACGGTGATCTTGTCCAACAACCACGTCATCGCCGACTCCAACAACGCCGCCACCGGCGACCCCATCATCCAGCCCGGCGCCGCCGACGGCGGCCAGTTCCCTCGGGACCACATCGCCGAGCTCACCCGGTTCGTGCCGGTGCAGTTCGGCGGGGCGGAGAACCGCGTCGATGCCGCCATCGCCAAGCCGCTCGACCCCGAGGACGTGGCGTGGGAGACACTGGAGATCGGGCCGCAGACGCCGGCCGCCACCCGTCGCCTCGGTGAGGACGACCTGGGCCTCGCCGTGCGCAAGACCGGCCGCACCACGGAGACCACCGAGGGCTTCGTGCAGGCGCTGTACGGCACCATCCAGGTGCAGTACTCGACGTTCAACAAGGCGACGTTCGTCGATCAGATCATCATCAGCCAGCCCGCCGACGCTCCCGACTTCTCGATGGGCGGCGACTCGGGATCGCTGGTATACGACTTCGACGACAACCTCATCGGGCTGCTGTTCGCCGGCGGTCCCGGCTCGCTCGGCCAGCCCGCCACCACCGTCATCAACCCGATCCGCTTCGTGCTGGACGAGCTGAACATCGAGACGCTCTCGGTGGAGGTCCCGCCCGAGCCACCGGACCCGTGCGAGGAGATCCTCGAGGTGGTGCAGACCGCCATGTCGTGGCTGACCAGCGGCTGACGCTCGCCGAGGCGGTGGCCGCTCACCAGGCGGAGCTGCTGGCCATGCCGGGGGTGGTCGGCGTGGCCGGTGGCCTGTCACACGCCCATCCCGAGGAGAAGGTGATCCTGGTGTATGCGACCGTGCCGGTGGAGCTGCCCTCGTCGCTCTCCGGCTTTGCGGTGGAGGTGGTGCCGACCGAGGGTTTCGAACCGCAGTAGTCGCGTGTGGCCGGTGAGTGCAGCGGCTGCCGTACACTTCCGCGCATGGACCAGGCTGCATTCTTCGATCTCGACAAGACGGTCATCGCCAAGTCGTCGACCCTGGCGTTCGGCCGTCCCCTCTACAAGGCGGGCTTGCTGGGACGCCGCACCGTCATGAAGGTGGGCATCGCCCAGCTGTTCTACATGCTCTTCGGAGCCAACCAGGAGACCCTCGACCGTACCCGAGACGCCATGCTGCGCCTCACCAAGGGGTGGCACCGTGGCGAGATCGAGCAGCTCGTCGAAGAGACCATCGAAGAGGTGGCGGCACCGCTCGTCTATGCCGAGGCACTGTTTCTGATCGACGAGCACAAACGACAAGGCCGCCGGGTGTTCCTGATCTCGGCGAGTCCCGAGGAGGTCGTGCGGCCCCTGGCTCGCTACATCGGCGTCGACGAGGTGATCGCTACGAGGGTGAAGTCCGACATCGACGGCCGGTTCACCGGCGAGTTGGAGTTCTTCGCCCAAGGTCCGGCAAAGGCCCACGCCATCGCCGAACTGGCCGAACACGACGGCATCGACCTGAAGAACTCGTATGCGTACTCCGACAGCCACACCGACCTACCGCTGCTCGAGGAGGTGGGCCACCCCGTGGCGGTGAACCCCGAGAAGGAGCTGCGCAAGGTGGCCGAGGAGCGGGAGTGGCCGATCCTCGAGTTCCAGCGCCAGGTGAGCCTGCGCACCCGGCTGGCCCGCCCGGTGCCGATCATCTCCGGTGCCACCGTGATGGCCGGCATCGCCGGGGCGGTGGCGTTCTGGCTGCTGCGGAGGCGTGCGGCCGCCGGCTAGAACTGGCCTTCGTCCCGGTACGGCACCACCGTCGGCGGGGCAGGCTCCTTGTTGGCCAGCTTGCCGATGATCCACGCGATGCCGTCGATCGCCGCCACGATCAGGATGGCGACCCACACCACGATCGTGGGAACCAGCATCAGCACCACCCCGACCACGGCCAGCGGCCACAGCCGCACACCCCACACGAACCCGGTCAGGCCGATGGCCACCACCCACCACACCGGCCAGCTGCCGAACAGCCACATGCCGAGCACCACGACGAACGCCGCCAGGTGGATGATGAAGCCTGCCAGCTGCAGCTTGGACTTGCTCGCCATGGTGGCCAACGTCACCGCCGCCCACATCAGCCAGCGGCGGAGCCACGACACCCTCACCTCCCGCAGCGACACCCGGAACAGCCGGTCGGCCTCGGTGCGGTCGATCTCACCGATGAGCTGATCGTGCATCACCGCGGGTCGGGTCTGGCGACCGATGCTGGCGACGAACCACCACAGGAAGGGCGGCACGCTGGCGAGGTCGGTGCTGTTGCCCTTGGGGCCTGCATTCAGATCGTGGGCGTTCACCACGTACGGCTCGCCGGTGGATCCCGGCTCCCTGTAGCGGAAGCCCTCCATCAGCTGGAACGCGTTGGGTCCCACCTGCTGGAGCCGTGTGTGCTTGTGCTCCTCGTCAGAGGTCGGCTTCAGGAACGGCATGAACGGTCCCTCCGCCTCGAAGCCTATTCGCTCGCCGACATCGCGGCCGGGTATCAGTCGTCGGCTTGCTCGACGGGCGGCGGGGCACCCTGGACACCCGCCTCCGCTATGGCGTCGTCGGCCGCACCGTCGGGTCCGGCGGCGGCCTGCTTGGCGGCGATTCCTTCGGCGCGGGCGGCTTCGAGCTTGGCCGTGGTCAGCCGGGGCGCGGCGTAGAAGAACAGAAGGAGATAGGCGCCGGCCTGCACGAACCACGGCATCCGGAGGGCGAAGATCCGATCGTTGAAGACGTCCTCCGACACCGACACCAACACCCCGCCGACGGCCGAACCGATGGGCATCATCCCCCACCCGAAGAAGCGATACACGCTGTTCACGCGCCCAAGCAGGTGGTCGGGAATGATGGTTTGGCGCAGCGACACGGTGATCACGTTCCACAGCACCGCAGTGAAGGTGCCGATCACGAACATCACCCACGCCACCGGCCACGTGTTGCTGATGCCGATGACGAATGCAGTGGCCACTCCGGCGAGCAGCGTGACGTACAGCGACGTGCCGCTCCCGAGGGTTTCACTGATCTTCGAGGCCGTCACCGATCCGAGGATGCCGCCCACGGCTCCGCCCGTGCCCAGCAGCGCGAAGGCCAGCGCGTCGATACCGAGCACCTCCTGGGCGAACAGCACGAAGGTGGCGAAGCTCACCATGCCGAGCCCGTTGAGGAGGCCGAGGATGATCGCCATCGGCCGCAGCAACGGGTGACGCCACAGCCAACCGAACCCCTCGGCGATCTCGCCCCTCCAGTCGATCCGCGCTTCGGCGTGAGCGCCTTCCCGTTTCGTACGGAACTCACCGACGAGCAGAAACACGAGCGCCGCGGCCACGGCGAACGTGCCGGCGTCGAAGAAGAACGGGAGGGCGAAGGCGGCGGCGATGAGCACGCTCGCCAAGGGCGGCCCCACGAAGCTGTTGGCCACCATCTCGGCTCCCCACAGACGGCCATTGGCCTTCTCCAGCGCCTCGGGTTCCACGATCGCGGGGAGAATCGTCTGCGCCGAGTTGTCGCGCAGCACCTCGGCGAACCCGAAGAGCAAGGTTGCCGCGATGAGCACGCCGTACACGATCCAGTTCGTCTCGACCTCGATACCGCCTGCCACTTCCGCCGGGGACGGAAGATCGGCCTGGGCCAGGAGCACCGTGGCGGCGACCACCATCGTCAGCGTAAAGCGGGCGACGTCCATGCTGATCATGATCTTGCGCCGGTCCACTCGATCGGTGATGACGCCGGCCGGCAACGTGAACACCAGCCAGGGCAACCGCTGGACCACGGCGACCGCCGCGATGAGGATCGGATCGCGGGTCACCGCCGACGCCAACCACGGGTAGGCGATGAGCGCTACCCCGTCGCCGATGTTGCTGATCACCGACGCCACCCACAGCCGCCAGTAGTTGGCGCCGAGCTTGATGTCCGCGCTGCTACGCCGCGGCGTTTCGACAGGGTCGTCGCTCAGGTTCCCTCCTCTGCCGGCGTCGAGCCTACGCCCAACCCCGGTCGACGAGAAGCCACCCAATGGCATATGCCGTGCTGTTGAGGGCGGCGTGGGCCACAACGGGCGCGACCAGCGAGTCGGCCCGTTCCCGCAGCCAGGCGAAGGCGGCACCGGCGAGGGCGGTGACGACGACGGAGCCGACGACGGCACCGACCAGACCGAGCCCGGACTCGGCGACATCGCCGGCGGCGTTCGTCTCGAGCGCGTCGAGGGTCGGCAGCACGTGCCACAGCCCGAAGAGCGCGGAGGAGGCGACCAGGGCGGCGTTCCGGGACGCCATGCGGGCGAGCGCGCCGAACAGCACTCCCCGAAAGAGCACCTCTTCGAACACGGCCGTGCCCACCGGGATGCGGAGCAGGGTGTGGTAGGCCAGGCCCACCAGACCGACACCCCGCAGCCGGTCGTCGCTCAGCAGCTCACGGGTGAGCGGAATCACTGCGACGACGACCAGCACCACCACGATCGCCAGCGCAGCCTTCAGACCGAGGCGAAGCCCGGCACCGACCCGATCCCGCCGCAGACCCATCTCGGGCGCCGACAGCCGAGCCACGGCACCGATGACGGCCAGCGCGGCGAGGTTCGCCGGCACGTACGCCCAGGCGGGGAGGAGGAGGTTGCCGACGAGGTTGTAGACGGCGATCAGACCCACCACCGTCCACACGAGGCGCCGTGCACCGGAGCCCGGTGCCGCCGGGAGGCCGGTCACGTGCGGGAGATGCGACGCCAGCCCACGCTGAGGGTACCCACGAACACGGCGAGACCCACCAGCACCACCGCTCCCACCCGCAGCCACGAGGGCGAAGAATCCGTGCCCGACCCGGTGGGGGCTTCGCCCTCCTCGACGAACATCTCGACGGGAACGCCCAGATCGATGAGAGACACCACCGCCGACACCTCCGACTCCGCACCCGGAGCCAACGCGTCGAACGCCACGCGGGCATTCTCGATGTGGGCGAGGGTGAGCGCACCCGCCCACCGGCCTGGTGCCACCTCCGCGAGTGCCACCGGCATGACGCGGCCGTCCAGCAACGCCACCTGAGCCACCACCACGGTGACCGCCGGGTCCACGACCTCGACCCGTAGCTCCACGGTGAAGTCGCCCGGCACCGGTTCGAACAGCTCGGCGCTGGCCTCGCCGAAGGGGGCGGTGAGCATCACCGACAACAACATGCCAACCAGGAACACGGCGAGACGATACCCCGCATCCCGGGGCCGTCACGTCTCGGCCCGGCGGCGACCGGCGTCGGCCACGCAGGCGCTACCGTATTCCGCCCCTCGATGAGGACACCCCCGATGGCCCGCACGATCATCGACAAGGTCTGGAGCGCTCACGTCATCCGCTCGTCCCCCGGCGAGCCGGACCTGCTGTACATCGACCTGCACCTGGTGCACGAGGTCACCTCGCCCCAGGCCTTCGAGTCGCTGGAGCTGGCGGGCAGAGCCGTGCGCCGCCCCGACCTCACCGTCTCCACCATCGACCATGGCGTCCCCACCAAGGGGCGTCAGCTCGGCATCAAGGACCCGCTGTCGAAGAAGCAGATCGACACCCTGATCCACAACTGCGAGCGTCACGGCATCACCTTGTACGGCATGGACGACCCCCGCCAGGGCATCGTGCACGTCATCGGCCCCGAGCAAGGCCTCACCCAGCCCGGCATGACCATCGTGTGCGGCGACTCGCATACGTCCACCCACGGAGCGTTCGGGGCGCTGGCGTTCGGCATCGGGACGTCACAGGTCGAGCACGTGCTCGCCACCCAGACCCTCCCCCAGCACAAGCCGAAGGAGATGGCCATCACCGTCGACGGCCACCTCGGCCGTGGCGTCACCGCCAAGGACATCATCCTCGGCATCATCAACCACATCGGCGTCGACGGGGGAACGGGCTACGTGCTGGAGTACCGGGGCGAAGCGATCCGATCGCTGTCGATGGAAGGTCGGATGACCATCTGCAACATGTCCATCGAGGGTGGCGCCCGCGCCGGGATGATCGCCCCCGACGACACCACGTTCGAGTACCTGGAGGGGCGGCCCCACGCCCCCAAGGGTGCCGAGTGGGAGGAGGCACTGGAGTACTGGCGGTCGTTGCCCACCGACGAGGGAGCGGAGTTCGACCACGAGGTGGAGCTCGACGCCAGTGACCTGGCCCCCTTCGTGTCGTGGGGCACCAACCCCGCCCAGGCCATCTCCGTCACCGACGTGATCCCCGACCCCGACGACTTCGAGAATGCGCTCGTACGCAACGCCGCCGAGCGTGCCCTGGAGTACATGGACCTCGAACCGGGGATGCGCATCACCGAGATCGCCATCGACCGGGTGTTCCTCGGCTCGTGCACCAATGCCCGCATCGAGGACCTGCGCGCGGCGGCCCGCATCGCCGTGGGCCGCAAGGTGCACCCGACGGTGCAGGCCATGGTCGTGCCCGGCTCGGGGCTGGTGAAGCTGCAGGCGGAGGAGGAGGGCCTCGACGAGATCTTCAAGAACGCCGGCTTCGAGTGGCGTGACGCCGGGTGCTCGATGTGCCTGGGGATGAACCCCGACATCTTGGCACCGGGCGAGCGGTGCGCCAGCACGTCGAACCGCAACTTCGAGGGCCGGCAGGGCCGGGGCGGCCTCACCCACCTCGTGAGTCCCGAGATGGCAGTAGCCGCCGCCATCGCCGGGCACTTCGTCGACGTCCGGGAGGATCTGTGATGGAACCGGTCAGCCTCATCGTCGGCACCATGGCGCCTCTGCCCCGAGCCAACGTCGACACCGACCAGATCATCCCCAAGCAGTTCCTGAAGCGAGTGGAGCGCTCCGGCTTCGGGCCGTTCCTGTTCTACGACTGGGCACGGGACGAGCGAGGCGAGCTCGATCCGTACTTCGTGCTCAACCGACCCGAATACCAAGACGCCAAGGTGCTCGTCTCCGGGCCGAACTTCGGATCCGGCTCGTCCCGAGAGCATGCCCCGTGGGCGATCGAGGACTGGGGCTTCGAGGCTGTCATCGCACCGTCGTTCGGCGACATCTTCCGCAGCAACTGCTACCAGATGGGCTTGCTCGCCGTCGAGCTGAGCGAGGCCGAGGTCATCCAGCTCACCGAGATGGCGGAGAGTCAGCCCCGGGCCAAGGTGGCGATCGACCTCGAGGACCAGACGGTCACCGCCCCGGGCTTCGAGGCCACGTTCGAGATCGATCCCTTCGCCAAGCACAACCTGCTCAACGGGCTCGACCCGATTGCGCTGACAATGGACCACGAGGCAGACATCGACGGCTATGAGGCGGAGCGGCCCGGCTTCAAGCCGGCCCTTGCTGAGTAACGGAGTGATGGAACGCCCCACCCGGCGCGACCAGGCCATCGCCATCCTCGCCGGTCGAGGTC
>JBFGCM010000103.1:0-12147 GCA_041581135.1 Acidimicrobiia bacterium
GCCGTCCACATTCCTCTGCTCGCCGAGCCGCGGTTCGTGCTCGACGTCCATCTCGGGACGCTGAGCCGATATCTCCGGTTGCTCGGCTTCGATGCCACGCAACCGGCAGCCGCAGACGACGATGAGCTGGCCGCACGCTCCGCTCGAGAAGCGCGTGCGCTTCTGACCCGTGACCTTGGGCTGCTGAAGCGGATGGTCGTTCGCCACGGGTACTTCATCCGGTCGAGCGATCCGCTCACGCAATGCGTTGAGGTCGTGCGTTACTTCGATGCCGCTGATGCCATCGCCCCGTTCACCCGGTGTATGGAGTGCAACGGGATGATCGGAGCGGTCGAGAAGGAGCAGATCGCCGATCGCCTCCCGCCGCGGGTGCGCCACTCCCACGATCGCATCACTCAATGCGCCGACTGCGGGCGGCTCTACTGGCAGGGCAGCCATCACCACCGACTCGAGGAGATCGTCGCCCGCGTCCGGGTGCTGGCAGGGCTTCGATGAGCCGCTGCTGGATCGGGTCCAGCGGCTGGAACTACCGACACTGGCGCCCCGAGTTCTACCCCGCCGGTGTCGCCCAGCGGGAGTGGCTCACGTACTACGCCGATAGGTTCGACACCGTCGAGGTCAACTCCCTCTTCTACGGGCTGCCGAAGCCGGACACCGTTGCCCGCTGGGCGGAGTCGGTGCCGAATGACTTCCGGTTTGCCGTGAAGGTGTCGCGGTACATGACCCACGTCAAGCGGCTGCTCGAACCCGCTGCCGGCTGGGAACGTCTCTCCGCAGTGTGCGAGCCGTTCGGGGCGAAGCTGGGCGTGTTCCTCGTACAGCTGCCACCGCGATTCCAGCCGGATGCCGGACGACTCGACCGCTTCCTGGCTGCAGCTCCGAGGAAGGTGCCGGTTGCCGTCGAGTTCCGCGACGCCCGATGGTTCATCGACGAGATCGAGGCAGTGCTGCGAACACACGCGGCCGCGTTGGTGGGCAGCGACTTCGCCGGACTCGATACGCCCGAATGGGTGACGGCGCCCTTCAACTACTTGCGGCGGCACGGCACCGCGGCTCGCTACGCCGGCGAGTACGGGCCGTCACGGTTGCGCGAGCTGGCCGAGATGCTCGTCGGGTTCGAGGGCGACGCATACTGCTACTTCAACAACGATGCGGCGGCGGCTGCGACACGGGATGCGAAGCTCCTGGCGGACCTGATCGGACGGCGCGATTCGCCGGCCTCATGAATGAGGTTGGGGGCGCAGCGTCGTTGCCCGGAGTCCGGCCCGCCGCCTCGAGCGCGGATCTGGACGACCGTTCACAGTGCGATGTCGTGCCGAGACTGGAATACTCGGAACCCAACGGCGGTCGGGAGCGTCTCAAGGGCATGAGAGTCACCATGCGGCATGGAGCAGCGGCCCTGGCGTGCCTGGTGGTGGTGGTTTCGTGTGGCACGGCGCCGACCGAAATCGGCGGTCCCACCACGGTACAGGCGCCCACTTCGACCTCACTCGCTCCAAGCGATCCAACGGCGGGGCCGGTGGACGATCCGTTCGCCCCGCCGACAACGGCGCCGGCACCGACCACCCAGCCGCCCCCGCCGACTACGGTTCCCCCCGTGACCACGACCCCCAGCTACGGAGAGGTGCCGGCCGACCTGATGGCGCCCGTGTTGGAGGCGGCGGCGGCACACTCCGGGGTACCCATCGAGCAGCTCGAGGTCATCAAGGCTGACGGTGTCACGTGGAGCGACGGTTCCCTCGGATGCCCCGAGCCCGGCATGTTCTACACCCAGGCACTCGTTGACGGGTACTGGGTGATCATCGGTGCCGACGGTGAGGAGCTCGACTACCGGCTCAACACCCGAGGCTTCTTCAGGCTGTGTGCCGGCGGCGGCGTTCCGCCGGGTGCCGGCAACGACGCCTGACGCCACAGACCGACGTCACGCCCAGCGGGTCACCGTGAAGGCCTTGCCGGTCGACGTCGACACCCACCAGCTGTCGTTGCCGGGGAAGTGCGAGGCGACGTCGACGGAGCCGTCCCCGTTGAAGTCGGCGGCGATGTGCTGGTCCCATCCCGTGGCGGTGGTGAAGTCGGCCCATAGCCCGATGTCGAAGCCGGATCCGTCGGAGGCGGCGGTCCACCAGGTGCCGTTCGACGGATGGAACGAGGTCACCTCGTCCTTGCCGTCGCCGGTGAAATCACCGACGAGATGGGTTTCCCATCCCGAGGCCGTCACGTAGTCGGCCCACAGCGACGTGCTGAAGCCGGTTCCCTCCGAGATCGACGTCCACCAGGTGCCATTGGAGGGATGGAACGAGGTGACATCGTCAGAACCGTCACCGTCGAAATCGCCCACGAGATGGGTCTCCCAGCCGGCCTTGGTGCTGAAGACCTCCCACAGACCGGTGGCGAACCCGCTGCCGGTGGAGACAGAAGTCCACCAGGTGCCGTAGGACGGGTGGTAGTTGGCGATGTCGTCGCGGCCGTCGCCGTTGAAGTCTCCCACCAGCTGGTCGCCCCAGCCGGCCGCAGAGGTGAAGTCGGCCCAGAGCGCCGTGGTGAACGACGACCCGGTCGAGGTGGACACCCACCACGTGCCGTTGGAGGGGTGGAAAGACGCCACGTCGTCCTTGCCGTCGCCGTTGAAGTCGCCGGCGACGTGCGAATGCCAGCCGTCCGGTGTGTTGTACGTCTTCCACACGGAGGGATTGAACCCGCCCCCTGTCGAGGCGAATACGGTCCAGGTGCCGTCACCCTCCCGATACGCCGCGATGTCCTGCCAGCCGTCGCCGGTGAAGTCGCCCGTGAGCAAGTCGGTGATGGGCGCGCCTGCCGGGACCGCGCCCCAATCCTGGTAGTTGAACGCGATGCCCGAGCTGGTGCGGACCTTCCACCGGTCGTCGCGGATCTCGGCTATGTCGGCGCGGGTGCCTGCGTTGTAGTTGCCGAGCGTGGTCCGCGGGCCCGGGGTACCGACGATGCGATACAGCGTGCCGCCCAGGCTGGTGAAGTACAGCTCACCGCGACCATCGGTGCCGAACGACGTCACCTGGATGAACGGGAAGCGCGACGACCAGTTGTGGGTCTCCACCACGGCACCGCCGGAGTACCGGAAGCTCTTGATCCAACCGTCGCAGTAGTCGGCGTAGAAGTAGTGGCCGTACAGGTCGGGGAAATCGCGACCGCGATAGACGTAACCCCCGGTCACCGAGCCCGAGCACCCGCTGGTGTGGCTGTACTCGATGGTGGGGAGCACGGTGCCCGCGGTGCTGCAGCCCGTGCTGGGGTGCGGCTCGTGACAGAACGTGCCCTCGAATGTGTTCCAACCGAGGTCGAGTCCACCCACGCCGGCCGGCGTCACGGTCACCTCCTCGCGGGTGTTCTGGCCGACGTCACCGATGTAGAGCTCCCCGGTGACCGGATCGTGGGCGAATCGCCACGGGTTGCGGAGGCCGTACTGCCACACCGCTTCGTCGCCGGACACGCCGGATGCGAAGGGGTTGTCGGACGGCAGGTACGGCGAGGCGATGTCGACGTCGAAGCGGAGGATGGCGCCGAGCCGGGTGTGTGGGTTCTGGCCGTGCTCCAGTGGGTCGCCGCCGCTGCCACCGTCGCCGATCCCCACGTAGAGCTTGCCGTCGGGTCCGAACTCCATCATGCCGCCGTTGTGATTGCTGTACGGCTGGTCGACGGTGGCAATGGTGCGCACCGGGGTCGTCGAGGCGACGTTGGGGTCGGCGGACACGGCATACTCGACGATCCGGTTGTCGCCGGCACCGTCGGTGTAGTGCACGAAGAACCGACCGTTGGAGGCGTAGTCGGGGTGGAACGCCATGCCGAGCAGGCCCTGCTCGGATCCACCGCTGACCGAGATGGTGAGGAAGTTGGAGACCGCGCCGCCGTCGACCACCTTGATCGTGCCGCCCTTCTGCACCACGAACAGTCGATCATCCCCGGCTGGGGCGTCGATGAAGATCGGCGTGCTGAAGCCGGTGCCGACCACCTCCAACGACGGGTCGGGTTCGGCGGCGGCTGCGGTGCTGGCGAGAAGGGTGATGAAGGCTGCGGCGAAGAGCGTGATGATGAGAGCGCGCATGGGCGCGGAGGTTACCGTCGGCCGGCTCTCAATCCACTCGTGCCTGACCGCAGTACACGTTGAACCCGTCGGGACGGAGGAACCCCGCCACGGTGAGGCCCAGCTCCTCGCCGAGTTCGACGGCCAGTGACGATGCCGCTGAGACGCCGCACACAATGGGGATGCCGGCGACTGCGGCTTTCTGCACCATCTCAAACGACACTCGGCCCGACACCACGAGGACCATCGGTTGGAGCGGCCAGCGCAGACGGGCGAGCCCGCCGACGAGCTTGTCGACGGCGTTGTGACGACCGATGTCCTCGCGGATCGCCAACAGTTCGCCGTCCGGGCTGAAGGCGGCGGCGGCGTGGATGCCGCCCGTGGCGTCGAAGGTGTCCTGGGCCGACCGCATGGCGTCGGGAAGCGTCAGCAGGGTCGCCGCGGTCACCACGGGGCCCCGTGGCGGCGGGGGAGCCGCCACCCGCACGGCGTCGATGGAGGCTTTCCCGCAGACGCCACACGACGACGACGTGTAGACGTTGCGCTGAAACCGCGTGGGATCGATCGTCACCCCCGGCGCGGTCACCAGCTCCCAGCGATCGTCATCGTCGGCTTCCGGGACGGGTTGCACCGCGACGAGCTCGTCGGGCCGAAGCACAATGCCTTCGGTGATGGCGAAGCCTAGGGCCAGGTCCTCTTCGTGCCCGGGCGTCCGCATCAGCACCGCCAATGGAGTCCCGCCGAGGCGGATTTCCATCGGCGCCTCCGTGACCAGCTGATCGTCCACCTGGGTGCGGCCGTTCGTGGAGACTCGGGTGATGTGTCGAGGCGTGCTGGATGACATGGGGCGATGGTAGGGGGCAACCCCGCACTCGAGGACGCAGCGTCGGATGATCGTCTTCCGGCGTGGACGGCCCCAGACCGATGCGTCGTTGCGGTCGCGTCCGAATGTTCGCCGGGACCCGCCGTCACGGCGAGCCGTAGCTCGTCTCTCCTTCCGCCAGCGCCTCTTCCGTATCGGCACTGAACCAGCTGCGTCCGTCTTCGCCCCACGCCTTCCACTCCGCCTCGCTCACCACCCGTGGCGGCGCCACGTCGAGGAGCGACTGAATCGAGCCTCCCTCGCGCAGCTCCTTGCGTGCCGCCTCCTCGATCTCTGCCGGATACACCGCGCAGGTCACCTGCCGGGAACCATGATCGAATGGCACCACCGGGTCGTCATCGAGGAGCCCGACGACCCCGCGCAGCGTCTCCACCCTGAGCCACGGCTGGTCTACCGCCACCAGCAGCACGTCCGTGTCGAGGTGGCCGAAGGCCGCCACCAGACCGGCCAATGGTCCTCGGGTGGCACCGGGCTCGTCGGGAATCGTCTCCAGGCCGGGCAGCGCCTCGGTTCGACCCACGGCCAGCACCCGGCCGGTCGCCTCGAGTAGGGCCGCCGCCACGTGCTCATACATCGGGGCGCCCGCCACCTCGACGAACGCCTTGTCGCGACCCATGCGCTTCGATGCGCCGCCGGCGAGGATGACGCCGGTGACGGGGTGCCGCTTGGTCACGACCCGCGGTCCGCCACCGTCTTGGCCTGCATGAAGAGCTTCACGTAGTCAGGACCGCCGGCCTTGGAGTTGGTGCCCGACATGTTGAAGCCACCGAACGGCTGCTGGCCGACCAAGGCGCCGGTGATCTTGCCGTTCAGGTACAGGTTGCCCACGAAGAACTCCGCTTCGGCGCGCTCGATGCGCTCGGGATCGGTGCTGAAGAGACCACCGGTGAGGCCGTAGTCTGTGCCGTTGGCGATCTCGATGGCGTGGTCGAAGTCGCGGGCACGGATCACGCTGAGCACCGGCCCGAAGATCTCGTGTTGGGCGAGCCGGTGGTCGGGCTGCACCTCGGTGAAGATCGTCGGCTGGATGTAGTAGCCCTCGCCGTCGAGCGGCTCGCCGCCGTACACCAGCTTGGCTTCCTGCTTCCCCGACTCGATCTCGCGCAAGATGTCGTTGTACTGGGCTTCGCTGATCACCGCGCACACGTCGCTGCCCTGGTCGGGAGGTCCGATGGTCAACGCCTTGGTCTTCTCGATCACCCGATCGACCACCGTGTCGTGGACCTCGTCCAGGACGATGAGACGGGACAGCGCCGAGCACTTCTGGCCCTGGTACCCGAATGCGGAGCCGACGGCGGCCGCCGCGGCGGCATCGAGATCGGCGGTCTCGTCGACGATGAGGGCGTCCTTGCCGCCCATCTCCATGTAGGCGCGCTTGATCCACTTCTGGCCGGGTCGCACTTTGCCGGCCTCTTCGCTGATTCCCACGCCGACGTCGCGCGACCCTGTGAAGTTCACGAAACGGGTCTTGGGGCTGGTGACGAGCGCCTCGCCCACCGCGCCCCCTGGGCCGGGGAGGTGGTTGATCACCCCTGGCGGCAGCCCAGCATCATGGGCTGCCTGTACGAACATCGCGCTCAGCAGCGGCGTGTTGCTGGCAGGCTTCAGCACCACCGTGTTGCCGGCGGCGACCGGTCCGATGGTCATGCCGACTGCGATGGCGACCGGGAAGTTCCACGGCGGGATCACGACGCCGGCGCCGAGCGGGATGAGGCGGGTGACATTGCGGCCGTCGTCCAACACAGGCTGCGCCGCCTCGATGGCCGACCGTGCGTAGTACTCGCAGAAGTCGAGCGCTTCGGCGAAGTCGCCGTCCGCCTCGGGGCCGTTCTTCGATGCTTCCAGGGCGAGCATGGCGAGGAAGTCGTACTTGCGGTCACGCATCACCTGGGCGATGGCGACCACGAGCTCGGCTCGCTCGTCGGCAGGGGTCGCCGCCCACGCCGGGAAGGCCTCCCAGGCGGCATCGAGTGCCCTGTCGGCCATCGCAGCATCGGCGGAAGCTGTCGTCCCCAGCACCTCGGATGGCTTGGCCGGATTGATGCTGGTGATCGTGGTCTCGGTGTCGATGCCCACACCGCCGATGACGAGGGGCCAGTGGCGGTCACCGTCGGCGCGCAGTCGCTCGACGGCCGCTTGGAACGCGGCAGAGACATCGGGGTCGGAGAAGTCGGTGGGGGGTTCGTTCACGAAGGGTGTGAGCATCATCCGTCCTCGGGCCGGGGCAGCTTCTTCCCCCGAATCCTACGAGGTGGTTGCCGGCGGGGCGCCGCAGCCGGGACTCAACTCTCGATCGGTCGCACCACGAGGCCGGCTCGGGGCTTTGGCTCGAACCAAGTGGACTTCGGCGGCATGATCTCGTGGGCGTCGGCCACGGCCATCACTTCGGCGATCGAGGTGGGGTACAGGGCGAAGCCAACGGCACAGTCACTGCGGCCGAGTGCGTGCGGGCCGAGGTGGCTGCCGATGAAGTGGAGGCGATGGTCGGTGGACGGATCGGTCACCCCGAGCAGCGGCGCCAGGATGTGCTGCTGGAGGATGGTCACGTCCAACGAGTCGTAGGGATTCTCACCCCGCAGCGCCTCGGGCACCCGGATCCGATACCACCGTCCTTGGACCGTCATCCCGATCTGGCCTTTTCGATGCGGGATCTCCGGTTCGTCGATCTCCTCGATCTCGAAGCGTTCGGCGATGCGCGTCACCAGCTGATCCGGGGTGAGGTCGCCGAGGTCCGACACGCACCGGTTGTACGCACGCACGTCCACCTGGTCCTCTGCGAAGAGCGCGGCCAGCACGTACTGGCTGTCTGAATCTTCTTGCAGCCCCGGATCGGCGGCTCGAGCTGCGGCCGCCAACCGGGAGGCAGCCGCGGTGCGATGGTGCCCGTCGGTGATGTACAGCCGCTGGTGCTCCTCGTAGGCCTCGTCGATCACGGCAACCTCGGCCGGATCGTCGATCACCCAGACGCTCTGGGTGAGCCCGTCGGGGGAAGCGGCGGTGACATCTGCGGGCTTGCGGTCGGAGAAGCGGCGCAGCAAGTCGGCGATGCGCCGATCGTTGGAATGGGCGAGCGCCACCGGGTTGGACGACGCACCGACTGCGGCGTGGTGGTCGGCGATGTGCTGTTCGACGTCCTTCAGTGTGTCCTCGTGGCGCAGCACCCGCCCGTCGTCGTAGCCGGCCACGGCGACGTCGGCGATGAGTCCCAGCTTGGTGTGGTTGGGGCTGGACAGCCGATACACGAGGTAGACGGGGCTGGGGTGGTAGGTGAAGACGTCCGCCTCCATCAGCTCTTGGAGCTTGGCGGCGCCCGCTGCGAGCAGCTGGTCGCGGTCGCCCGAGGCATCGATGGCCGATCGCATCACCTGGAGGTAGCTCAGCGGATTGGTGGTGGCGTACTGGTCCCATTCATCAGGGGAGATGGATCCGAGCGGGGGTGCCACCACCGAGTGCACGTGCTCGGGCTTGGTGACGTAGGCGGCGATGGGGCGGATGAGGCTCACCGCCGGTTCATCCGTGTGCGGCGCGGAACTCGGCCATGTGGTCGGTCAATGCGTCGACCGCGTCCATCGGCAAGGCGTTGTAGAGGCTGGCGCGAATGCCGCCGACGCTGCGATGTCCCTTGAGCCCGACGAGGTGGCGCGAGGCGGCTTCCTTCAGGAAGACCGCTTCGAGCTCGGGGGTAGGCAGCCGGAACACCACGTTCATGTGGGATCGGTCTCGGGGCTCGACAGGGGAGCGATAGAACCCGTCGCTCTGATCGATCGCTTGGTACACCGCGCCCGACTTCTCGGCGGCGTGTGCCTCCATGGCCGCCAACCCACCCTCGGCCTTCATCCACGCCATCACCTTGCCCATCATCCAGATGGCGAACACGGGCGGCGTGTTCATCAACGACCGCGCATCGGCATGGACGTCGTACCGCAGGTACGACGCGAGGTCGCGGTGGGTGTGCTCGAGGACTGATCGGCGCACGAACACGAGGGTTGTCCCTGCCGGACCCAGGTTCTTCTGGGCGCCGCCGTACACCACGTCGAAGCGCTCCCACGGGATGGGGCGGCTCACGTAGTCCGATGACATGTCGGCCACCAGCGGCACGTCGACGTCAGGCCACTCGACCATGCGGATACCGCCGATGGTCTCGTTGCTGGTGACGTGCAGGTATCGGGTGCCGGGCCGGAGTTCGATCTCGTCGGTGCTCGGCATGCGGGCGTAGCCGTGAGGCTCGCCGTCCCAGGCGGTGTAGACGTCACCATGGTGGCCCGCATCGGCAATGGCCTTGGTGCCCCAACTGCCGCTGGCGACATAACCGCCCCGCTGAGCTTCGGCGAGCAGGTTCATCGGCACCATGGCGAACTGGAGGGTTGCTCCGCCCTGTAGGAACAGCACGTCGAAGTCGTCGGGAACACCGAAGACACTCCGGACCAAGGCCGTGGTCTCCTCGTGGACGGCGTCGTACGCGGCGGAGCGGTGGCTCATCTCGATGAGGGACATGCCCGCTCCGCGGAAGTCGACGAACTCTGCCTGTGCCTCCTCTAGGACGGGCAGAGGCAGGGTGCATGGCCCGGCGCCGAAGTTGTGCGCCCTCACCTGATCACCGTGACGGCGAGGACCTCTTTGATGGCCTCGAGCGCTTCGTGCACCGCACGGGTGTAGTCGCCCCGCAGGTCGATGGTGGCCACCGCGGCATTCGCACCGGCGAAGACGGCGTTCTCCATCTGCTCGACGTTGATCTGCGCGTCCTTGAGCACGTCGAACACCTGAGAGAGCACTCCGACACGGTCGTAGTGGCGTACCGCGATGGTGGTGGCACCCAGGTGCGGATCCGCCATGTTCACGCAGTGAAGCACCGTGCCCTCCGAGTAGAACTGGAGGATGCGCTGCACCCCGGCGGCGATGGCCCGCTGTGCCTGGTCGGTAGAGGCACCGATGTGGTGCGTGCCGTAGACGTTGGGATGCCGGGCCAGCGCGCTGGTGAACGTGCCCTCGCCGGCCGCAGGTTCGTCTTTGAACACATCGAGACCGGCCCGGATGCCCTTCTCGTCCATCGCCTCGATCAGTGCCTTTTCGTCCACGATCTCGCCTCGTGAGGTGTTGATGATCACGGCCCCGGGCTTCATCTCTGCCAGGAGGTCGCGGTCGATCATCTCGCTGGTGGCCTCGTTGAGAGGTACATGGAACGACAGGATGTCGCACTGGCGAGCGAGGAGGTGGATGTCGGCAACCAGATGGATGCCGAGCTCCTCGATCCGGCGCAACGTCTCCGGGTCCCGGTTGGGCTTGCGGATGGCGTAGACGTCCATGCCGAAGGCCTTGGCGCGGGAGGCGAGGGCGAGGCCGATGTCACCGATGCCGACGATGCCCAGCACGCGGCCGTAGAGTCCGATCGCCTGGGAGAAGTGCTTCTTCCGCCAGATGCCGGCCCGCAGGTCGATGACGTTGTCGGGGATGTTGCGATCGATGGCGGCGATGAGCCCGAAGGCGAGCTCGGCGACGGCCAGTGCGTTCTGCCCGGGCACATTGCACACGTAGATGCCGACTTCTGCCGCCGCCTGGACATCGATCGTGTTCGTACCGGCCCCGGCCCGGATGATCAACGCAAGGTGATCGCCGGCGTCGATCGTTTCTGCGGTGACCTTCGTGCTGCGAACCACCAAGCCCTCGTAGCCGTGGATCAGCTCGGGCAGATCATCGGCAGTGGTGGCAGGTAGGTAGTCGCATTCGTGGCCCATGCCGCGGATCGCCTGCAGATGGGTCTGGTCGAACGCGTCGGCGAAGAGGATCTTCATGTGGTGTCCGGATGGTTGGAGGCGTGCGGATATTAGGCCGACCGCGAGCCCGCAATGCCGTCCGGCGATGTGGTCGGAGTCGGCCGGTCGACGTGGCCATCGTTGCGGCGGTGACGGTAACCTCCGTCGTCGGCCACCAAGGGAGCAGCCCCGTGTTCATCAATGGCGAATGGCGCGAGACCGAAGCGACGTTCGATGTCACGAACCCGGCCACCGGGGAGGTCATCGCCGCCGTGCCGGACGCCTCGATTCAGGATCTCGACGATGCAATCGCCGCAGCCACGGCGGCCTTCCCGAAATGGGAGGCGCTGACTGCGTACCAGCGGTCCGCCGTGCTCTACCGAGCCTACGACCTGATGATGGAGCGCAAGGAAATCCTCGCCAAGCTGCTCACCGAGGAACAGGGCAAGCCGCTCAAGGCGTCTCGTTTCGAGGTGCAGTACGCAGCTGACTTCTTCCTGTGGTTCGCAGAAGAGGCCAAGCGCGTGTACGGCCAGATCGTCCCGTCGCCTCGGGCCGATCAGCGGTTCATGGTGTTGCGGCAACCCGTCGGTGTCGTCGGCGCCATCACGCCGTGGAACTACCCGATATCGATGGTGACCCGCAAGGTGGCGCCGGCCATCGCCGCCGGCTGCACGATCGTGCTCAAGCCCGCCGAGCAGACTCCGCTCATCGCCATGGAGGTGTTCCGCATCCTCGAAGAGGCCGGCGTGCCGCCGGGCGTGATCAACCTGGTTACGACCAAGGATCCGGTGCCGGTGGGGGAGGCCTTCACCACCGATCCGCGTATCGCCAAGATCACCTTCACCGGCTCCACCGAGGTGGGGCGGCTGCTGGCCCGGGGTGCGGCTGAGCAGATCAAGCGGGTGTCGCTGGAGCTCGGGGGCCACGCCCCGTTCATCGTGTTCCCCGACGCCGATCCGAGCCACGCCGCCAAAGGCGCCTCGTTGGTCAAGTTCCTCAACACGGGCCAGGCCTGCATCAGCCCCAACCGGATGTTCGTGCACCGCTCCGCCGTCGACGACTTCACCCAGGTGATGGCCGATCGGGTGGGCAAGATGCGCGCCGGCAACGGTCTCGAGGAGGGTGTCAGCGTGGGGCCGCTCGTGGACGAAGCCGGCCTCTCCAAGGTCGACGGTCAGGTGCAGGACGCCGTCGCCAAGGGGGCCGACCTCGTCGCCGGGGGCCGACGCCTCACCGAGGACGGCCTCGACCAGGGCCTGTTCTACGCGCCGACGGTGCTCGGCGCCGTCACCGAGGACATGGACATCTACCGCCACGAGACCTTTGGCCCGGTGGCGCCGATCATCGCCTTCGACGACGAGGACGAGGTCCTCGCCCGCGCCAACGACACGATCTACGGGCTCGCCGCCTACGTCTACACCCGCGACGTGAGCCGGGCCATGCGCATGTTCGAA
>JBFGCM010000104.1:0-11560 GCA_041581135.1 Acidimicrobiia bacterium
CCGCAATCGCATTCCCTACCAGTGGCTCGACATCGAAAAGGATTCGGCCGCGCTCGCCATGGTGGAGGCCCACGGCGATCGTCGACTCCCGGTGATCTTCTTCCCGGACGGTGACGTGCTGGTCGACCCTGACCTCGAAGGGCTCGCCGAGAAGGTCGGCCTCCAGACCCATGCCACCCAACCCGTCTACGACCTCATCATCGTCGGCGGCGGGCCGGCGGGGCTCGGCGCAGCCGTGTACGGGTCGTCTGAGGGTCTCCGCACGGTGATGATCGAACGCGAGGCCACGGGAGGACAGGCGGGGACCAGCTCGCGCATCGAGAACTACCTCGGATTCCCCAAGGGCCTCTCCGGCGCCGACCTCGCCAAGCGAGCCACCGACCAGGCACTTCGCTTCGGAACGGAGATCATCACCACCCGCACGGTCACCGGACTTCGGGTGGAGGATCCCTATCGGATCGTCGAGCTGGACGACGGCTCCGAGCTCAGCGCCAAGGCGATCGTCATCGCCACCGGCGTCGACGTGCGCCGCCTCGAGGTGCCCGGCATCGACCAGCTGACCGGCGCCGGCGTGTACTACGGCGCCGCCCTCAGCGAAGCCCCGAACTTCCGAGGGCAGCCGGTGTTCGTGGTGGGCGGCGCCAACTCGGCCGGACAAGGCGCCATGTTGTTCGCCCGGTACGCCTCGCAGGTGACGATGCTCGTTCGCGGCTCCAGCCTGGCCGGGAGCATGTCGCAGTACCTGATCGATCAGATCGACGGCACCGAGAACATCGACGTGTGGCTGCGCGCCGAGGTCACCGCCGTCGGCGGCGACCAACGCCTCGAGACCATCACGGTGATCAACCGCGACACGGAAGAGACCAGCGAGGCGAAAGCGGCTGCACTCTTCATCTTCATCGGCGCCAAACCCCACACCGACTTCCTCGAAGGCGTCGTCGAGCGCAGGACCAACGGCTACCTCCCCACCGGGCAGGACCTCATCGTGGATGGGAAGCGGCCCCGCGGATGGACGCTGCAGCGCGACCCCTTCTACCTCGAGACGAGCGTGCCGGGCGTGTTCGCCGCCGGCGATGTTCGCCAGGGATCCATGGCGCGGGTCGCCTCGGCCGTCGGCAGCGGAGCGATGGCCGTGCATCTCGTCCACCAGTACCTCAAGACGGTCTGATGGACCTCGCCGACATCGCCATCTTCTCGGCGCTGCCGAGGGAACAGCTCGAGGCGCTGGTGGCGAGCGCCTCGACCGTCACGGTGGCTGCGAACGACGTGCTCTTCTCCGAGGGTGACACCGGCGACGCGGCCTACATCGTCGAGAAAGGCGAGGTGGAGGTTTTGCGGTTCTCCGACGGCCGGCAGCTGTCGCTCGCCGTGGAGGGTCCCGGGGCGCTCATCGGCGAGATGGCGCTGCTGGAGTCGGGCCCCCGTACCGCGACCATCCGAGCCACCGAGGACACCACACTCCTCGCCATCGCAAGAGACGACTTCCTGGCGCTGCTGGACGAGCCGGGGCTGGCGCGCCGCATGCTGGCCACCGTGTTGCAGCGGATGCGACAGAATCAGATCAGGCTGCGTTCCTCCGAGCGGCTGGCACAGCTCGGCACGCTGACCGCCGGCGTCGCCCACGAGTTGAACAACCCGGCAGCCGCCATCGAAAGGGCCGCCCAGCGGCTGGCGGGAGCGCTGGAACGAGTCGCCGAGACCAGCACCACGGTGGCGCACGTGGCTCCGGAAGTCCGGGAGCGGCTGGCGGCGCTGCGCGGCAAGCCGTCGTTCGAGCTGACGGCGGTGGGCAAGAGCGATCTCGCCGAGGACATCGCCGCATGGCTCGATGCCCACCACGTGCCGGATCCGTGGACCCTCGCTCCCGATCTCGTCGAGGCAGGCCTTGGTCGAGAGCAGCTCGACGAAGTCGCTGCGGTGCTCGAGAGCTCGGAGCTGGCGGCCGCGATCGCGTGGGTGGCCGCCAACAGCGAAGCGCAGGCCCTCACGTCCGAGATCGCCGGCACCGCGCAACGGATGACGGCCATCGTGTCGGCCCTCAAGTCCTACACCTACCTGGACCGGGGCCCACTCCAGGAGGTTGACATCCACGAGGGGATCGATTCGACACTGCTCCTGCTGCGCTCCAAGTTGCAGCCGATCCGGGTGGTACGTGACTACGACCCGGATCTGCCGCGGCTCATGGCCCACGGCGCCGAGCTCAATCAGGTCTGGACCAACCTCATCGACAACGCCGCCGATGCACTCGACGACCGGCCCACCCCGGAGATCACGATTCGCACCCGCCCCGAAGGCGGCGAGGTGGTGGTGGAGGTGGCCGACAACGGGCCCGGCATTCCGGGCGACATCATCGAGCAGGTGTTCGACCCGTTCTTCACCACCAAGCCACCGGGCTCGGGCACGGGCCTCGGGCTCGACATCAGCTACGACATCGTCGCCCGCAAACACCACGGTGACCTGTCGGTGCGCTCCGACGATGCGGGCACGGTGTTCACGGTCCGGCTGCCGATCGCCGGCGACTGAGATCAGCCAGGTGGGGCCGGCAGGGCGGCCAGCCGCCGAGGACCTCGGATTCACCCTGCTGTAACACTGACGAAACGAGATGCCCATACGGTGCTCCGCATGGACATCGCGCTCGTACGCTGGCCGGCAGAGGCAGACAAGCGGTCACAGCTCGCCACCCGGCGGCGCCCGCGGCTTCTCTTGGTGGAGCCCGGCGCCGCTCCGCCCGTGTGCGACGACACCCTCGAAGATTGGGTGCGCCTTCCGGTCGCCGACGTCGACGTCCGAGCCCGTGTCCGAACACTGTTGGCGAGAATCGCCGAGAACCACCAGCCCACCGTCGATGACACCGGACTCATCAGCTTCCTCGGTGCAACCGCGGTCCTCACTCCACTGCAGACGAGGCTGATGCGCTGCCTGGTCGAGAATCTCGGAGCGGTGGTGACTCGTGAAGAACTGCGCGAACAGGGCTGGCCCGCGGGCGACGCACGACCCAACACCGTGGACGTTCACGTGCTCCGGCTCCGTCGCCGGCTGGCGCCACTGGGGCTGCGCATCACCACCGTGCGGTCCCGCGGGTTCGTACTCGACACGCCGCACACCTGAGCGGGGCACCACCTGGACGAGGGCGCCGGCGCAAGAGAACGTTCAGGTTTGCGTAAGGAACATGAGCGATTGCCGTAACGACGCCCTCACCGACGGGAAACATGCACGCCTTACGTTGCCCGCTCACTCACCTAGAGGAGCTCAGCGTGAAACGGAAACTACTCACAGGCGGGGTGCTCGCCGCGATGCTCGTGGTCGTGTTGGCCAATCCGGCATTGGCGCAGGAGGAGCTGGCCCCGGCCTCGCAGTTCGTCTTGGACAACCTGTTCATCTTCATCGCCGGTGTCCTGGTGTTCTTCATGCAGGCCGGTTTCGCATTGGTCGAAGCGGGGCTGACACGTGCCAAGAACGTGTCGAACATCATGATGAAGAACCTGATGGACATGTCGGCCGGCGTGTTGGCCTTCGCACTCGTCGGCTTCGGGATCGCGTTCGGGGGCGATGAGCTGCTGGGAGGGTGGTTCGGTTTCGACTTCGGGATCGCCGGCGTCGAAGACACCTCCGCCGACGGCTTGCTCCCGTCGACGTTCTTCTTCTTCCAGGCCGCGTTCGCGGCCACGGCGGCGACGATTGTGTCCGGCGCCATGGCAGAACGTACGAAGTTCAAGAGCTATTTCGTGTACAGCTTCTTCATCACCGCGTTGATCTACCCGGTCGTGCTCCGCTGGACGTGGGGCGGCGGATGGCTCGCGCAGCTCGAGTTCCCGTTCTCCGACTTCGCCGGATCGACGATCGTGCATGCCACGGGCGGTTGGGCGGCAATGATGGGAGCGATCGCGCTCGGTCCCCGGCTGGGCCGGTACGGCAAGGACGGCAAGCCACGCGCCATTCCCGGGCACTCGATCCCCCTGGTGGTGCTCGGCGCAATGATCCTGTTCATCGGCTGGTTCGGGTTCAATCCGGGCTCAGAGCTTGCCGCCGACGAGTTCGTCATGCCGATCGCCCTCAAGACGCTCCTGGCCGCTGCGGCCGGTGCCGTCGCCGCCATGGCGGTCAGCTGGAGGATCGACGGCAAGCCGGACGTGTCGATTGCCGCCAATGGTCTTCTGGCCGGGCTGGTCGCCATCACCGCGCCGGTTGGCACCGTCGAGACCTGGGCATCGGTGGTGATCGGCGCCATCGGCGGCGTGATCGTCGTCTACTCCGTGCGGCTGTTCGATCGCTTGCGCATCGACGACCCCGTCGGTGCCATCTCCGTCCACGGCGTCGTCGGCACGTTCGGAACCTTGTCCATTGCCTTCTTCGCCAAGTACGACGACGCGTTCCTGGGCCGCGAGGATGCCGGACTCTTCTACGGCGGCGGGCTCGACCAGCTGTGGACTCAGCTCATCTTCGTCGTAGTGCACTTCGTCTTCATCGTCCTCGCCGCCGGCGCACTGTTCTACGCGATCGACAAGTTCCTCGGCCTGCGATGCAGCCCCGAGGAGGAGATGGCCGGTCTCGACGTCGAAGAGCATGGCTCTCCCGGCTACGGCCACGACACGCACATCGGTGCGACGCCTCGCACCGGGGTCGCGGCCGCGCCGCCGACCCACGCCAAGGTCTGAAGGGAGCACGACATGCTGAATCTGATCACTGCGGTCATCAAGCCGCACATGTTGGAAGCGGTGAAGGATGCCGTGAAGGACGCCGGAGTATCCGGCATGACCGTCTCGGAGGTTCAGGGCTTCGGCCGGCAGGGCGGCCACTCCGAGACCTACCGGGGAGCCGAGTACGAAGTCGACTTCATCCCGAAAGTGAAAGTCGAGATCCTGGTCGAGTTCGACGAGGTCGACCGCCTCACCGAGTCCATCCGCAAGGCGGCAGGCGTCGGTGAGGTCGGCGACGGCAAGATCTGGGTGTCGCCGGTGGACCGCGCCATTCGGATCCGCACCGGGGAGATGGGAGTCGACGCCTTGTGAGGTGACGGGGGGCGGCCCGATTGGGCCCCCCCCCCACCGAGAGCCACCTGCGGCTCTTGGAGACAACGGAAGGATGGCCCCTCGGACCGGCGACAGGGTTGCCTGCCTCACTCGCGTCTCAGGATCAACCGGCCTGCGCCACGACGAGCGGATCGAACCGCCAGAAGAACGGTGCTGCGCCGTCACCGTTGCCGCACCACATGAGGATCTCACCACCGGCGGGCTCGGGTCGACAACTGGTGGAGACCGCATGTGGATCCATCGCAGGCACCTGCACCGGGACCCAGGTGCCGCCGTCGAGGACCGCAGCCTGGCGGCAGTACCACAAGAAGACCCGTCCGTCGGCTGCGGCCGTCTGGGGGAAGCAGCCGGCGGGCTCGATCGGGGCTCGGCCCAGGGCGCGCCACCCGTCCTCGGGGGTCCACGCCGCCGAGTCCAGGTGCCGATCGACCACGACCAGGCGGTCGCCGGTCCATGTCGCCGCCAAGCGATCGGCCCCGGAGAGGGGCGGCGGCTCCAGCTCCAACCACGTCGCCGCCACAGGGTCATATGCCGCCAGCATGGCGATATCGTCCGGAGCGAAGCCACCCACGAGCAGGACGTGTTCCCCGGTCCAGACGGCCTGACCGTACGTGACGTGGATGGGAGGTGGCGGGAGCGGACGACAGCACTCACCCCTCGGGCCGTACGCGGTGGCAAAGAGCGCATCGGAGGCCTCGGGTGGGTGCACCTCGTAACCGATGACCACGATCTCGGAACCGGTCCACGCCGCAGCGAGCGGATGCGACGGGGTCACCCCCGGATAGGCGAGCTGCCGCCAGAGGTCCGTAGCCGGCTGGTACATCGCGGCGGCACCGGTGAACACGAAGAGCTCATCGCCGGTCCACACGGTCGCCGGAGTGCGGGTGCCGGTGATCGGGGCTGCCGCAATGTCCCTCCAAGACCCGACGCCGTCTGAGAGAGCGAAGATGCCGCCGTCGTCCGTGAGGCCGTTGATGCTGAACCCACCCCACACCAGGAGTTCGCTTCCGGTCCAGACCGCCGTCTGCCCCGTGCGCGACGACAGTGTTCCGGCCGCCAACTCCGCCCATCCCGGCACTGGCTCCGGTGGTGATGTGGCGACGGTGAGTTCCGGCCCGCCGTTCGTCGTACCCGGCGTGGTGGTGATGGCCCCGGACGGGTCGGCCACCGTCTCCGTCTGCGCCCCACGCCACCCGCCGATCGCAAGCACCGCGACGAACAGCCCCACGGCGACGAGGGCGATCAGGAGCCGCCCGAGCCCGGTTGTCATGCATCCATCATGCCCGGACTCTCAGGCAACGGCCATCCCCCACACCGCCTCACCTGCCACACTCCTGAGATGGCCACGCCACCCATGCCGCCACCACAGTTCTCCCTCGATGGCCGCGTCGCCGTGGTCACCGGCGCCAGCCGGGGCATCGGTCGAGGTCTGGTCACGGCGCTCGCCGCAGCCGGCGCCGACGTGGCGGCGGCAGCTCGCGACCGCGCCGCCCTCGACGAGACGCTCGCCGGCCTCGAAGATCGGCGCACCCTTGCCGTGGAGATGGACGTCCGGGACGTCGGCAGCGTCCGGGCCGGGTTCGACCAGGTCCGGGGCGAGCTGGGATCGGTCGACGTGCTCGTGGCGAATGCCGGGCTGGGCGCCAACCATCCCGCCGAGGAGGTCACCGAGGCCGACTGGGACGAGATGATGGCCGTGAACCTGCGCGGTCTGTTCTTCTGCAACCAGGCCGCGGGGCGCATCATGCTGGAACAGGGACGAGGTGCCATCGTCAACATGAGCTCCCAGGCCGGCATCGTCGGCATTCGGGACCACGCCGTGTACTCGGCGAGCAAGGGCGGCGTGAACCTGCTCACCAAGGTCCTGGCCTTGGAGTGGTCGGCCAGAGGCGTCACCGTGAACGCCGTGGCACCGACGTTCGTCTACACGCCGGGCACCGCCGAGCGCCTCGATCAGCCCGACTATCTGGAAAGGGTGCTGGAGCGGATACCCATCGGGCGGGTCGCCACCATCGACGACGTTGCCGCCGCCGTCATCTACCTGGCGTCACCTGCCGGATCGATGGTCACCGGGCAGGTGATCGCCGTCGACGGAGGCTGGACGGCGCAGTAGTCGGCGCTGGCGCCCCGAACCTGACCAACGTCCAGGACCTTTGGCCCTGATTCGACAGGGCCGTCCCGACGCACCCTGTGAGGAGAGATCGAGAAGAGGTGCTCGCATGCGCTGGATCAAGTGGTTCGAAGAGACCGGCATGGAGTCGGTCGCCGAGGTCGGAGGCAAGAACGCGTCACTCGGCGAGATGATCAGAGAGCTCACGCCGCTCGGTGTCCGCGTACCCGAGGGGTTCTCGATCACTGCGGGTGCCTACCGCTACTTCCTCGAAGCCAATCAGCTCGGCCCCAGTATTCGCAACATCCTGGGTGGCTGGGACCACACCGACGTCAACGACCTCACCGTGCGGGCGCGGGAGATCCGCAACCTCATCCTGCGGGGGCGTTTCCCCAAAGATCTCGAGAAGGAGATCGTCGACGCCTACGAGGCCCTGTCGATGCGCGCCGGCGTGGCCGGTATCGACGTGGCAGTGCGGTCCAGCGCCACTGCCGAAGACCTTCCGGATGCCAGCTTCGCCGGACAGCAGGAGTCCTTCCTGATGGTGCACGGCGATGCTCAGGTGCTGGATGCCACCCGCAAGGCCATGGCCAGCCTCTTCACGGCCCGGGCCATCAACTACCGAGAGGACATGGGCTTCGACCACTTCGACGTCGCCCTCTCAGTCGGCGTGCAGCGCATGGTGCGCAGCGACCTGGAATCGAGCGGCGTGATCTTCACCCTCGACACCGAGTCGGGGTTCACGGACGTGGTCTTCATCAACTCGATCTGGGGACTCGGCGAGAACATCGTGCAGGGCCGCGTCACCCCCGACGAGTTCTACGTGCACAAGCCGACGCTCGCTCTCGGGTACGACTCGCTGATCTCGCGCCGCATCGGCACCAAGGAGCTGACGCTCACCTACGACGTCGACACCCACCGCCTGGTCAACCAGCCCACTCCCCCGTGGGACCAGATGCGGCCCTCCCTGGCCGACGACGAGGTGATCGAGCTGGCCAAGTGGGCGGTCGCCATCGAGGACCACTACTCGGCGAAGCGGGGCCAGCCGACTCCAATGGACCTGGAGTGGGCGAAGGACGGGGCGACCGGTGAGTTGTTCGTCGTGCAGGCCCGGCCCGAGACCGTTCACAGCCAACGCGAGGGCCCCACCATTCAGATCCATTCGCTGGTGGAGTCCGGCCCGCTGCTCGTCACCGGGCTCGCCGTGGGAGACAAGGTGGCGGTCGGTCGCGCCAGCATCATCGATGATCCGTCCCACATGAACAGGTTCCAGGCCGGCGACGTCCTGGTGACCGAGATCACCGACCCGGATTGGGAACCGATCATGAAGGCCGCCGCCGGCATAATCACCGAGCGCGGCGGGCGCACTTCCCACGCCGCCATCGTCGCCAGGGAGCTGGGCATCCCGGCCGTGGTGGGCGCCGTCGGTGCCCGCAGCCTCATCGGCAACGGCCAAGAAGTGACCATCGACTGCACCGAGGCCGACACCGGGCGGGTCTACGCCGGCATCCTCGAATTCACGGTGCAAGAGATCGACCCGGCCAGCATGCCCCGACCCCGCACCCAGATCATGCTCAACGTCGGCGACCCGGGCCAGGCCTTCACCCTCGGTCAGCTTCCCGTCGACGGTGTCGGGCTGACTCGTATGGAGTTCATATTCGCCGGGTTCGTCCGGGTACATCCGCTGGCCCTGACTCGCTACCGCACGCTGCCCACCGAGGTACGCGGCCAGATCGACGAGCTGACCGCGGGGTACTCGGACAAGTCCGAGTACTTCGTGGACAAGCTGTCCCAAGGCATCGGCACCATCGCCGCGGCGTTCTACCCGCGGCCGGTGATCCTGCGATTCAGCGACTTCAAGTCCAACGAATACGCCCACCTCCTCGGCGGCGAGTTCTTCGAGCCGACCGAAGAGAACCCCATGATCGGTTGGCGGGGAGCCAGCCGGTACTACGACCCCTCGTTCCGCGAAGGGTTCCTGCTCGAAGTGGCCTCGGTGCGCCGAGTGCGTGAGCGAATGGGCCTCACCAACCTCGCCGTCATGGTGCCGTTCTGCCGCACTCCAGACGAAGGGAGGCAGGTGCTCGAGGTGATGAAGGAAGGCGGACTGGTGCAGGGACAAGACGGACTCGAGGTGTACGTCATGGCCGAGATCCCGGCCAACGCCCTCAGCGCCGACGAGTTCGCCGAAGTGTTCGACGGCTTCTCCATCGGCTCCAACGATCTGACCCAACTGGTGCTCGGCGTAGATCGCGATTCCGAGAAGGTGGCGAGACTCTTCGACGAGCGAAATCCGGCGGTGAAGCGAGCCTGTGCGATGGTGATCGAAGGTGCCAAGCGGCACGGCAAGAAGGTGGGCATCTGCGGCCAAGCACCATCGGACTATCCCGACTTCGCCGCGTTCTTGGTGGAGCAAGGCATCGATTCGGTCAGCCTCACGGCAGACGCGCTGCTCGCCACGGTGGACCGGGTCTCCGAGGCAGAGGCGAACCTGACCATGGCGTGAAACCCGGTCCGGCGGCGGGCGCGCCATCCGGATAGCCTGGCTGGATGCTGTTCCGGATCCTCGGGCCGACCGAGGTCATCGCTGATTCCGGCGAGCCGATAGCTTTGACCTCCAACAAGCAGCAGCTCATCCTGGCACTGCTGCTGATGCACGCCAACGAGGTCGTGCCGGTGGAGCGGATCATCGACGCCCTCTGGCCCGGGGACGACATGCCGCAGCGCCCCCGCCGCTACCACGTTTCGAAGCTGCGCGACCTGCTCGATCCGGGTCGAAAGGGAGTAGGTAGCCACCGGGTGATTGACCGTGACGGCCCCGGGCCGGCACGCCACGCCGCGACCCCTCAACCGGCCAGGATGAGGGTCACCGCACCCAGCGCCAGGACGAACCCGAGGAGCTGCACCCGCAGCATGCGTTCGTGGAGCACCACCCGCGCCCACATCACCGACGCGGCCGGGTAGAGGGAGGTGAGGACGGCGACCAGGCTCAGCAATCCCCGCTGCACGGCGAGCAGATAGAGGCCGTTGCCGACCATGGCCAGCACTCCGGCCCCCACGATCGGCGGCCACGTCCCATCCACGGGTTTGAGTTCTTGACGCAGCACGAGTGCCCCGATCGTGAAGAGCGACGCCCCGGCGGCGCGTCCCGGCACCAACGGCCACGTGCCGGCGCTCACGTCGGTGAAGGACAGCAGGATGAACATCGCGGCGAATCCCACGCCGGCGCCGGCGCCGTGGACCACACCGGCGAACGTGAGGTGGGCGCGCTCGGGGTGCGTCTGGGTGATCAAGTAGATCGCCAGCAATCCCAGCACCACGCCGCTCAGTGCCACCCAGCCCGGGCGCTCTCCGATGAGGAGGCCCCCCAGGACCGGCAGCGCCGCCGCCCCCACCGCCGAGATCGGCGCCACCACTCCGATGTCGCTGACGGTGAAGCCCCGGTACAGCGTCGCCACCCCGATGCTCCCGCAGACTCCGGCGGCAGTGCCCCACCACAGCTCCGCCGCGGTCGGGTTCCCACCGATGAGGACGCTGATGAGGACGATGGTGCCGACGCCGATGAGCTGCGACCACACCACCACGGCACCAAGGCGTCCCCTCCGCCCGGCGAGCCCGCCGAGGAAGTCGGACGTGCCCACCACGAACCCGGAGGCGAGGGCGAGCAGTGCAGGCATCGGCGCACGCTACCGGCCCCATGTTGCGCCATGCCTCCGCGCCACGCTCTAATGGCGCCTACGTGACGAAGGAGGCACCAGTGTCACGATTACTCGGCTCCGCGCTCCTGGTGGCGCTCGTGGCAATCGCATGTTCCGGCACCGACTCCAACCCTGAGACCACCGTGGCGGCGGACCCGGCCGGCACCGGGACCTCGGCACCGGCCACGTCGGGCGTTCCCACCACCGAGGCAGCGCCGGCGAACGACGACCCGGATCCGGCTCTGGACTACCTGTTCGCCTTGCTCCCCACCGAGATCCTCACCATCGGCGCCGAAGCGTGGGAAGGCGGCTTCGTCGGCCCCGGTTCGATCGACCACCACGACGGCGAATACCACATGTTCTACAACGGGTTCTCCAACCGGAACAACCCGGCCGACCCGGGTATCGGTCATGCCACCTCGCGGAACGGACTCGACTTCTTTCGCCAGTCGACCGACCCGGTGATGGATCCGTGGGGGTGGGAAGGCTTCACGGGCGGCCCGGGAACCGGCATCTCGCCGGGAAACACGATCGTCGAGGACGACGGCACCTGGGTGATGTACTTCTCCACGTTCGGACTGAACGGGAGGTCGGGATCCGGGCTGATCGGCCGCGCCACCGCCCCCGGACCGGGCGGTCCCTGGACGTTCGACGAAGCGCCGCTGCTCGAGCCGGGAGCAACCGGGGAGTGGGATCAGCTGTCGATCATCAACCCCCACGTC
>JBFGCM010000105.1:0-11528 GCA_041581135.1 Acidimicrobiia bacterium
GCCACATCGGGCGCCGGTAGGGCGGCTTGGTCGGGTCGGGGCGGCGCCAGGCGTTGTAGGTGCGCCACACACCGAACAGTGCGATCACGAAGAAGAGGTTGGCGGCGAGCACGAACCCGGATCGTACCCCCGGGCCGACCCTCGATCGTCAAGATGGGTGGCTCCTCCAGCCGCTGGTACTCTGGCCGGGCCTAGCTGGCGCCAAACCCTCGGAGGAGCAAGTGGAGATCGAGATCGGTATCGCCAAATCCGGTCGGCGCGCCTGGGGCTTCGATGACATCGCCATCGTGCCCAGCCGTCGTACCCGTGACCCCGACGACGTCGACCTCCGCTGGGAGATCGACGCGTTCACGTACGACCTGCCGTTGATGGCGTCTGCCATGGACTCGGCGGTCACGCCGGCCACGGCCATAGCCATCGGCAAGCTCGGCGGCCAGGCGGTGCTGAACTTGGAGGGCCTGTGGACCCGGTACGACGACCCGGGGCCCGTCTACGAGGAGATTGGTTCGCTGCCGCCGGAAAAGGCGACCAGACGGATGCAGGAGCTCTACTTGGAGCCCATCAAGCCGACCCTGGTGGGACAGCGCATCCAAGAGATCAAGGCAGGGGGAGTGCGCGCCGCCGCCAGCCTCACGCCTCAACGCGTCACCCAGTACGCCGATCTCGCCAAAGAGGCCGGCCTCGACATGCTGGTGATCCAAGGCACCGTCGTTTCGGCGGAACACGTGTCGTCGCGTACCGAGCCGCTCGATCTGTATGCATTCATCGGCGCCATCGAGATGCCGGTGATCGTGGGCGGGGTGGCCTCCTATGCCGGCGCACTCCATCTCATGCGAACCGGCGCGGTGGGCGTGCTGGTCGGTGTCGGCCCTGGCGCCGCCTGCACCTCGCGCGGGGTGCTCGGTATCGGCGTGCCCCAGGCAACCGCCATCGCCGATGCGGCCGGAGCTCGCATCCGCTACCTCGAGGAGACCGGCCGCTACGTCCACGTGATCGCGGACGGCGGCATGCGCACCGGCGGAGACATCGCCAAAGCCATCGCGTGCGGCGCGGACGCCGTCATGCTCGGCTCTCCGTTGACGACGGCCGATGAGGCCCCGGCCCCAGGATTCCACTGGGGGATGGCCACGTTCCATCCCACGTTGCCCCGGGGGGCTCGGGTACAAACCGGCCGGCTGGGGAGCCTGCAGGAGATCCTGGTGGGCCCTGCCCACGAGAACGACGGCCGGCTCAACCTGTTCGGGGCTCTGCGCACGTCGATGGCGACCACGGGCTACGCCAACGTCAAGGAGTTCCAGCGCGCCGAGGTCATGGTGGCACCGGCGCTGCAGACCGAGGGCAAGCAGCTCCAGCGGTCCCAGCACATAGGCATGGGCTGATGCCGGCGGCGTCGGCCGGTCACGCCTCGAGCGGCGACACCGACCGTGTGGTCGTCGTCGACTTCGGTGCACAGTACGCCCAGCTCATCGCCCGCCGGGTGCGGGAGGCTCACGTCTTCTCCGAGATCGTGCCGCGCGACATCACGGCGGAGGAGCTGGCGGAGATGCGTCCAGTGGGGGTGATCCTGTCCGGCGGACCGGCATCGGTGTACGCCGACGACGCCTACGCCCTCGACCCACGCCTGCTCGAGTTGGGGATACCCGTTCTCGGCATCTGCTACGGGCACCAGGCGATCGCCCATGCGCTGGGCGGCGAGGTGGCGCGCAACGACGTGGCCGAGTACGGCCGGACGCCTCTGGAGGTGGGTCCGGCCGGCGGTCGCCTGTTCGCCGACCTCCCGTCGACGCAGGACGTGTGGATGAGCCATCGCGACGCGGTGGTGGCACCGCCGGCGGGGTTCCGGGTGACGGCGTCCACTCCGGATTCGCCGGTTGCCGCCATGGAGGACGTCGGGCGCGGCATCCACGGCGTGCAATTCCATCCTGAGGTGGCTCACACCGATCGCGGCCAAGACATTCTCAAGCACTTCCTCTACGAGGTGTGCGGGGCACGACCGGTGTGGACCAACGTCTCGATCATCGAGCATTCGGTGGCCGCCGTCCGCGAAGCGGTCGGCGATGCCACCGTGCTCTGTGGGTTGTCCGGTGGTGTCGATTCGTCCGTGGCGGCGGCGCTGGTGCACAAGGCCGTCGGGGATCAACTCACCTGCGTGTTCGTGGACCACGGGCTGCTTCGGGCCGGCGAGGCCGAACAGGTCGAGTCGACCTTCCGTGACGCGTTCCACGTCAACCTCATCCACGTGAAGGCCGCCGATCGGTTCCTGGAGGCGCTGGCAGGAGTCACCGATCCAGAGGCCAAGCGCAAGGTCATCGGGGAGCTGTTCATTCGAGTATTCGAAGAGGTGGCGACCGAGGTCACGGGAGCAGAGTTCCTGGTCCAGGGAACGCTGTATCCCGACGTCATCGAGTCGGGAACCAAGGACGCCGCGAAGATCAAGAGCCACCACAACGTCGGTGGGCTCCCCGATGAGATGGACCTCGAGCTGATCGAACCGCTGCGCGACCTCTTCAAGGACGAGGTCCGTGCCGTCGGAGAGGAGTTGGGGTTACCCGGAGAGATCGTGTGGCGCCAGCCCTTCCCCGGACCGGGCCTGGCCGTGAGGATCATCGGCGAGGTCACCCCCGAACGGCTCGATATCCTCCGCGCCGCCGACGCCATCGTCATCGAGGAGATACGGCGGGCGGGCCTCTACCACGATCTGTGGCAGTCTTTTGCCCTGTTGCCCGCGATCCGGTCCGTCGGTGTGCAGGGTGACGACAGAACCTATGCCTATCCCATCGTGGTGCGAGCCGTGACCAGCGACGACGCGATGACGGCAGATTGGGCACGCTTGCCGTACGATTTGTTGGAGCGAATCAGCTCACGGGTGATCAACGAGGTCCCCGGAATCAACCGTGTGGCGTATGACGTTTCGTCGAAGCCGCCGGCGACCATCGAGTGGGAATAGCTCCGCGCGCACAGTAGCGGTGTAACGCTCAAGAGAGGCGTCGGCGGCGTCGATAGGTGGCAGTAAGCGTTGCAAGAGGTAAGTCGTGGGGTGGTCGAACGACCCCGAACTCAAGGAGCTTTTCGAGGCCGAGCTGAACGAGCGTCTCGGGCGTCTTCGTGACGGTGCCATCGCCATGCAGAACGGCACCTTGGAGAGTTCCGAGGTCGGCACGATGGTCCGCGAAGGTCACACGATCAAGGGTACGGGGCGGGTCATGGGCTTCGACCTCGTATCGGATGCGGGCTTGTGCTTCGAGGACACGTGGCGTTCCGTCCAAGATGCCGAGTTCGAGGCCTCGCCGGCCCTCGGTGCCGCCTTGCTCGACTTGGTGGAGGCCGTGGCACCTGCCGTGAGCGAAGGTGGCGACCCTGCCGAAGTCGCACGGGCGGTCGACCGCATCACCCAGATCACGCAGGGGGACGACGCCCCGAGCGCGCCGGAAGCCTCCGGCCCGCCTCCCCAGGGTCCGGAGTCGACATCCGACCATGCGGCAGATCCGGCAGAGGCTCGTGCCCGCCTCTCACACGAGATGATGGCCGCCTCTTCCCGGGTGTCCGTCTCCGATTCCGTCGCCGGCATCCCCAGCGGCGGATTCGATGAACCGGAAATGCCTCCTCCGGCGGCCGAATTGGGCGGTCTGTTGGGGGCCTTGGAGAGCTGGGCGAGCGGCGAGACCGTGCTGGTCAACGCAGGCCGCCTGTACCGGCTCATCAACCATGTCGCCTCGGTCCGTTTGGACTTGGAGGCGATGGCCAATGCCTACACCGCACTCGCGCCGACCGAGGGTGCCGACGCCGCCGGCGACCTCGCCACCCTCGCCTCGGCATTCGCAGACCTCGAGAAGGCCGGTGCGCTGCTCGAAGACGAGGCCCTGGGCCTGGCCGCCGTTCCCCTGAGCGACATCACGAACACGCTGCCTCAGCTGGTGCGGTACTTGTCGAAGAAGACCGGCAAGAACATTCGCTTCGAGGCGCTCGGTGACGACGTCAGTGTCGATCGACAGATCTTGGATCGCCTCACCGATCCGCTCCGGCAGTTGCTGGTGAATGCCATCGAGCACGGTGTCGAGAGCCCGGAGGAGCGGGAGCGGGCAGGCAAGCCGGCGACCGCGACCCTTGCTCTGCGCGCCTCCGTGAAGGACAACCAGCTCGAGATCCAGATCGAGGATGACGGCCGCGGGATCGACTGGGCCACGGTACGCCAGACCGCCGTGATCAAGGGTCTCCTCGACGAGGACGATCCGGCCGACGAAGAAGCACTCCGCGCCTACCTGTTCACGCCCGGCTTCTCGACCGCCTTGAGCCGCAGCGAGCTGGTCGGAGACGGCACGGGCCTGGCGTCCGTCGCAGAGGCCATCGAGTCGATGTACGGCGGCTTGCGGCTGGAGACCGAGCCCGGATCCGGCACGCGCGTCACCATCACGGTTCCCACTTCCCGCGCGTTGCAACGCGCCGTCCTGGTGGAGTCCTCCGGCCAGATGTGGGGAATCCCCGAGGCGGCAGTCGACGAGGTCCTCCCGCTCTCGGAGGTGACGCTCCACCGTGAAGCCGAGCGTACTGACATGGACTGGAAGGGGGCTCGAATCCAGGTCGAGTCCTTTGGTCGGTTGGTCGGACTGCCGCGGCCAGAAGACGATTCCCAGGTGGTGGTCGTCTCTGGTCCCGTGGGGGCCATCGGTCTCGCCGTGGAGAACGTCGTCGGCTCTCGGGACGTGGCAGCCAAGGAGTTGGGCCCCCTCTTGTCGGGCCCCGAGCACCTCACCGGTGCCGCCCTTCTCGGTGCCGGAGAGGTCGTGTTGCTCGTCGATCCCAACCGACTCGCCGAGCGGGCTCGAGTGTCGCCCGCGGGCAACGAGCCGGCCGCCAAGGTCTTGGTGGTGGACGACTCGCCGGGCGTGCGGCGGGTGGTCGCCAGCGCGCTGGTCTCGAACGGCTTTGACGCGTCGGTCGCTTCGAACGTGCAGGAAGCCATCCAGGTGCTCGACCGCGACCCCATCGACGCAGTGGTGGTCGATTTCGCCATGCCCGGTGCAGATGGGATCGCCCTCATCGCCGAGGTGCGTGAGCGATTCGACAGCGTGCCGGTGATCATGCTGTCCAGCGTGGCGACGGCGGAAGATCAGGCTCGCGCCCGCAGCGCCGGTGTCGATGCCGTGTTCGACAAATCCGACTTCCGAGAAGGTGGCCTGGCCGATGCGCTGCGTTCGCTCGTGATCGCTCGAAACCGACGACGTCGAGGAGACCGACGATGAAGATCCTCGTTGCCGACGACAGCCCCGTCCTGCGGGCGGCGGTGCGCAAGCTCTTGGAGCCCGCCGGATATGAGGTCTTCGAGGCGGCGGATGGGGTCGCCGCGATCACCGCCTTCTACGAGGAACGGCCGGATCTGGTGTTGCTCGACGTGCAGATGCCGAAGCTCATCGGCTATGTCGTGTGTCGGCTCATCAAGGACGACGCCGCAGTGGCCCACATCCCGGTGTTGATCCTCACCGCACGTGACAGCGAGGAGGACCGCTATTGGGGAGCGCACAGTGGTGCAGACGGCTATCTCACCAAGGACGCCCTCGGCGAGGGTCTCATCAGCAGGGTCAAATCGGTCCTGGCGACTCAGGCGCTCAGCTCGCTCAACACGAGTGACCTCCCACCGCCGCCGTCCTTGGGCGAAACCGATGTGCTCACCCGGGTGTGCGAGATGCTCGACCGCAAACTCTTCGAGGCCACCATCGTGAATGAGCTCACCGCCATCGGCAACCGCTCGCTCGACGTCCGCGCCACCGTCACCGAGGTGATGGCGGCTGCTCGCCGGCTCGTGCCGTTCGACGTTGGTGCGATCACCACCGTGGACGATCTGGTCATGCACACGCATCGCACCGTCGCCGTGGCCCCCGAAGAGCTGGAAGAGCTCGTCGCCCGCACCGCCACCTCGTTGCAGCGATTCGCCGATCCCGGCGTGGAGCCACGCCATGTCCAGCCGCTGATCCTGGACGACGTGGAGGAACAGGTGGACCGATCCGCCGCCTGGGATTCGGTATATGCCGTCCCGCTCCGAGTGCGCCGGGAGACGATCGGCGTGATGATCCTCGCCTCACGGCAAGGGGGCGTGTTCGGTGATGCGGCGCTCCGCACCATTCGGACGATCGAGCCCGCGATCGCCTCCGTGGTGGAGTCGGCCCAGCGCTTCCAGAAGGCGCTGGTCGACGAGGCCAAGGCCAGCTTGTCCTCACTCGGCGGCTAGAGGAGAGATCGCGTCGGCCCTGGCGGGCCTCGCTTTCAGATCGCGGCGCTCGAAGACTCGCTTGCTTTCAGATCGCGGCGCTCGAGGACTCGCGTGCTTTCAGATCGCGGCGCTCGAGGACTCGCGTGCTTTCAGATCGCGGCGCTCGAGGACTCGCGTGCTTCCAGATCGCAGAGTCCGCCGGCGCGCCTCTGGTATCTGGCTTCTGGCATCTGGCTTCTGGCATCTGGCTTCTGTCTTCTGGCTTCTGGCTTCTGGCTTCTGGCTTCTGGCTCCTGTCTTCTGGCTTCTGGCGCGCCGAAGCTGGGTCACAGGGCAACGACCGGATCGCTCGTATACTCGGCTGACCCCATGACCGCCCCCTTTCCACTCCTCGACGACCTGAATCCCGTGCAGCGCGAGGCCGTGGCGGCCACCGAAGGACCCGTCCTGGTCGTCGCCGGCGCCGGCTCCGGCAAGACCCGTGTGCTCACCCGGCGCATCGCTCATCTGGTGCGAGATCTCGAGGTGCGCCCCGACGCGATCCTCGCCATCACGTTCACCAACAAGGCCGCCGCCGAGATGCGAGAACGGGTGGCGGCCATGGTCGGCGGCGTGGTGCGCGCCATGTGGGTATCCACCTTTCACAGCGCGTGCGCCCGGATTCTGCGTCGGGAAGCGCCTCGCCTCGGCTACCGATCGTCGTTCTCCATCTATGACACCGCCGATTCGTTGCGTCTGGTGAAGTACTGCGTACGTGACCTCGACCTCGATCCCAAGCGATTCCCACCTCGCAGCATCGCGGCGGCCATCAGCGCCGCCAAGAACGAGCTCGTCGACTACGAGACCTTTGCCCAGACGGAGTCGGGCATCTATCACGAGAAGGTATCGGACGTGTACCGGCTCTACCAGCAGCGCCTCTTGGAGGCGTCGGCGCTCGACTTCGACGATCTGCTGATGCTGACGGTGGACATCATGCGGGCCTTCCCCGACGTGCTCGCCCACTACCAGGACCGCTTTCGCTACGTCATGGTGGACGAGTACCAGGACACGAATCATGCCCAATACGTGCTGGTGAACCTGCTGGGTGCCGAACACCGCAACGTGTGTGTGGTCGGCGACAGCGACCAGAGCATCTACGCATTCCGCGGGGCGGACATGCGCAACATCCTCGAATTCGAGAAGGACTACCCCGACGCCCGGGTGGTGTTGCTCGAGCAGAACTACCGGTCCACGCAGACGATCCTCGATGCCGCGAACGCCGTCATCTCGCACAACACGAGCCGCAAACCGAAGCGCCTGTGGACCGATGCCGGTGCCGGCGAGAAGATCGTGAGCTTCGAGGGCGAGGACGAGCACGACGAGGCGGCGTACATCGCCGAGGAGATCGGTGCGCTCGAGGAGGAGGGTGTTCCGCTCAGCGATACGGCGGTGTTCTATCGGACGAATGCCCAGAGCCGCGTCATCGAAGAGGTCTTCGTTCGGTTCGGCATTCCCTACCAAGTCGTCGGTGGACTCAAGTACTACGACCGCAGAGAGGTCAAGGACGCGCTGGCGTACCTGCGTGCCGTGGTCAATCCCGAGGACCAGGTCGCCCTCAAGCGGATCATCAACATGCCCAAGCGAGCCATCGGCGAGACCTCAGTGGGCCACGTCGATCGATTCGCGGAAGCGGAGGGCATCACGTTCTCCGCGGCGCTGCGCCGGTCCGATGAGAACACCCGACTGTCGACTCGCGCCCAGAAGCAGATCGGAGACTTCAACGCCCTCATGGACCACCTCGCCGCGCGAGCCGCCGGGGGGCCGCAGGAAGCCCTCGAGGCCGTGCTCACCGAGACCGGGTATCTGGACATGGTGCGAGCAGAACGGACCATCGAGGCCATGGGGCGCGAGGAGAACCTCAAGGAGCTGGTATCGGCTGCCTCCGAGTTCGAGGAGGTCGGGCCCGGGTCGCTCGGCGACGAGCCATGGGACGAGTTGAGCGGTGCCCGCAAGCTCGAGCTGTTCTTGGAGTCGATCTCCTTGGTGACCGACTCGGATGCGTATGACGAGACGAGCGGCGTGGTCACCCTCATGACGCTGCACAATGCCAAGGGTCTCGAGTTCCCGGTGGTCTTCATGACGGGCATGGAGGACGGCGTGTTCCCGCACATGCGTGCGTTGGGCGATCCGGCCGAGCTGGAGGAGGAGCGGCGCCTCTGTTACGTGGGTATCACCAGGGCGCAGGAGCGGCTGTATCTGACGCGGGCGTGGAGCCGCAACCTGTGGGGTGGCACCAACTACAACTCGGCGAGCCGGTTCCTCTCGGAGATACCCGACGGGCTCACGACGTCCGCCAAGCGGAAGCGCCTCCACGATGGCAAGGAGGCCGCCAGACCGCGGGCGACGGTGGGCGACGCGGATATCACCATGGGAGACCGCGTACGCCACTCACACTGGGGTGAGGGCACGGTTCGGGAGCTCATCGGCTCCGGTGACCGCGCCGAGGCGCTGATCAACTTCGACGGCCATGGCGAGAAGCACCTGCTGTTGGCCTGGGCTCCCCTGCAGAAGGTCTAGCCGGCAGAGCGCATCGCACCCAGCCGGGCGGCGCAGGTGGTCCGTTAGTCTCCTCCTCCATGCCTGCGAGGATCCTCATCGCCAAGCCGGGCCTCGACGGCCATGACCGCGGCGCCAAGGTCGTGGCCCGTGCACTGCGCGACGCCGGTTTCGAAATCGTGTACTCCGGCCTGCACCAGACTCCGGAGCAGATCGTGGAGACGGCCATCCAGGAGGATGTGGACGGCATCGGGCTGTCGGTGCTGTCGGGGGCCCACATGACCCTGTTTCCGCGTGTCGTGGAGCTGATGCGCGAGCGCGGTGCCGATGACGTGCTGGTGTTCGGCGGAGGCATCATTCCCGACGCCGACGCAACGGAACTGCGTGAGGCGGGTTTGGCAGCGATCTTCACACCCGGCACCCCCCTCGAGCAGATCACGACGTGGGCGCATGAGAACGTACGGAGGCGAGAGGAAGCCACGTGAAGATCCACGAGTACCAGGCCAAGCAACTCATGGCGGCGCGGGGCATCGCCGTCCCGCTCGGGCGCGTGGCCACCACCGTCGACGAGGCGGTGGCCTCGGTGGCTCCGCTGATCGAGCAATCGGGCAACCCGGTCGTGGTGGTCAAGGCGCAGATCCACGCCGGCGGCAGGGGCAAGGGCAGGTTCATGGAGCACCCCGATCTCGGCGGCGTCACCGTGGTGACCGCCGGTGTCGAAGGTGGCGTCGAAGCGGCTGAGGCCGCGGTGCGCGAGCTCGCCACGAAGATGCTCGGCTCGACGTTGGTCACCGTGCAGACCGGACCTGAAGGGAAGCGGGTCAATCGGCTGTACATCGAACAGGGCATCTCCATAGATCGAGAGTTGTATGTGTCGGTGGTGCTCGACCGTGCCCTGAGCCGCAACATGGTGATGGCCAGCACCGAAGGCGGCACCGAGATCGAAGAGGTGGCAGAGGCGACCCCGGAGAAGATCCTCCGTGAGGAGATCGATCCCGCATTCGGCCTGCTCCCGTTCCAAGCCGCCCGCATCGCTCACCGGCTGGGGTTGGAGGGACCGGCACATCGCAACGGCGTGAAGTTCCTGGTGGCACTGGCGGAGGCGGCGGTGGATCTCGACACGGACCTCGTCGAGATCAATCCGCTGGTGGTGACCACCGAAGGCGATGTGATGGCGCTGGACGGCAAGATGAGCTTCGAGGCCAATGCGTTGTATCGCCAGCCCGAGGTGCAGGCGATGCGTGACGAGAGCGAGGAGGATCCCGCCGAGCTCGAGGCCGCAGAGCACGACCTCAGCTTCATCAAGCTCGACGGAACGATCGGGTGCATGGTGAATGGCGCCGGCCTCGCCATGGCCACCATGGACATCATCAAGTACGTGGGCGGCGAACCGGCCAATTTCCTCGACGTGGGTGGCGGTGCGACCGCCGACAAGGTGGCTGCCGCATTCAAGATCATCACCCGCGACCCGAACGTGAAGGGCATCTTCGTGAACATCTTCGGCGGCATCATGCGGTGCGACACCATCGCCACCGGTGTGGTCGAGGCCGTGCAGGAGGTGGGCCTGGCGGTGCCGCTCGTGGTGCGCCTCGAAGGCACCAATGTGGAGGAGGGCAAACGGATCCTCGACGAGTCCGACGTGGACGTGATCAGTGCGGCCGACATGAAAGACGGGGCCACCAAGATCCTGGAGCTGACGTCATGAGCGTTCTCGTGAGCAAGGACACGCGGGTCATCGTCCAGGGGATGGGCAAGACCGGCCGCTTCCACACCGACAAGGCCATTGCGTACGGCACGAGCATGGTCGCAGCCGTGCATCCATCTCGCGCCGGAGAGACCGAGCAGTTCGAGGGTGAGACCGATCACTCAGGTGTGCCGGGCCGCGACGACACCTACTCGGTGGAGATCCCGATCTTCGGCATGGTGGCCGAGGCGGTGGCCGCCACCGACGCCAATGCTTCGGTCGTGTACGTGCCGCCACCCTTTGCCGCCGACGCCATCATGGAGGCGGCGGATGCCGGTATCGAGCTGGTCATCTGCATCACCGAGGGCATCCCGGTGGCCGACATGGTCAAGGCCAAGCGGTTCCTGGCGGAACGCAACACGCGCCTGGTGGGGCCCAACTGCCCCGGAGTGATCACGCCGGCACAGTGCAAGATCGGCATCATGCCGGGGTACATCCACCGTCCCGGCAAGATCGGTGTCGTCAGCCGCTCCGGCACGCTCACCTACGAAGCGGTCTATCAGCTCACCCAGCTCGGCCTGGGCCAGACCACGGCCATCGGCATCGGCGGTGACCCGGTCAACGGCACCAACTTCGTGGACTGCCTGGCGTTGTTCGAAGCGGATCCGGAGACGGAGGGTGTCATCATGATCGGCGAGATCGGAGGCACCGCAGAGGAGGAGGCGGCCGAGTGGATCCAGGCCAACATGACCAAGCCGGTCGCCGCTTTCATCGCCGGCACCACGGCGCCGCCTGGAAAGCGCATGGGTCATGCCGGCGCCATCATCTCGGGTGGCAAGGGAACCGCGGCGGACAAGATCGCCGCTCTCGAGGACGCCGGCGTGGCGATCGCTCCGACCCCCACCGACATGGGGACTTCGATGCTGGAAGCCCTCGGCGCCGCCTGAGCGCGGCGTTGCCCTGATGCCGGAGCTGCTCGCCGGCTTGTCGCTGGGGCTCGCTGCCGGCATCTCGCCCGGACCGCTGAACACGCTCATCGTCACGTCGACCCTCAGCCGCGGCCTCGGTGCCGGCTGGCGGGTTGCGATCGCTCCGTTGCTCACC
>JBFGCM010000106.1:0-10997 GCA_041581135.1 Acidimicrobiia bacterium
CGCGACGGCAAGGTCGCCGAAGCCTGGGAGATCGCAGACGTCGCCGCGCTTCAGGCCCAGGTAGCACCCGATTAGCCGTTATCCGGGTCGTTGACGCAGCTCTCGCCACGGATCGCCCAGCCAGTCGCTGATCTTGCTAGATGTCGGGAGAGGGCCGATTCTGTTTGAAGCCGGACAAGCATGCGGCTTTGACGGTGGCCCCGACCAGGGCTTCATCCTTCACCTGGAACCCAGCCCCCTGCATCAGACGCACCAGCTCGGCGAGCTTCAGATCTCGGCTCGATGCCGGCGGACGCCCCCACCTCCTCAGATACCGCAGCCCCAACCGCATTCCTGCGAGCAGCGGAGTCCCCTGCGATGTCACGTCGGCCACGATGACCTTGCCGCCATCCCTCACCACCCTGCTGCACTCTCGAAGAACCAAGGCGGGCTCGCTGACCACGTGCAGGAGGTTGACCATGAGCACGGCGTCGAATGTCGATTCGTCGAAGGAGGTCCGGTACGCGTCTTCGTGCTGAAACCGGACGTTGCCGTGCTCGCCGAGTTTGGTCCTGGCCTGGTCGAGCATCGGCTCGCTCATGTCGGTGGCGACCAGGTCCCTGACGAGCGGGGCTACTGCTTCGGAGAAGGCGCCGGTCCCACAGCCCAGCTCCAAGACAGCATCGCTGCCTGAGAATTGGCCTTGCAGCCACACCGTGATGTCGTCCTTCAGACCCGTACCAACGATGTACTCTGAATCCCGGTCGAAGGTCGCCGACCGATCTTCCCAGTACAGGTGTTCAGTCGTCGTAGTTGGCATGGATAACCCTCCTTGCGAGCTTGGCGCTTCAATCGGATTCGAACTGCCCCGCTGAACTGTGAGGCCTCCTCTCACTACGCGCTGTGGTCGTCGGGCTCACCGTGGACGAGCAGGTACGCCGGGTGAAACTCGCCGATACCAAACGCTCGCTCGCCGGAGGCGGTCAATGCGTCCATGTCTGGCCAGAATCCGACGTACTCCCAGTTGCGGCCGTCCACCGACGCAAAGAGCCCCGGATCACTCCACGGTGTGGCGATGTACCCAAACGAATCGGAGTAGGCAGTGGCATCCGAGGGTCCCCGCATGCCCTCCGGCGCAGGCACCTCGGTCCAGTCGGAGCCGTTCTCGGAGTACCAGAGGCTGTTCCAGACCTCCGCCAGGAGCGTGTCGGGTCCCGCCGTCAGCGTTGCCGGCCCGGGACTGGATCCCGTCGGGACCGGAGTCCAGGTCGCACCATCGGCGGACACGAGCCAGTTCCCATCGACGTCGACCACCCAGCGACCGTTGAACCATGTCGCCGAGCTGTTCGACTCGGCGCAGACATGCGGCCCTGCGAACGAACCCGATTCGTCGGACCCAATCACGTTCTGATCGCCACCTACTGGGAGTGGACGACGCATCACGTCGCCGCTGCCGACGTCGACCACCCAGGCCGAGTATCGCGTCTCTTGCACAGGTTGGGCATGGCCGCACGGAGCGGGTTCGGCCACGCCGTAGTCGTCCTCGTAGCTGACCACGAGCACTTCCGTCTCGTTGGATGCCACCGCCAGCTGACCGATCTCACCGGCGAGGTCAGACGAGTCGAGCTCGATCAACTCCCAACCCTGGGTTTCGGGGTTCCCGATCCAGAGACCGAACAGGGCGCTATCGAGCACAGCGACGCGATCATCGATCGTGGTGACCACTTGGGGACGCGTCCCAAACCAACCCGGGGTGAGCGGTGGCACCGTCACCTGGTGGTCGGGGTCGGCGTCGTGCCATTCGACACCATCGGGCGACCACAGGACGCCCCACTCACCGGTAGCGGCAACGACGAAGCCGCCCGCCGGACGGGGGGCGACATCGACGACGGAGGATGCCCAGGGTTCGTCGATCACGGACCAGCTCCATTCGCCTGCAGCACCCGACTCGGCACGCCGTGACTCCTCGATCCAGGTCTCTTCGGACGGCGTCAACGGCGCCACCGGATCGATCGATTCGGTACCCGGGATGGCGGCGCCGGTGGTGCAGTCGACGTACCAGCCGTCGGGCTGCAGGTCCACAGGAACCAAGACCTCGGTGTGGGCTTCGTTGCCAACCTCAAAGACCATCTGACAGCCGTAGAGCCCCATGCCGTCCGTGTTGACAGGCACCCGACGGCTGGCCGGATTCAGCCGCGTATCCACCCAGACCACCAGCGTGTAGGTGCCCGGCTCGACTTCCAGCGCCGCGTCGGTCACGAACGGGAACGCTCCAGCCCCGAGCTCTCCCCGTTCCCTGATGACCTCGGTCACCGTGAAGGTGTCGCTTGTCACGACGGACCAGAAGCCACCCACCACTTCGCGCTCCAAGTCGGTCAGCTCGCCGCCCTCGTAGAGCACCCCGGCCAGATCGTCCCCTGTGTGACCCGACACCCCCGACACCGTGATGCTCACCGTCTGGATGTGATCGACCGAGCCTATGGCGGGGGCGACTACTGCGGGGTCGGCGCCGTTGTCACCCTGAAAGAGGAGAGCCACGATTCCGATCCCGCCGACAACGGCGAAGGTCGCCAGGAACACGAGAACCCCGCGGTGGCGACCATTGCGCCTCTCAGGGCGTGATGAAAGACGAGTGCTGTGGGGTGATGGAGCCGTCATGGCGACCGCCCTCCTCATGGTGAGGGCCCGCGATTTGCGTCGCCATCAGATGGAAGACTGGTGCTCGGCGCTCCTCACACCGACGAAGATCGGCCCGGCTCCAACGAGCCATGCGGACCCGTCACCTCGATCGATTGCCATCTCTGATCGTGCGCCCCGTCCGTGTGTGGTGCAAGGCCCAACCGCCCCTGACGGGGGCCCGACAAGACCGCAGAAGTCCCTTTCCGCCGGCCAGCACGCTTGCGGACGGCGCCGCACTCCAAGCTCAGGTCGCAGCCAGGTAACCCGCATGCGGCGTTCGAGGTGACCGGCGGCGTCTGGAGCCCGGCCGCTGTGGACTGTCAGGCCACGCTCGCTCCTACCGGATCATGGCTCCTCTCGACCGGGTCCGTCCGCCATGCCCAGGCGAGTCCGATGATGGCCATGAGGGCAAGGATCTCGACGGTGAAGAACCAAACGTCGTCGAGGTCGCCCGGCGGATTGGCGACCATCGCGGCGATGGCCACCAGCGAAACCGCAATGTTGGCCCAGCGTGCGACGCCAGGAGACAGCACATGGTTCAAGACGACCATCGCGATCAAGAGGCTCAGCACGATCCCGGATGCGAGCAACAACCCCTCGGCCACCTCCATCGTCATGAACTCTTCGATGGCTCCCGGCCGAGCGAACTCATGGATGTCGCGGAACAGCATGTTGAACAACACGAAGATCCACAGCGACGACAGCACCGCCCGGCGGTTGGTGACGATGCGTTCCCTGACTGTCGGTTCCATGAGTCGTTCTCCCGTGCTCAACTGACACTGTAAGGTCGATCGCGCCGATCCTGGCATACGGTGTAAGGCCTGTCAAGAGCCGCCCCATCGGGCGGATCGTCGCCCGACGCTGTGGCGACGGTCTCACCGTCGCTCGGCGTCGTCCAGGAGCTCGAGCAGCCGGCGCGCAGTTCGCACCGGTGGAAGCGGCTGCTCGAGGTTGACGAGGTCGGCATCGCCCGAGACCAGCACTTGGGCTCGTGCTGTCCGAGCCAGGCTCACCAGGTAATCGTCGTCGGAGTCAGGCGTGAGTCCGTGTTCAGGCGGAGGATCGTCCACCAACGTGGCGTGGCTGCGGAGCAAGTCGACGAACCGCTCGGCCTCATCGATCGTGAGCCATTGGCGGAACTTGGCCCGGGCGAACACGTCGCTGAGCTCGTCGAGGAGCAGCGGTGACATGATGATGTCGATCTGGCCGGCCAGCCAGCGACGGATGAGCTCTGCTGGGGCTTCGCGGCCCGACAGGGGCGCCGCCACCAAAACGCAGGGATCGATCACCACCCTCAGCACGGCTCAGCCCGTACTTTGGCTGCGGCGCTCCCTGCGGGCTGCGTCGAGCTCGCTGCGGGCGAGCCTTTGCGCTTCTTCCGGGTCGAGGTCTTGGTTGCGGTCCCACACCGACTGGAACAAGTCGAGCCCGAGATACTCTCGCAGCGCGGTTTCGATGACGTCCGAATCGCGCAGGTCCTTGCGGGCGGCATACACCTTGGCCGCCCGCAGCACGTCTTCGTCGACATAGACTGTCGTCTTCTTGCGCGCCATCATTCCATCATAATTGAAAGCCCCCACTGCGTCACCGGGGGAGGTTCAGGAACGTCCGCTTGGAGGATCTTCGGAGGTGGGCGGCCACAGGTCGCGGTAGCCACCCTCCAGACGGAAGGCGCGGCGTCCCTCGGCTTGGAGTCTTCGTATGGCCTGGTCGGCGTAGGAGCAGTAGGTGCCGCGGCAGTAGGCGACGACGTCGCCGCCGGCCGGGAGGAGCCGAGCGGTGAGGGTGCCGAGTCGGTGGGGAGGGATATTGATGGCGCCCTCGAGATGGCCGGCTCGGTATTCACTCTCCGGGCGTACGTCGATGATCACGACCCGGTCTCCCCGGTCGAGTCGCCTCGCCAGCGTCTCCCAATCGATCACGTCGATCTCGGCACGGTCACCGAGGTAGGCGACGGCAGATTCGGTTAGCCCTCGGCGGTGGGCGGTGGTGACGTCTTGCAGCAAGCGCCACAGGTCGTAGACGCCATCCGAGGCCAGCCGGTAGGTGACGTGGCGTCCATTCTTCTCCGAGGCGACCAGTCCGTCGTCGGCGAGTCTGCGCAGATGGTGCGAGGTGTTGGCCACGCTCTGGTCGATGCTGTCGGCGATGGCTTCGACGGTGCGAGGGGCTTGCGCCAGAACGTCGAGGATCTCCAGACGACGCCCGCTGGCGAGGGATGCCGCCACTCTGGCGAACTCGTCGAAGAGCGCATCTTTGGCCCGACGAGTCCCGATCATCGCACCCTCACCTCTCGTTCAAGTATCAGTTTGATCATGGTTCTGCGAATACTATATTCAAGCTCTCCTTTGAACGTTAGGAGTTGCCCAGATGGTGGTGGTGCCGGTTCCGGATCCCGGATTGGGCAACACGTCGTACGTAGTGGACCTGGGTGACGGATCGGCGCTGGTCGTCGATCCTGAACGCGATGCCCTCCCCTACCTGCAGGTGGCCGACGACCTGGGTCTGGTGATTCGTCATGTGGCGGAGACGCATCTGCATGCGGATTTCGTGTCGGGAGCACGTGAACTGGTGGCGCTGGGTGCCTCGCTGATCGCCCCTCGTAACAGCCGGCTGGCCCACCCCCACCTCCCCGTGGACGATGGCGACGAGTTGGCCGTGGGCGACCTGACGCTGGCGGTGATGGCGACGCCCGGCCACACGCCGGAACATGTCGCCTATGTGCTTGCGGACGGACCGACCCCGCAGGTGGTCTTCTCCGGAGGCACGCTGATGGCGGGTGGGGTGGCCCGGCCGGATCTCATCTCCCCTGAGCAGACGGTTCCGCTTGCGGAGGACGCCTTCCACTCGGTGCGGCGCCTGCTCGATGCGCTGCCGGCCGAAGTGGAGGTGCGGCCTACCCACGGCGGCGGCTCATTCTGCTCGTCGGGTGCCAGCCCGACCGGCGATGTGTCCACCATCGGGACGGAACGAAGCACCCATCCGGCGGTCACAGCACCCACTGCGGAGGCGTTCGCCGCGGACCTGCTCGCCGGCTTGGGGACCTATCCCACATATTTCCGGCGATTGCGGCCGGTCAACCGGCGCGGACCCGACATCCTCGGCGTGGACCTCCCGGCATTGCATCTGGTCTCCCCTCACGACCTGGAGGGACGCGTGGTGGTCGACGCCCGGCCCATCGCCCGATTCGCTGCAGGGCATGTGCCCGGCTCGGTCTCGAATGAGCTGCGAAGCCAGTTCGGAACCTGGCTGGGATGGCTGTTCGAACCCGATACGCCGATCGTCTTCGTGCTCGATCTCGACCAGGACGAGCGGGAGCTGGTGCGCCAGGCTCGCAACGTCGGCCACGAGGCCATCGACGGTCGGCTCGAGCTCGCCGCCTGGACGACGGCCGGTGGAACGCTCGACACCATCCCCCTGATCTCTGCGATCGATATCCCAGCCGGCGGCACCGTCGTCGACGTGCGCCAGCGCTCCGAGTGGGAATCGGGGCACGTTCGGGACGCCATCCATGTCGAGCTCGGTGATCTCGCCGCCCACTCCCCCGCTGTCGATGGCGCCGTGGTGCATTGCGGGCACGGACAGCGCGCCATGACCGCCGCCAGCTTGTTGCGCCGCCAGGGGTTCGCCTCGATCAGCGTGACCGCGGCGGGTGCGGCCGAGATCGGCGCCGTCCTCGCCGGCCGATGACTACAGGGATCACGCTCGGCATTCGCGCCAACCTGGCCCAGTTCTCGCTTCTGGTCGGAGTCAATGCCCTCGTCGGTGGCATGCTCGGCCAAGAACGCACCGTCCTCCCCCTGCTGGCCGAAGAGGAGTTCGGGCTGTCCGGCTTCACCGCCGCCCTCACCTTCATCGTCGCCTTCGGGCTGGTGAAGGCCGCCACCAACTTCTTCGCCGGCACCCTCTCCGACCGCCTCGGCCGCAAACCCGTTCTCGTCGCCGGGTGGCTGATCGGCTTGCCCGTGCCGTTGCTTTTGATCTGGGCACCGACCTGGGGGTGGGTGATTGCCGCAAATGTCCTCCTCGGTATCAACCAAGGACTGACCTGGTCCACGACGGTCATCATGAAGATCGACCTCGCCGGACCCGAGCGCCGCGGACTGGCCATGGGACTCAACGAAGCGGCCGGCTACCTCGCCGTCTCCGCCACGGCCCTCGCCACCGGCTACATCGCCGCCCAGTATGGGCTCCGGCCCGAACCCTTCTACCTGGGGCTGGCCTTCGCCGGACTCGGGCTCGGGCTGTCGCTCCTGGCGGTGCGGGAAACCCACCATCACGTTGCGCACGAGGCGACCAACCACGCCGCCGATCACCCGGCGCCGACCCTGTCCACCGGGCAGGTCTTCGCCGAGACCAGCCTGCGCAATCCCTCGCTGTCCGCAGTGAGCCAGGCCGGACTGGTCAACAACCTCAACGACGGGATGGCCTGGGGGCTGCTCCCCCTCGTCTTCGCCGCCGCCGGACTCTCCGTCTCCCGGATCGGCATCCTCGCCGCCGCCTACCCCGCCGTGTGGGGTCTCGGGCAGCTCGCCACCGGGGCGATCTCCGACCGGCTGGGACGGAAGTGGATGATCGCCGGCGGCATGTGGCTCCAAGCCGCCGCCATCGCCATGATCGCCGCCGTCGACAGCTTCGGCCTTTGGCTCGGCGCCGCCGTCGTCCTGGGGTTGGGTACCGCCATGGTGTATCCCACCCTCCTCGCCGCCGTCGGCGACCTCGCCCACCCCACCTGGCGGGCCTCCTCGGTCGGCGTCTACCGGCTGTGGCGAGACGCCGGCTTCGCCATCGGCGCCATCCTCACCGGCGTCGTCGCCGACCTCGCCGGGGCGCGCACCGCCATCTGGCTGGTCGCAGTCCTCACCCTCGCCTCAGGCTTCATCGTCGCCCAACGCATGGAGGAAACGCGCCGACGCCCACCAGTCGGCGAGCCGACGACCACGTGAACCGAAGAGCCCACCCGCATTCTTGCGATTGGCGCTCAGCCGAAGACAGCTCCGGAGCCCTCGACGTGGTGCATCGGCCGCCTGTGGCCTATCCACTGCCCTGATGGTCCTCGTGACGGGCGCTAGGCGCAGCGCCACGGCCTCAACCGAGACCGAGCCCAAAGGTGAGACCTCCCGCGTACCGTTGGGGAGGAGGTGATCGCTATGACCACCGAAAGGGAACGCTTCTACCGCGGCCTTTTTTGGGTGGCGGCAGCATACGACCTCGTTCTGGGATTCATCTTCCTGTTCTTCTCCCGACCGGCCGCAGATCTGCTCGGCTTCGAGGACGAACTGCCGGCGTTCGACGGCTACGTCTCCCTGCTGGCTGCGTTCGTGTTCGTCATTGGCATCGCCTACGCCTTTGTAGCAATGGGAGATCTGGTGCGGAACCGAGACCTGATCGCGGTCGGCGCCATCTACAAGCTGGCGTACGCAACCGTCGCTGCCTATTACCTGGCGGTGGGTGAGTACCCCCACCTGATCTTCGTCGTGGGTTTCGGTGGGGCGGACCTCGTGTTCATGGTCCTCATGGCTGAGTGCTGGTGGTACCTGCATCGCTTGGAGACTGGTGTCGTGGCTCTGCAGCCCCAGACGTGATCCTCGCCTGGAGCTGCGAAACCACTCAGGCGTACGTGGAGGCGAACACGAGGCCGACACCCAGAAGGATCATCACCACGTGCACCACAACCAAGGTCCACCTCATCGGCGCAAAGGGCTCGTCGAGAAGGTGCGGCACCGGAAACCAGCGATACCAGAACCACGCCCCGAGGCCGGCGCCCATCAGCACTCCGGCCGTGACGAGTAGCCAGCCGATACGGGCGACACCATCGTGCGGCAACGCCGTTGCGCAAATGGCCACCAGCGCACCACCCACCAAGGCCGACGGCACACTGAGGAGGTACCGGATGCGCGGGCGTCTCAGGCTCATGAGGAGCAAGGCGGGCATCAGCAACCAGCCGGCTCCAAGGGCTGCGTAGACACCGCGGTGCGTGTCGATCCCATCGAGGGCCAGGAAGAACACGACCCCCAGCATCACGCTGCTGACGATGGTCAGTCGGCGTATACGCCCCAGCATCTGGGGGTGCATTCCCATCTCGTCGCCGGGACCCGCACTACCCACCGTTGCGTCGGCCATGCCCATACCGAGGTCGTGTCCCCCGAGGCTCCGTGCGTCAACTTGCGATCTGCTGGCGGAACGCATCGTGCCTCCTTTGCGTCGCCTCATGCGAGTAGAGCTTGACGGCGAGGTTGATCAGGCCCGCCCTGAGGGCTTCTGCCGACATGTGCTTGGGGTCGATGTTCACGTCGAACAACGTGCACTTCTCCCACGCCCCGTCCTCGATGAGCCGGCCCTCATCTCGCAGCCGGCCGTACAGCGGTGTGCCCGGAAATGCAGTCATCACCGTGATCTGCACGTCGAAGGGCAAGTGCCTTTCGACGAAGTCTGCGACCGCTTCGAAAACCTCGGGTCCGTCGCCGTCGAGGCCCAGCACGAAGCAGACATTGACCGCGACACCGTGCGACTGGATCTGCTCGATCGCTGTGCCGTAGTCACTCGTGCGACGCCACTTCCAGTCCTTCCTCAGCTCGACTCCCTTCAACCCTGCGGAGCGAGGGCTCTCGAAGCCGATGAGGATCTCTCGGCAGCCGGCCGTCCTCATCATTGCCAGCAGCTCAGGATCGTCGACCACCGAGATGTCGGTCTCGGTGAACCACTCGATGCCCTCATCGGCCACGGCCCGCATCAGCTTCTTGGCATGCCGTTTGTTGACGAAGGTGTTGTCGTCGGCGAACTCGATGAAGCAGTCCGGCCAGATCTGCCGAATCGCCCGAATCTCGGCTGCCACGCGCTCGACAGGCTTCAGCTTGTAGCGAGGGGTGAGGAGAATCGAGGCTGCGCAGAAGTCACAGCGCCACGGGCACCCCCGCTGCGTCTGCACCGTGAGCCGGTCGTACCGATCCGGTTGCAGCAGATCGAAGCGAGGTACGGGAGCATCGCTCAGGCTGAACTCCTCCGTCGCACGGTAGATCTGCTGCAGGGTCCCCATCTCCGCATCGCGCACGACGACCGGCCAACACGGTTCGCCTTCCCCAACGACGACTGCATCGAAATGTTGCAGCGCCTCTGCCGGCAACACTGTGGCATGGAGCCCGCCGATGACCGTCTTGGTTCCTGTGCGCCGATAGCGGCCGGCAAGGGCGTAGGCATCCTTGGCCTGCGCCGTGTAGGTGGAGATTGCGGCGAGGTCACACTCGGGTAAGTCCTCCAGGCGGTTGATGTCGCGCACTTCGTGATACGTGACCTGATGACGTTCGGGCGTCAACGCCGCCAAGGTGAGCAGCGCCAGGCTCGGCAGCGATTCGATCGCCTTGATGCGCCCGGTGGCGCCGGGAAGGCTGAGGCCGAAGCCGGTGAGCACGGGGTCGGCGGCACGAAGCCCACTCATGGCGATCAGAGCGATCTTCATGTGACCCTGCGAATCATCAGCAGTCCTTTGTCACACCACGGACCATACGCGGCCCGGGGTGGCCGCAGCCGAGCATGTCGTGCTGGCGCTATCGGTGGTCTCCAGTCGTTCACACGAGCATCGTGGCGACTCAGCGGGTCGAAGCCCATAGGTGATATCCCCCACCGCGCATGGGGCAGGTCAGACAGTCAGCAGCCGAGGGCATATGCCACGGCAGCACAGACCCGGTTCATCGTCGCCCGGCCGGCCACCGCGACGAACTCGGTCAGCATCGTCTGGGGCACCGTGTGGAGTCCGTCGCAATTGACGGCCGATTCCTGGTCCAAACCCAGTCGGGAATCGTCGAGCGGCACCTCGGCCGCCAGGCCGCGCATCGACGTGGTGATCTCTGCCACGGTGACTAGCGCACGAACATCGAGGACCTCGTCGCGGGTCAAGACCAGCACGGGGCGCCGTTTCCGGCCGACCTGCGCCAGCCAGATCTCCCCGCGATTCATTCCTTGCCCCAGGCTTCTGCTTCGGTCCAGAACGAATCGGGTTGCTCTGGGTGACGCTCGTAGGCCTCACGGTCCGACGTGGCCAAAGCATCCCGAACCGCAGCGGCGACACCTTGGCGGGCGGCAGCCGAGATGTTGATGCCGAGACGACGCGCCTGTTCGGCGAGGGACTCGTCGAGCGTGAAGGTTGTGCGGGTGGTAGCCATATAGCACAACATGCTAGCGCCCTGACCATCACCAGCAGCGATCGCCGGGCGGTACCAGGTGGTTCCCGCCAGGGCATTGGCCCTCGAGGCGAGCGAGGCGTGCATCGACGACCCACGAGTACGACGTGATCCAACGGTTTCTGGTTCGCATCGCTTGTCATCGATTCTCAGAGCTCCCTC
>JBFGCM010000107.1:0-10875 GCA_041581135.1 Acidimicrobiia bacterium
CGATGTCGTCGGGGTCGCGGTCGGTCAGCATGAGGTTCTCGTCCCACCCATCGAGGGCCGCCATGTGATCTGGGCTCAGCTCGAAGTCGAACACGTCGAAGTTGGAGGCGATCCGCGCCGGGTTGACCGACTTGGGGATGACGACGAACCCGTGCTGGATCGCCCACCGAATGAGCACCTGGGCGGCGGTCTTGTCGTAGGTCGCTGCGATGTCGGCCAGCCGCAGGTCGTCGAGGCGGGTGCCCCGGGCCAACGGGCTGTAGGCCTCCACGACGACGCCCTCTGCAGTGCACCACTCGATGGTGGGCAACCGGGAGCCGTACAGGTACGGCGTGAGCTCGATCTGATTCACCGCCGGCAGCTCGTCGGTCCAGGCGGTCATGTCCTCCAGGTGGCTCCGCATGAAGTTGGACACCCCGATGGCCCGGGCCCGGCCCGATGCTTCGAGCTCCTGCAGGGCGCGCCACGTGTCCGGGTTCTTCCCGGGCACAGGCCAGTGGATCAGATAGAGATCGACGTAGTCCATCTGCAGCTCTGCCATGCTGCGCTCGAAGGCGGCCAGCGTGGACTCGTACCCGGCGGCATCGGGCCACACTTTGGTGGTGACGAACACGTCGTCGCGGTCGATGCCGCTGCGTCGAATGCCCTCTCCCACCGACGCCTCGTTCTGATAGAAGCTCGCCGTGTCGATGTGCCGGTAGCCACACTCGATGGCATATCGCACCGCGTCGACCGTCTCGGCGCCCGGCGCGGACTTGTACACGCCCAAGCCGATCTGCGGCATCAGCACCCCGTTGGTCAGCGCTAGCTCCATGGGTGCTCCGTCATCGGGTGGAGGCTACCGACCGGCACGCAGCCGTCGGGAGGTGGTGTCGGCCCGTTCCGCCAGGTCGAGCCACAGACGTTCACTGCCCGGATGTTGGGCGGCGACGGAGCGCCACCGCGCCGCCAGCACCTCATGGAGCAGTGCCAGGTCTCCGGCGATCCCACCCGCGGCGAGATCGCTCTGTCGAACCTCCCTGGTCCGGTTCGGATCAGCCGTCATCGCCCGGACGGTGGCGCCCAACAGGACACCGCCCGACCACACCGATCCCAGCAGGTCGGGCAGGGGTAGTGCGGGAGCGACCGGTCCGTACGCGTCCTCGCCGGGTGGATGGAGACCCTCCCGCCCGGTCACGAGCCCGGGAGCAGGACGATGATGATCGCCCAACCTCAGCAGCAGGTCGCGGGCATGGTGGGCGGCGCGTTCCCGTGGATGGCAGCGGCCCACGGCGTCGAGCCACGGAACCGCCCAATGGAGGATGCGGTCACCCAACAGCATGCGTCGATCCGCATAGGCGCGGGTGGCGATGTGGCCCTTGTCGTCCCGCCAGGCGTCGGCCTCGGCAACCGACAGCGCGGCGGCGAAGCGGGCGAGGTCGGCCAGGTCGGCCTCCCCCAGTTCGTAGTCCCACGACCGCGCTCGCTGCTCCAGGTCGGACCGGGGATCGAAGTGACCCACGACGGCGGCTTCGGATGCGGGGAGGTCCTCCCACACGTCGGGATGCAGCTCGGGTGCCCATGCGGTGGCGACCTCCACCCACTGCGCCGCCTCGACCCGGGCCGCGCTCGCCGCCGGCGGGTCGTCAAACGTGGTAGGCATCGGCGGTCGGTTTCACCGGGCGGTTGAGCCACATCGGCCGGCGGGTGCCATCGGGACCAGGCCCGGGCTTGGTGAGCTGGAGCCACTCCAGGTACACCTGCATGCTCTTGTTGGTGTCCACCACCACGTCCCCGTACCGGTCGCCGGGTTGCGCCGGGGCCAGACGAACCCGCTGATGCCACGCATGCATGCCGGACACCGGGTCGGGGTGGGGCGGGAACGCCAGGTTCTGGTTCACGCCGGCGTCCTTCCACCAGATCCGCTCCGAGTCGGGGTCGTCTGACGGGAACGGCTGGATGCCCTTCTTCTGGCGCAGCCGCCACTTACCGTCGCCGAGCTGATCGACGTCGACCAGCGCCGAGGACCAGCGCTCGTTGCCAGTCGAGTCTTCGAGGCGCCAGCGACCGAGGTGGTGGGAGGCCGCTACCACGCCGGGGCGGATGCCTTCGGTGCGCCAGGCTCGCATCACGAAGTAGCCGCTGTCGGTGGTGATTCGCACCATGTCGCCGGTCTCGAAGCCGAGGGCGTCGGCGTCGCGGGGATGCACCCACAGCGGGTGGCCATGGCTGATCTCGTAGAGGTACTTGGCGTTGCCGGAACGGGTGTGGATCAGCGTAGGCAGCCGGAAGATGGGCAGCAGGATTCGCTCGTTGCCGGCGAGGTCGAGCTTGCGCCAGTGCACGTGGCTGGGCAGGTACGTGGGGATGGCCTCGTCGTGCCAGCCCCATTCGTCCATGGTCTGGGAGTACCACTCGAGTTTGCGGCTCGGCGACCCGAACCCGATCTTGGCCTCGCCGTCCACCAGCACGCCGGCGTCTCTGGTCGGGGCCGGGCGCTCGTGCACCTCGTACACCCCGGTGGCGATCTCGACCGCGCCGTACTTGCGCATGTACTCCAGCGGCGTCAAGCCCTCGGCCGCAGCCTTCTCCGGCAGGCCGGGGACCGAGTGGTCGAACATCCAGCCGTAGTACTCGTCGACGGTGACCGGCCGGCCGGGGTGGGCCTCGGACTCGAACCAGCGGCGAATGCCGAGTGAGCCGTCGGGGTCCACCTTCCAGGACAGATCGATCCAGAACTCCGTCTCCTCCCACACCTCGCCCGGGTTCGCCTCGTAGGTGCGGTCGTAGTGCTCGCCGTTGCGCTCCCCCGCCACTCGGAGCACCGGCTGGCGGAACCCGAGCCACTGCCCGGCATGGGTGGCGTAGGAGTGGGTGTCGTGGCGCTCGGCAGAGACTCCCAGCGGCAGCACGTAATCGGCGAACCATGCGGTCTCGGACCAGGTGGGCGTCAGGGCCACATGCAGGCCCACCTTGGACTCGTCGGTGAGCACCTCGATCCACGAGAAACCGTCCGGATTGGTCCACACCGGGTTGTAGACCCGCGAGAAGTACACGTCCACCCTCCCCCGTCCCTCCTTGAGGAAGTACGGCAGCAGGAAGCTCAGCTCATGGTGAGCGAACGGGTACTCGGCCGGCCACAGCAACTCGTTCCACCGGCTGTGGGGCGGAGGCATGTTCCAATGGGCCGGCTTGAACTTGGCCCACGAGTTCGGAGACGTGCCGCCCTTGGTGCCGACCGAACCGGTCAACACCTGGAGGAACCACAGGCATCGCGCCACCTGCCACCCGCCGAGGTTTCCGCTGTTGGCGCCACGCCAAGTGTGCGAGGCGAACCGGCTTCCGGCATCGGCGATGCCGCGGGCAATGGCTTCGATCCGGTCGGCCGGCACCCCGGTCTCCTCGGCCGCCCACTCCAACGTGTAGGACGCGTACTCCTCGGCCAGCGCCTCCATGAAGGAGTCGTACGTGCGGGGTCGCTCCGGGTAACGGAGCTCCAGCGATTGTTCCCAGTTCACCCAGCGCCGCACGAAGCCGTGATCGACAGCATCCCACTCGATCAACAACCTGGCGATGGCCAGCAGCAGTGCCGCTTCGGTGCCGGGCCACGGCGAGAGCCAGTGGTCCGACATCGACGCCGTGTTGGAGAGACGGGGGTCGATGGTCGCCAGCTTGGCGCCGGCCTGCTTGGCCTCCATGATCCGCTGGGCGTGCGGGTTGAAGTAGTGGCCCGTCTCCAGGTGCGACGACAGCAACAGGATGAAGCGGGCGTTGGCGAAATCCGCCGACGGCCGGTCGTGCGCCATCCACATGGCGTAGCCGGTGCGGGCACCCGACGAGCAGATGTTGGTGTGACTGTTGTGGCCGTCGACCCCCCACGCCTTGAGGGTGCGGTCCATGAAGCCGTCCTCACCGGGACGCCCCACGTGGTACATGATCTCGTCGTGGCGGCCCTCCCGGATGGCGGTGGCCATGCGGCCGCCGATGTCGGCCAGGGCGTCATCCCACGACACCCGCTCCCACTGCCCGCTCCCCCGCGGCCCGGACCGCTTCAGCGGGTAGAGGATTCGCTCCGGGTCGTAGACCTGGTTGATGGTGGCCGGACCCTTGGCGCAGTTGCGGCCCCGGGAGCCGGGATGCGCCGGGTTGCCCTCGAACTTGCGGATCTCGCCGCTCTCTTTGTCGACGTAAGCGAGGAGTCCGCAAGCCGACTCACAGTTGAAGCACGTGGTGGGTACGAGGCGGAACTCGTGCTTCTTGCGCTGCGGCCAGGCGCGGGCGTCGTACTCCTCCCAATCGTCCCAGCGGTCGGGCGGCGGGTAGTTGGTCAGCTCCGAGCCGGGCAGGAGCCGGGGGATGAGATCGTCGGTCACCAGGAATCCCTTCTCATGAGAGCGGCACGCTCTGACCGGCTCGCACGAAGGCGTCGTCGGCGAACCATATGCCGGCGGCCACCGCCACCCCACCCACCGCTGCCGCCCACGGACCGGCGACACCGGTGATGGTCAGCACTCCGAGGACGATGGGCACCGCCACGCCGAGCAGCTGGCCGCCCAGCCACCACTCTGCGGCGAAGCGGCCCCGCGTCATGTGATGCATGGCATCGGAGATGTTGCGGGTCGGATGGTCCGAGGCCAGCTCGGCCAAGGCGATGAGGCCGAGGGCGGCGGCTCCGCCAACCAGCGCCCAGGCAAATGTCCTCTCGGCGACGTCGCCCAGCTCGGACGCCAGCACCAGCACCGACATCGCTCCCCCGCCCACGGCCACCGCGCCGGCGATCATGTGCCACAGCAGCATCGGGCTCTGCCACAGGTCGCGGGCCTCGGCTTGGCCGAAGAGGAAAGCGGTGTACCCGGCGGTGGCCAGTGCCAGCGGTACGGCGGCCCAGGCGAGCACCTGCCATGCTCCCGGCCCGCCGAACAAGCCAACGACGAACCATGCGCCGAGCACGGCGGCATACGCCGAGAGGATCCACGCCCCGCGCACCAGCCACGAGCCCGGGTTGCCCTTGGTGAGGAGGTAGAAGAAGCGGTCGGGCCGTTTGAGGTCCCACACGAGGAGCACACCGGTGACAACGAGGAACACCCCGGCGGCCAGCGGGACGAACCAGCGCAGCAGCGACGAGGCCGGGTTGACACCCGCCAGCAGCGCCAGCGCCACCGCCAGCACGAGCCCGGCGGCGACGCCTTTGGTGAGGAAGTAGCTCGAGACCCGCCAGCCCCACGGCATCGGATGCTCGGTGTTGTACACCACCCGGGGTGGCGTGTTGCGCTTCTCGTATACCACGCTCGGCGGCGCGCTCGGCTCGGCCGGCACCTCGTTGAGGTTCCCGATCACCCCGGTGGGACCACCGTTGGTGGAAGGCGGCGTCAGGTCCACCGAGAGCCACGACACCGGGTCGCGCCACACCCCGCCGTCCTCCAGTGGCTCGGCGCGGAGCGGGTCGATGTTGGCCTCCTCGACTCCCTTGTAGAAGAGGTTCGGTTTGGTGCCCTGCTCCGGGGCACGGACGAACACCTGCTCGGTGGCGACGAGACGCGAGATCCGAGTGTTGGGATCGTCGAGGTCGCCGGCGATGATGGCCTGTTCGGGACACACGATCACGCACGCCGGCTCCAGGCCGACCTCGACCCGGTGTACGCAGTAGTTGCACTTCTGGGCGGTGTGCTCACCGGGATCGATGTAGAGGGCGTCGTAGGGGCACGCCTGCATGCAGCTCTTGCACCCGATACACCGATCGGTGTCGAAGTCGACAATGCCGTCGGCGCGCTTGAAGAGTGCGGTCGTCGGACAGATCTCGACACATGGGGCATCCGTGCAGTGGTTGCACCGCATCACCGAGAAGAAGCGCTTCGTGTCGGGCCACTCGCCCTTCTCGATGTACTTGACCCAGGTGCGGTTGACGCCGAGCGGCACCTGGTGCTCGGTCTTGCACGCCACGGTGCACGCGTGACAGCCGATACAGCTGTCCTGGTCGATGACGAATCCGTACCTCAGCGCCCGCTCCCTCCCATCGGCGCGGACCCTAGACCCTCGCCGCGGCGTGTGGGTGAAACGTCAGGTCTTCTCGATGACGTAGTGGAAGTCGCCGTCCTTCTCGAACTGCTCCTTCAGCGAGTGTCCCATGTCCTTGGCCCAGGCCGGGATGTCCGACAACGAGCCGCGATCGGTGGCTACCAGCTCCACCGTCTGCCCGCTATCGATGTTGTTGATGGCCTGGGCGACCTTCAACACCGGCATGGGGCACTGCAAGTTGCGTGCATCCACCGTGAGATCTGCCATGTGGTGTCCTCCTCGTCGTCGTTGGGATCTAGATGAACAGGCTGATCGAGGCATCCTTCATGAGGCTGATGGCGCTGCCGGCTCCGACCGGCTCGGGAAGGCCGTCGATCATGTCGTCCCGTTCTATGCCCATCAGGTCCATCGTCATCTGGCAGGGCCATAGCTTGACCCCCATGTCGAGGGCCAGCTCGAGCAGCTCCTGGACCGAGGCGACGTTCTTCTCGTCGGCGAGGTCCTTCATCATCTTGGCACCGAGGCCGCCGAAGTTGAGGTTGGAGAGCTTCAGGTGGTCGGTGCTGCCGCGGTTGAAGACGCCGAGCAGACGCTGGCGCCAGTCCTCGGAGCTGATCTTGCCGTTCGGCTTCTTGAGGACCCCGAGACCCCAGAAGGTGAAGAACACCGTGACGTCCATGCCGTAGGCGGCGCCGGTGGTGGCCAGGATGAACACGGGCCAGGCTTTGTCCAGGTCGCCGGAGGCGGCGATGAGCACCATCTTCTCTTTCTCAGGTGTCTCGTCCGCAGCCTGGACGAGTTCTTCGGTGGCCGGTGCATCCTTCTGGAGGGTCATGAGCTCGTCTCCTCTGTGCTCGAATATATGCGGCTATCCGTATATTCAGAGTGCATATTGCTCCGCGACGGAGTCCCCTGTCAACAAGCGCCAACTCGACCGCCCTGGGGCCGTGTGGCATAGTTGCGCCATGTCGAGTGTACGCCAAGAGCTGTACCAGCTACACGCCAGCGTCTGCAAGGGTCTGGCCGACCCGAAGCGGCTCGTCATCCTCAATGCGCTCCGCGACGGCGAACGATCGGTCGGCTCGATCTGCGAGGCCGTGGATCTGCCCCAAGCCAACGTCTCTCAGCATCTCGCCATCTTGCGGGAGAAGGGGCTCGTGGAGGCCCGCAAGGAGGGGCAGCGGGTGTACTACTCGGTGACGTCCCCCAAGATCCTCGCCGCCATCGATCTGCTGCGCGAGGTCATGGCCGAGCAGCTGCAGCTCCCGGTGGCCGCCGAGCACTAGAACTCAGCTTTGCAACCGGGTACCGTATATGCGTGTTCATGCATGTGTAGTGCGGGAGGAACGAGTTGAGCGGCTCAATCACCACCGACGACCTGGCGCAACGCATCGAGGATCCGGCTCGCTCGCCTTTCATCCTCGACGTACGCGCCTCCGACGCGTTCGAGACGTGGCGCATCGAGGGCAAAGCCCCGGTCGACACCCTCAACCTGCCCTACTGGACCGTGATCGGCGATCCGAGCGTCGTCGAGAACGACCTCCCCCACCACCGCGAGGTCGTGGTGGTGTGCGCCCACGGGGGATCTTCGGGCATGGTCGCCGAGATGCTCGACCGGCCCAACGTGCACAATTTGGCGGGCGGCATGGATGCATGGGCCACGACGCTGGTGCCGCGCACGCTGCTGGATGACGGCTCCCACTTCGTGGTGCAGCTCGATCGCGTCGCCAAGGGGTGCTTGTCGTACGTATTCGGACTTCGCGGCGGCGAGATGGGTGTGGTCGACGCCGCCGCCGACGTGGAGCGCTACCTCGCCGTGGCCGAAGAGCTCGATGCCACCATCGTCACCGTGATCGACACCCACCTGCACGCCGACCACATCTCCCTGGGGCGGCAGCTGGCGGCACACACCAAGGCCACATATCGCATCTCCGACGGCGACGCCGAGGGCGCTCGGTTCGACTACGTACCGCTCGTCGACGGCGAGACGTTCAGTTTCGGCGACATGGACGTCATCGTGCGCTCGGTGGCGACGCCGGGCCACACTCCCGGGTCGACGTCCCTGGAGGTCGACGGCCGCTTCCTGATGACCGGCGACGCCGTGTTCGTGTCGGGCATCGGCCGACCCGACCTGGGCGGAGAGACCGAGCCGTGGGCGCGAGACCTGTTCCGCACCATTCATGAGAAGCTGGCGCCGCTCGACCCCGGCCTGGAGGTCTGCCCCGCCCACTACACCTCACGCACCGAGGCCAACGAGGACGGCACCCTGCGACGCACCCTGGGCGACCTGCTCCAGAACGATCCTGTCGTGTCGATGAGCGACGAGAACGAGTTCGTCGCCTACGTCGTCGACCACCTCGGCGAACCGCCGAGCCAGTACGGCGACATCCGAAAAGTAAACCTGGGCCGACTCGAGCCGGACCCCGCCATGGCCAGGGAGCTGGAGGTCGGCCGCAACGAGTGCGCCCTGAGCGGGTAGGTATCCACCCGCCCCAGGCCCGTCACCGAGTAGCGGATACACTCCGCGCGATGGCGCTCCAGACCACGACGATCGGCGCCTTTCCCAAGCCGTCGTATGTCACGCTCCCCGACTGGTTCTCGACTGCCGGCACATCGAGCCCTGAGGCCACCTACGCCACGAACCAGCACCAGTCCTCCGCTGTGCTGGACGATGCCGCAGATCGAGGCATTCGCGAAGTCGTGCAGCTGCAGGTCGGCGCCGGCATCGACGTCCCCACCGATGGGGAGATCCGCCGAGAGAACTACGTCCACTACCACTGCCGGCACATCGACGGCATCGCATTCGACGTGCTCACCGACAGGGTGGTCCGAGACGGCACGTGGCGGGCACGCCTGCCCACCTTCATCGGCCCGGTCACGCCACGCGGGAGTTTCCTCGACCGCGACTATCGGGTGGCCCAATCGGCGACCTCGAGGCCGGTCAAGATGACCATGCCAGGACCCCTCACCATCATGGACACGACGGCCAACACGTACTACGACTCCGAGCTGCTGTGGGGCCACGCCTTGGCGTCGGTGCTCAACCACGAGGTGCGGGCCTTGGTCGGCGCCGGGTGCACCCAGATCCAGATCGACGAACCCGTCTTCGCCCGATATCCCGACGCCGCTCGCTCTTACGGCTTCGAGTTGTTGGAGGTGGTGCTGGCCGGCATTCCCCCGCACGTCACCACGACGCTCCACATGTGCTGTGGCTACCCGGACCGCCTCGACAACGCGGCGTACCCCAAGGCCGATCCCCACGCCTATCTGGCTCTGGCCGATCACGTGGAGGCGAGCTCCGTCGATGCCGTGTCGCTGGAGGACGCCCACCGTCCCAACCCGGCGCGTCTCTTCGAGCGCTTCACCACGACCACCGTCGTCCTCGGAGCAGTCGAGATCGCCAGCTCCCGCGTGGAGTCCGCCGCGGAGATCGCGGCCCGAACGGAAGCCGTCTTGGGAGTGGTTCCAGAGGATCGGCTCATGCTGGCTCCCGACTGCGGGCTGGGCATGCTGCCGGCCGCGACTGCGCTCGCCAAGCTCCGCAACCTGCGCCACGCCGCCGACCGATTCGGTCTCGCCACCGGCGACGCCGGGAGAGGCTGAGCGCGACCAGCCGGACGCCGATCGCACCCGGACGGCGATGAGACGGGAGCCTCGGCGTTACCGTCGGCACGGATTGGCGCCACCTCCTCGATGCACTTGCCGAGCACTGCGTACTCGCTGTCGGACGTGCGCTTGGCCCGGATGTGGTGGAGGCGCCACGGACCGATGGTGAGGGTGAACAACTTGTCGGAGAACGGCTGCAGTGCCTCGGACAGCGCTTGGGACTGGAGGTCGGCCGGGGTGAGCGGATGGTTGGCGGTGAGTACGCCGAAGTGCATCGACAGGTACACGCACGTCGGCGTATTGCCCACCCGAGACACCCCGATCCTCCACCAGCGAGTACCGTGCTCGGCATGGGATTCCTCGACAAGCTCTCCAAAGCCGTCTCCGACATCAAGGAGCAGATCGACGAGTCGGGCATCATCGACAAAGTGAAGGAAGTCGCCGCCAAGACGGCCGACACCGCCACGTCGGCGAGCTCAGAGACCACCGACCAGGCGACCCAGACCGAAGCCGGTGATGGGGTGCCCGACGGCTGGGCGGGGGCAGTTCAACGGACCGGATTCGACCCGATGACGCTGCTCACCCATGCCGAGGTCGGGCGCATCATCGGGCTCACCGTGCATGAGTCCTACCGCTACTTCGACGACGAGTGGTTCGGCGTCGTCTGGAAGCACGATGCTCCCGACCGGCATCGGCACGCCGAGGCTCGGTTCATCCACGGCTCCCCGGACGGCTCACCCCCAGACGTACCCGGCGTGTGGGAGTACCTCACCATCGAGGCCGGCATCTCTGATCAAGTGGACCTCGGCGGCGGCGTCGACGCCATGCGCGACGGCGACTCGCTGTACGTGAACACCGGATCGACGCTGCTCCACCTCTACGGTGGCGGCCTTCTGGACGACCCCGACCGCGCCGCCACGATCCAGCAGCTGGCCAAGGCAACCATCGAGAAGCTGTGAACTTCGCCGCCGGGGACCGGCGTCGTAGCATCGGCTCGATGATCGGTGCCACCGCTGACGTGTCGATGAGCCCTCCCCGATGACGGGCTCGGTCGGTCTCATGAAGCCGCCACGCCGCTTCAGCACCGCCGACGTGATCGCCGGCATCAGCGTGGCCGCGGTGCTGATCCCGCAGTCCCTGGCCTACGCCGAGATCGCCGGTCTTCCTCCGTACTTCGGGCTCTACGCCGCCGCGCTGCCTCCGATCGCGATGTCGTTACTGGCCTCCTCGCCGTACCTGCAGACCGGACCGGTGGCGATGACGAGCCTGTTGACG
>JBFGCM010000108.1:0-10809 GCA_041581135.1 Acidimicrobiia bacterium
CCGCTCGGGCGAAAGCGCGGCTCCGAGCCAGGCCTCGAGTTCGTCTTCGAACGAGCCCCGGGCGGCATCGAGACGGCGGCGTCCGGCGCGGGTCAGGTCGAGGAGCGACGACCGAGCGTCGTCAGGGTTCGGGGCACGGCTACACAAGCCGGCCCGCTCGATGCGATCGACCAGTTTGCTCGTACCACCCACCGTGATCGACAACATCTCAGCGATGTCAGCAACTCGGCAGTTCGGAACCCGATCGATGACCTGCATCGGCTCGAACCACGACAGCGGCAGGTCGTGATCGCGACGGAGTCGGCGGTCGATCAGATCCCACAGTTCGGTCTCCAACCTCACGAGGTCACTGAACAACGTGGCCAGCTCGAACCTTGAAGATGCTGTGGACGGAAAAGTCGATTCCATGGAATCAATCTTAGCTCGAATCGGTTGCATTCCGTGGAAGCCACTTCCGTCAGACATACAAATGAGAGAACGCTCTCTGTCCGAAGGAACGATTGAAAGGACAACAGGCAATGACCACGACTGAAGAACAAGCGATCCGGCAGGTGCTCGACACGTATATGGAGGCGCTCAACACCTCCGACGCCGACCTCGCGGCATCCGTCTACGCCGACGAGGGCGTGTTCATGCCCGACCACGTCCCGACCAGCAGCGGCACCGACATCCGAGGTGCCTACGTGCAGATCTTCGACACCATCAAGCTCGACGTCGAGTTCCACTACGACGCCATCTCCGTCCATGACGATGTCGCCGTGGCCCGCACCCACTCCCAGGGCACGCTCACCGTGCTCGCCGACGGCGTCGTGGTCGACGACGAGCAGAACCGTGAGCTCTTCGTGCTCGCCCGCCGCAACGGTGGCTGGAAGATCGCCAGCTACATGTTCAACAAGCCCTTCTAGCCCAATCCAACCCGCCTCCCGGATCCGTTCCTGATCGTTTGGTCCGGGGACCCGCCCAGTTCGCCACACCAGTCACAGGAGCCACCCATGCCCACCACCACGACCGACCTTGCCGCCGGCACATGGGTCGTGGACGCGGTCCATTCCCAAGTCGAGTTCACCGTCCGCGGGTCGGCCCTCACGCCCCGGGCGGCGCCAGCGGCGTGGTGATGTCGGCGACCGTGGCCTGCAGGTAGTCGACGAGGTCGACGCCGGCGAGGTTGATGGCGATGCCATGGCCGCCGCCCCCTATGGACGCCACCGGCAGCTCCGCCACCGTCGTGTCGGCGATCACCGGCCAGTCTCCCTCACAGCCGAACGGCGTGATGGTGCCCCGTTCGTAGCCCGTGGCGGCCTTGGCCTCGTCGGCGTCCGGCATCGACACGCGACTCACCCCGAGGTGGCTCCGCAGCTTGGGCCAGTCGATGGTGCGGTCGCCGGGGACGAGGACGAGGACGTAGTCCCCGGCGCCACGTCGTACGACCAGCGTCTTGACCAGGGCCCCCAGTGGCACCCCGCGCCTGGCGGCCGCCTCGGGGGCATTGCCGGCGGGGGCGTACCGCACGACATGGGCCTCGAGATCGCCGGCCTCCAGCGCCGCCAGCGCCGGGGTCTGGGAGTTCACTCCTCCAACAGCACGTCGGCGTACTGCTGGCGGACCACCTTCTTGTCGAACTTGCCCGTCCCGGTCTTGGGCAGCTCGTCGATGAAGATGACCTCGTCTGGCAGCCACCAGGTCACGACCCGGTGGCCGAGGTGTTCGATCAGTTCCTCCTTGGTGACCTCGACGCCGGGTCGGGGCACCACCACCGCGATCGGGCGCTCCTGCCACTTGACGTGCTTGACCCCGACGACGGCCGCTTCTGCCACTGCCGGATGCGCCATCAGCTCGTTCTCGAGGTCGAGCGAAGAGATCCACTCCCCACCCGACTTGATGACGTCTTTGGCCCGATCGGTGATGCGGATGAAGCCCGACGGCTCGATCTTGCACACGTCGCCGGTGCGCAGCCAGCCGTCGACGAACGTCTGCGGGCTGCGGGGATCCTCGTAGTACTCGGCGGCAACCCACGGGCCGCGGATGAGCAGCTCTCCGAACGCCTCGCCGTCGTGGGGCAGCGCCTCTCCGGCCTCGTCGACGATCTTCACCTGGAGACCCGGGATGATCATGCCGGCCGTCTCGAGCACGTCTAGCTGTGCTTCGACGTCCCAGTCCTCCATCTCGGGTTTGAGCTGGGCAACCGACGCCACCGGGTTGGTCTCGGTCATGCCCCAGCCCTGCACCACTCGCACCCCGGCGTTCTCCCCGTACCACTTGATCATTGCCCGCGGCACGGCCGAGCCGCCGCACAGGAAGGCGCGGATGCTCGAGATGTCGGCCTCAGGGTGATCCATCAAATACTGCTGGATGCCGAGCCACACGGTGGGCACGCCGGCCGAGAACGTCACCCGTTCCTGTTCGAAGAGCTTGACCAGACCCTCGGCGGACAAGTCCGGTCCGGGGTACGTGATCTTGGCGCCCTGAGTCGTGGCCATGAACGGGTAGCCCCAGGACGATGCGTGGAACATGGGGACCACCGGGAGCACGTTGTCGGCGGGGCCGATGGGGAAGTTGGCCAGGTTGCTCAGCGTGTGCATGTAGGTGGAGCGCTGGGTGTAGGCGACCCCTTTGGGGTTGCCCGTGGTGCCCGACGTGTAACAGAACATCATGGGGGAGCGCTCGTCCAGCTGCGGCCACTCCCCCCACGGGTTGGCGTCGGCGATCAGGTCCTCGTAGGCGATCGCATTGGGCAGGCCGCTGTCCGTGGCGTCGTCGCCCATGACGATGAAGTGCTCGACGGTCTCGAGGTGCTCTGCGAAGCGCCGCACCAATGGCACGAGGTCCGGGTCCACGAAGATCGCCTTGTCCTTGGCATGGTTGGCGATGTAGGTGAGCTGGTCGGGGAAGAGCCGGATGTTGAGCGTGTGGCAGACCCGGCCGCTGTTGGCGGTGGCCCAATACAGCTCGTGATGGCGCACGTTGTTCCATGCGAACGTTCCGATCGGCTCGCCTCGATCCACACCGAGCTTCTCTGAGATCGCCGTGGCGAGGCGGCGCACCCGGTCGTCCGTCTCGCTGTACGTGGCGCGCCGCTGGCTGCGGTCGTGCTCCACCGACACGATCTCCTGGTCGGGGTACAGCCAGACTGCGCGCTCATAGAGCGTGGACATCAGCAGCGGGAAGTCGTCCATCATATGGGGCACGCCTAGGGCCTCCTCGTGAGATCTGCCGTCACAATCTACCGAGCAGGATTCGGCGGCGCCCGGCGAGCGGGCGTCCGGGGCCGCCTGATGGGCCGCAGCGGGCGCGGGTCCGGCTCAGTCCTCCTGGGCCGCCGCGATGCGCTCTGCGAGGTTCCCGGGCACGATCTCGTAGTGGTCGTGCTCGGCCGAGAACTTGCCCCATCCTTGCGTCATCGAACGCAGATCGATGGCGTACCGCATGATCTCGGAGGTGGGGACCAGCGCGGTGACCACCTGGTAGTCGCCGATCGAGTCGGTGCCTTGTACCTGACCCCGACGAGCGGCGAGGTCGCCCATGATGTCGCCCTGGTACTGGCTTGGCACCGTCACCTCGATGCGAGAGATCGGCTCCAGGATGACCGGAGCGGCCGCGCTGAGCGCTTCCCGGAAGGCCAGGCGGCCTGCCATCTTGAAGCTCATCTCCGATGAGTCCACGGAGTGGTACTTGCCGTCGTACACCGTGGCGCGGACGTCCACCATGGGAAACCCGTGGACGCCTCCGTCTCCCATGGCCTCGGCGATGCCCTTCTCGACGGCCGGGATGAACTGGCGCGGGATCGACCCGCCCTTGATCTCATCCACGAACTCGAACCCGCTACCTCGGGGGAGCGGTTCGAACCGCACCTGGGCAACGCCGAACTGGCCGTGCCCGCCGGACTGCTTCTTGTACTTGCCCTCGGCCTCCGTGAGCTTGGTAAGTGTCTCCCGATACGGGACCCGCACCGGTTCGGATTCCACATCCACGCCGAACTTGCGCGCCAACTTCTCGATGGTGATGGTGAGGTGAGTCTCGCCCATCCCCCTGAGCAGGGTCTGCTTGGTCTCGTCGTTGCGCTCCACCACCAAGGCCGGATCCTCATCCTGGAGCCTGCGCAGCGCCGTCGGCAACTTGTCATCATCGGCCTGCGTCTTGGCGACGACGGCCGTGGCGAGCACTGCCTCCGGAGGAGACACGACCGGCACCCGCACCGGCTGATTCCGCGGCGCGAGGGTATCCCCGGTGTGGGTGTCGTTCAGTTTCGCCACCGCGGCGATGTCGCCGGCAGGCACGGTATCCAGTTCGATCTGCTCCTTGCCGCGGAGCGTGAACGGACCGTGGAGACGCTCGTCCTGACCTGTGCGCGCGTTGTGCAGGTTGTCGTCTGACTTCAGCGTGCCGGAGATCATCTTGAAGAGGGAGATCTGACCGACGTACGGGTCGGCCACGGTCTTGAAGACGTACAAGAGCTGGCTGCCGTTGGGGTCGCGGGCGATCTCGACCGTCTGGTCGCCGGCTTCGACCTCCACCGGCGGCCGGTCTGCCGGCGACGGTCCAATCTCGAGAATGAAATCGATGAGGCGATCCACGGCGATGGGGCCGGTGGCCGACCCACACACCACGGGGAACACGCTCGCGTTCTCCACCCCGACCGCCATCGTGGTCTCGAGCTCCTTCACCGACGGGATGTCGCCGCCGAGGTAGCGCTCGAGCAAGTCGTCGTCGGCAACCACTATGCCCTCGATGAGGTTGTCGTGCACTTCTTGCTCCTGCTCCTCCATCTCCTCCGGGATGTCGGCTTCGGCTGCCTGTCCACTGTCGTAGACATACGCCTTGTCGCGAAACAGATCGGCAACTCCGTGGAACGTCTCACCCTCGCCGATGGGGAGCTCGATGGGCGCGATGCCTACACCGAAGCGATCACGCAGCTGGTCGAGGGTGCGTTCGAAGGAAGCCCGTTCCTGGTCCAGCTTGTTGATGAAGATCATTCGAGGCACGTTCATGCGGTTCGAAAGCTGCCAGTACTCCTCGGTCTGCACCTCGACGCCGTCGACTGCGGAGACGACGAAGACGGCCAGGTCGGCGATACGCAGTGCGGAGTACACATCGCCCACGAAGTCCGGGTAGCCCGGCGTGTCGATGAGGTTGATCTTGTGGTCTTTCCACTCGAAGGGTGCGAGTGACAACGAGAGGGACATGCCCCGCTTCTTGGCCTCGTCGTCATAGTCCATCACCGTGGTGCCGTCCTCGACCCGCCCGGCACGAGGGACGGTGCCGGCGCGGTAGAGCATTGCCTCGGCCAGCGTGGTCTTTCCCGACCCTGCGTGACCGACCAAGACCACGTTGCGGATGTGCTGCGGGTCGTACGTCTTCAACCTTGTTCCTCCCGGGGAAGCGTGATCTCGCTACGTTACTAAGCCTCGGCTTGCTCCTGCCTGGCGATACTGTGCGCGACGAGGGGGCCACGCCCGGGTGGCGGAACGGCAGACGCGGCGGACTTAAAATCCGCTGCCCCTCACGGGGCGTGTGGGTTCGAATCCCACCCCGGGCACCGTGCTGGTCCCTTCGGGGAGCGTTCGAGCCGCGCAGGCAACGGACCGGCTTCGCCGGTCGGTTGGAGAGTGCGTTGCATTCTCCCGCTGGGTTGCCGGTTGCGGCGGTCGCCGGGTCCGGAGCGGGGCGGTTCTTGCATTTGGCATCTGGCAGCGAGCGATCTGGAGCCGGGCTCAGGCCCTCAGCGTTCCGGTGCCCAGAGCAGCTCGAAGCGGATCAACACCATCCTCGTGTCGTCGTCGATGGGCCATCCGTGTTCTGCGAAGAAGTCGAGGTGCTCCTGGCGCCACGAGGCCAAGGACCGGTCCCCCTCACCCTCGTCCCAGGCGAACGCTTCGTCCACGTCGGCGAATCGACGCACCTCGACCTGGGTGTTGCGGATGACGCACACAGGTAGTGCCTCACCATCCAGGATGACGCTCAGCTCACCCGCCTCAGGGGTTGCGTTGCCACCGGCCTCGTAATCCGCCAGGACGCCCGCGGTGGCCCGTTTCGGGCCGGCAACCACTAGTTGCGCCAGCTTGGTCGCCATCTCAGGAGCGTCCTCACCTCCGAAGGCCCATGCCTCATAGGGCTCGTCGATGCCGGTCGCCGCCACGAAGTCCGCCCAGAACGACGCGATCACGTCAATGCGTCGACCTCTCTTGACACGAGCGACAGCTCGCCGTCGACCCACGACGCCTCCAGGGACGAGCGGTGGTCGGCCGAGATGAAGGTGACCCGCAGGGTGGTTCCATCCCCGTAGTCGACTGCATAGGCGAAGCCCGGGCGCGGAGTCGCCCATAGCAGCAGGACGCCTTCTTCGGTTCCGACCACCGACAGGGCGCCTCCCACCAGGGAAACGATCTCGGACTGCGACGAGGCCGGCGGCAGCGCGACCAGCTCGTCCGGTTCTTGGCCGACCGAGCCCGGGAGAGGAACGGCAGGAATCACCGGGGCATCTGCGGGACGAATCACGCCCCACGGAGAGGGACGTGCGGGCGGCTCCTGCTCGCCGGCCGACGTGCCGGGCGAGCGTGCTGTTCCTGCAGTGCTAGGGACGGCTTCTCCATCAGAGGAAACTCTTCCGCCGGAGGCATTGGCGGAGTCATCCGTCTCCAGCACCGGCAGAAGCGCCTCGACCTCGGCCGCCGACAGCGGACGCAGCGGGCGGTCTGTGACCTGGCCTCCGGCTACCGCGACGGCACCAGAGGCGATCAACCCTGAGCCGACCGCCGCCAACGCCCATCCGGCGAAGAGCAGGAGCCTCTGCCGCACTACGTGCATTGTGCGGGACGGAGAGTTATCCAGGTCACAAGCTGATCCTAAAGAACTATTAAGGTTCGTTGAGATTCCGTGCAGGTGCGCCCGGGCCGGACGACCCCGAAAGGGAGTCTGGCACGCTCCGGGCCCAAACAGGATGGGGTGCCATGCCGTCGGTTGTCATCATCGAGGACGAGCAGCGGATCAGAGAGCTCGTCGCTCGTGTCTTGGCGGGAGAGGGCTTCGATGTCGAAACGACGTCGAATGCGATGGACGGGCTGCAAGCCGTCGTGCGCGCCTCGCCGGACCTGGTGATCCTCGATCTCGGTCTTCCCGATCTGGACGGCAGCGAGTTGCTGAAGATGATCAGGGCCGTCAGCGCGGTGCCCGTCATCGCCGCGACCGCGCGTGGCGAGGACCGAGACGTCGTGGCCACGCTGAATGCCGGCGCCGACGACTACCTCGTCAAGCCATTCTCGGTGGAGCAGCTGGCCGCCCGTGTGCGGGCGGTGTTGCGCCGGTCGAGTGCCTCCGGTCAACCCGGGGTGCTCACCGTCGGCGAGCTGGTGATCGATCCGGTCGCCCGCGTCGCCAGGCTGCACGGTGACCGTCTCGACCTCAGCCCCAAGGAGTTCGACGTGTTGCGCCATCTGGCCGATCGGACCGACGAAGTGGTGTCCAAGCGGGAACTGCTGGCCGAGGTGTGGCGCCAGCCATACGGCGGAAGTGAGAAGACCGTCGACGTGCATCTCTCGTGGCTGCGCAAGAAGCTCGGAGAAACCGCGGCCTCGCCTCGGTACATCCACACGGTATACGGCGTCGGCGTCCGCCTATCGGCACCGGAGTCATGAGACGTCGCCTCGCCCTGGTCACGCTCGCCGTCACCTCGCTGGTGGTGCTCGCCTTCCTGGTGCCGTTGGCGATCCTGGTGCGCAATCAGGCCGAGACCCGTGCGTTGCGTCAAGCTGAGCGGAATGCCGAGTCGATCGCAGCAGCGCTCGCCGTGGCGGGCACCTCCGACCCGACGGCCGAGATCGACGAGACACTTGCGCTCGCCATGGTGACCGCCTTCGGCAATCCCGACGGCGTTTCGGTGGTCTTTCCGGGTCGGGTCACCGTCGGCGCCCCGCTCACCGGAGACACCAACATCGAACAAGCCGAACGCGGTGCGGCGTTCATCGCCCGGACCACCAATGGCGCCGAAGTGCTCGTCCCGGTCCTGTCGCCGGCGGGTCCCGGAGAGGCGGATCCGGTGGTCATCGTGCGGGCGTTCGTACCCAATCAGGAGCTGAGCAGTGGGGTGGCCGTCGCCTGGCTCATGCTGGGTGCGGTGGGTCTCTTTCTCGTGATCGTGGCGGTCGTGGCTGCCGACCGCCTGGGACGATCTGTGGTGCGCCCGGTCACGGAGCTGTCCGCCGCGGCCCGCCGGCTGGGCGACGGTGATCTCGACACCCGCGTCGACCCGGCGGGGCCGGCCGAGATCGCCGGTGTGGGGGAGGCCTTCAACCACCTGGCCGGGCGCCTCGGGTCACTGCTGGAGCAGGAACGGGAGTCGGTTGCCGACCTGTCCCACCGGCTTCGCACGCCGCTCACCGCGCTGCGTCTACAGGCCGAGACGCTCCAGGACCCCATCGAATCGAAGGCGTTGCTTCACGACATCGATCAGGTGGAGCGCTCCGTGAGCCGCCTCATCGCGGATGCGCGGCGTCCTTCGCAGTCGGATACCGCGCAGTGTGACCTCGGGCCCGTGACCATGCATCGCGCCGCCTTCTGGCAGGTGTTGGCCGAAGAGCAAGGCCGCGCCTCGACCGTCGAGATCCGAGACGAACCCCTCGTCGTGGGGTTGGACGCCGACGAATTGGGCGCGCTGGTCGATACCCTCCTCGAGAATGTGTTCGCCCACACCCCCAACGGCGTCGCATACCGGGTGCTGGTGGAGCGTGACGACGGCGTCGCCAGGTTGGTGGTGGAGGACGACGGGCCCGGTTTCCCACAGGATCGCTCGGTGCTGGCGAGGGGTGCCAGTGGCGGTGGGTCCACCGGCCTCGGCCTGGACATCGTCTCCCGAGCCGCAGAACGATGCGGCGGCGGACTCGAGGTCGGGTCGCGCCCCGGCGGAGGCGCCCACGTGGAGGCCACCTTCGCCCTCGTGGAGGACTAGTCGGCGGGCGACTCGCCGATCACCAGCGCGGTCGCCGCTTCGAGGCTCAGTGGAGTGTCGGTGAGGGGAGCGCCGTCCGGCTGCCCTAGGCCGTGCTCGGTGCGGAAGGCGCGAGCGGCGGAGCGCACCTCGGTTCCGAAGGACTCATCGCCGGTGGCGACCATGGCCTGGCCCGCAACGTCGAGGCATTCGGCGTGGTCGACCGCGGTGCCCACCTCCGGACACAGCCAGCCGTCCACCATCACCGGTTCGTTCACCGCCGACGCGTAGAGGCGCAGTGCGGCGCGTGCCACTTCGACGGCCTGGTGCGGCTCGCCCGCCTGCAGCAACACCAGGGCGCGGATCCCCTCGATCCAGGCGGTGCCGGCGTGCCGGCGGCACTCCAGCCAGATCTCCTTGCCCTGGGCGCAATAGACCATCGCGTCATCGTGGTGGCCCCGGTCCGAGGCAATGGCGGCGGCGTAGCCCAGGATGGCTCCCCGGCTCGGTTGGAACGTCGAGCCCTTCCAATCGGTGATGGCGGTTTCGAGCCGCGCCTCGGCGGCGTCGAGTCGGCCCATGATCCGCTCCACGTTGGCCAGTCGATAGGCGGCAAGGCCGGCGGCGTGCGCCGATCCTGCCCATTCCGCCATGTGCTGTGCCTCGGTGAGCACCGCCTCGGCGCCTTCCATGTCCCCGAGGTCGGTCAGGGCGTCCGCCCGGCCGCACATCGCCACACTCGCCGCGATGTCCTGACGGATACGCCGCCATTCGGTCTCGCTGGCAGTGAACTTGGAGGCGGCGGCCTCTGGTGAGGCCTCAGCCAGGTCGAGCCAGCCGAGCTGTAACAGCACCTGGGCGACTCCGGACGATCGGCCGACGTGACGATGCATCGCCAGGGCTTCCTCTAGGATCGACCGCTGCCGATCGCGTGACGCCGCCTGACCGAGGCGGGTGAGGGCGGAGGCGACCTGCCCCGGATCGTCTTGATGTCTGGCGACCTCGAGGCTCTGCTCGAAGTGGCGGCGGGCGACTCGGTGCTCGTTGCGGTCCAAGGCCACCAGTCCCAGATCGTTCAACGCCCGGAACTCCTGCTCGCGGTCGTCGAGCTCGCGTGCAGCCTCGAGTGCGGCGGTGTGGTAGGTCTCCGCCTGGTCGAGCCGACCCGACGCCCAGGCGAGACCGCCGGCGGTGGACAGCGCCCGAGCTCGAACGGCCAGATCCGCCTCCGGTGCCGCAGCGAGGGCATGGTCGAGCCAGGCAACCGCCTCGTTGCCGACATGCTCGCGGGCCATGATGAACAGCTTGAGTGGTCCGACGATCCGGAGAGCGTCCTCAGGCGATTTCTGCAGCGCCCAGGCAACTGCGGCGCGGATGTTGTCGGTTTCGCGATCGAGGCGGTCCATCCAGTCGACCTCTTCGGGCCCGCGCAACTGTCGCTCGGCCTCCTCGACGAGCTCGGCCATGTACGTCGCATGGGCGCGCCTTGCAGCGTCGGCATCCGACAGATGCTCGAGCGCAAACTGGCGGAGCGTCTCGAGCATCCAGTACCGGCTGGGCCCGCTGGCCGGCGTCTCGGCCACGACCAGCGACTTGTCGATGAGCGCGCCCAGGTGGTCGAGCACCTCGGGGTTGCGTCCGGCGATGGCCGTTGCTGCATCCGACTCCCATCCCCCGCGGAAGACCGCAAGTCTGGAAAAGAGGTCCTGCTGCGCTTCGGTGAGGAGGTCGTATGACCACTCGATGGTCGCCGCCAGGGTCTGCTGGTGAGGCAGCGCGGCACGGTTGCCGCCGGTCAGCAGACGCAGGCGGTCGTCGAGGCGGGCGTGGATCTCGTCGAGGCTCATGACTCGCAGCTTGGCCGCCGCCAACTCGATGGCCAGCGGGATGCC
>JBFGCM010000109.1:0-10428 GCA_041581135.1 Acidimicrobiia bacterium
CACGGCCAGCACGAACACGGTGATGACGGCGACCGCCACGAGCATCGAGCGATCCGGCCTCGCGACGACGATCTCCTCCATGGGAGAAGTCTTCCACATCGGTCCGGCTACGGGACATCCGCTTCCGTACTGCACGTGGCCGTGGCCATGACGCCGATCTGCTTCGGTTCAACGTCCCGGCAGCGACCTGCACTCCGGACTGGGTCGGCGCGCCGGCTTCGCCCTTGGTGCGGGCTGAGAGGGTGGCGTCGACGAACACGTGCGCGTGCGGACGCCGCGGCGCAGTGTCCGATCCGGTGCGGTCATCGAGCGCCAACGACACCAAGGCGTCGACCCGGCGTTGCGCCAACTGCGGGCCGCTGCGCATCACCACGGGACGTGTTGGCGTTCTCGTTCAGGTCCTAGCTGGCCCCAAGCGATGGGCCGGAAGCAGAGGCACATTGGGTGGCAGGCAGCCCACCACCGAACCTCGACGGCTCCGCCCCCGACCTAGCCGCGGCGCCCCACTAGCGTTCCAAACGTGAGCGACATCGCGTACACCTGGCGTGGCAGCTTCACCGACGCCGCCCTCAATCTCCTCCACGCCGAGGCCTTCGGCCACGACGTCTTCGGCGACAAGTGGAACGATCAGGTCTCGAATCACAGCCTCGGTTGGGTCACGGCCCACGACGGCGCCGGTCTCGTCGGCTTTGTCAACGTGCCCTGGGACGGGGGGATCCATGCCTGGATCCAAGACGTGATCGTTGCCCCTCGACAGCAACGTCGAGGCATCGCAACGCGCCTCATAGAGGTGGCCGCCGAACACGCCGCGGCTGCCGACTGCGAGTGGCTCCACGTCGACTTCGATGCGCAACTGCGGCCCTTCTACTTCGACGCCTGTGGCTTCAGACCCACCGACGCCGGCCTTCTCTACCTCCGGCCTCGTGCGTGAGGACCATTCCTGACCTCAACTCAGGGTCGCAGCTCCAGCCCGGCGTCTACGCGATGCGCGAGCCTTCTCCATGAGAATTGGAACACTCCTCATGCCCACCGACCCGTGGCCGGCCACCGTTCGCCGTGCCAAACAGCTCGAGGCCATGGGATTTCATCACCTGTGGGTGTACGACCATTTCACGTGGCGCCGCTACCGGGACCGTCCCTGGCACTCCACCTACCCGTGGTTGGCAGGCCTCGCGTCGGAGACGAGCCGCATCCGTTTGGGCACGATGGTGGCGAATCCCAACATCAGGCATCCGCTTGGTTTGGCCAAGAACGCCATGACCATCGATCACATCTCGGAAGGGCGGCTGACCATTGGTCTCGGCACGGGTGGTACCGGGTTTGACGCCACGGTCCTGGGCCAGGAGCCGCTCACTCCTGGCCAACGAGTCGACCGCCTCGAAGAGTTCGTCCTGCTGCTCGACAGATTGTTGCGCGGTGAGATCACCAACCACTCGGGTGACTGGTACCAGATCCACGAGGGGCGCGTGCAGCCGGGCTGTGTCCAACAACCCCGAGTCCCGATCGCCATCGGCGCCGGCAGCCCCAGGACGCTCCGTTTGACTGCTGACCTCGGAGACGCATGGATCACCTACGGTGACACATCGGGCAAGGAGCTGTCCGAAGCAGGAACCGAGGAGATCGTCGCTCGGCAGCTCGCCCACATCGAAGAACGGTGCGCCGCAACCGGCCGGGATCCATTGACGATCCGCCGGATCTACCTCATCGGGAACACCCAGGCCAAGCCGCTCACGAGCGTGGACTCGTTCGTAGAGTTCGCCGGCCGGTACCGCCAGCTCGGATTCACCGACCTGGTCTTCCACCACCCACGGCCAGACGACCCCATCTGGGACGAGCCGGAGGAAGTCGTCGAGCGCATCGCGGAAGCCGTGCTGCAGACCGACTGAGCCAGCTGCTCATGGTGGCCGTCAGTCCACTCATCTCGGTGCGAGCGACGCCGGCTTGTGGGCGATCCATGCCATCCATGGGCGGAGGTGCTCCAGGGGTCGTGGTGATGGCGGACGTCAGCGCCGCGGCAACGGCTTCGGTGCAGTGGCGCAAACCGAGTCGCGGCGTGTCCAGAAGGGGCCGGTAGTCGCTCCATGGGGCAAGCTCGACAGAGGTGCCGGGTGAGCCGGGAGTGAGTAGTCAACCGGCACGGGCTAGCTTGGCCTGGTCACCATCGAGGGAGGAGACCCCATGCGCCGCACCCTGTTGTTCTTGCTCGCCCTGTTCATGGTCGCCACCGTCCCGGCCGTCGCCAACCAACATCCCGACGTCATCCCACTGCCGAACGGGTTCTTCCCGGAGGGAGTGACCATCGGCGACGGTACGACGTTCTACACGGGTTCTCTGATCGACGGGGCCATCTACCGCGGCGACGTGTTGACCGGCGAGGGCGACGTGTGGGTGGAAGGTACCGAGGGAGCGCTGGCCGTCGGCTTGGACTACGACGCCAAGGCCGACCGCCTCTACGTCGCAGGCGGCTCGGGTGCGGTCGTGACCTCCTACGACGCGGCCACCGGCGACGTCGTCGACGTGGTGGCGACGCCCGGCGCCGGATTCATCAACGATCTCATCGTCACCCCGACGGCGGTCTACGCCACCGACTCGTTCGCCCCCGTCTTCTGGGCGATTCCGCTCGACCAGAACCGCAACGTGGCGGGTGATGCGATTGCCATCCCGCTGTCCGGTGACTTCGAGTTCGAGGCCGGCCAGTTCAACGCCAACGGCATCGAAGCGGCAGCCGGGGGCAAGGCGCTCATCATCGTCAACAGCTACATCGGTGAGCTGTACCGGGTGAACCCCAGGAGCGGCGTGGCCGTCGCAATCGACCTCGGCGGCGAGATCGTCAACGGCGATGGTCTCGTGCTCGCCGGCTCCACGCTCTATGCGGTGGAAGGCGGCAAGAACCAGGTCACCGAGATCGTCCTGAGCAACCAGGCCACGAGCGGAGTGGTCGTCGGTGCCCTCACTGACCCCGACTTCGACGTGCCCACGACGGCCGACCTGTTGGGCCCGAACCTGTATGTGGTGAGTGCCCGCTTCAACACGCCGCCCACGCCCGATGTGGAGTACAGCGTGGTGCGAGTAGATCGCTGAAGGCGGCTATTCGTTCAGCATCACCTCGAGGATCTCGAGCGTCACCGGATCGACGGCGGCTGAGCCGGAGTGTCCGCTGATGACCAGCCGGCCGTCGGTCATCTCGACCTGTTGCCACAGCACGGCAGCCACCGGCTCGTCGATGGTCCAATAGCTCGGGACGAACTGCTCGTTGTCCGGATTGAACCCCGAGTCGAGGGCGGACGGGAAGACGCGCACGGTCGGCTCCAGCGCGGCGCGATCGATGCGGCACAGCATGGAGTCGGGGAGCGCACCGTCGCCCTGGCGGATGCAGTAGACGGCGGCATCGGTGATGATCATCGACCGAGGCGGCACGCTATGAAATGGATAAGCCCGCAGGATCGCCCCGGTGTCACTGTCGAGCAGGAGGAGCTCGGCGTACTCGAAGGTGCAGACGAAGTCGCGCCCGTAGAGGCCCGACGTGTCACCGATGAGGCAGCCGCTCTCGAGGCCTGGAATGTCAGGGCTCGGTTGCGAGATCAACCAAACGCCCTCGTCTGCCTCGATGCGGGTGGTGCCGAAGTCCTCCGGCAGCACAGTGCTGCGAAGGTCAGTGGGCAGGGCGGCGAACTCCGGGATGATCCCATCCCGGGCGGCATCTTCGGCACTCTGGCTGGGTGACACCGTCACCACACTCGTCGTGGTCGACTCCGCCGCGCTCGTGGTCGTCCTCGCCGTGGTGGTCGTTACGGGCGGCGGAGAGGTCGTGGTCGTGGCGGGAAGCGTGGTCGTGGTCGTCGTGGTGGCCGAGGGGGTGCCGGCGGTGGTGGTGGGAGCCACGGCGGTATCCCCGCACGCGCCGAGGATCAACAGCACCACCAACCCGGCCTTCAGGCGCACTCGCCGGCCCATCGCAGCACCCGCAAGGCGCGGAGTGTGTTCCATCGACTCGGTCCTCCCGTCTTCTCCATGTCGAACCACACCTTGCCGGCGTGCGTGTTCTGCAGCGGCCACGTGCCGTCGGCGCGTCGCCGCTTGGTCAGCTCGGCCAGCGCATCGCAGTAGCGCTCGTCCCAGGTTGCCCGAGTCGCTTGGAAGTGGTCGAGCCCGCGAAGGACGTCATGATGCCATCTCGGGGGAAATGACAGTCTGGCCATGGCCGGGTCGGGGACCGTGCCGTCACGGTGCGACTTGTACAAGCGGTGCCTGAGGAAGAACTCGCGGCCCCGGTCGAGCGCGTCCGTGACGCGACGATCTCCCACCTCGGCCAGGGCTTCCAGCGCCGAGATGGTCGTGTGGAACGAGCTGTGCTCGTTGCCATAACGCACGGTTTCGCAGTTCCAGCCACCGTCGTCCAGCTGGTTGCCGATCAGCCAATCCACGGCATCATCTACCCGAAGGTCCTGATACTCGAAGTACCTCGCCAGGGCCACGTACATCGACGTGATGCAGGCTTCCGGCAGGTCGATCGTGACTGCTGCGGTGAGGCCACCATCGAAGTATCGGGCGCCGTCCCACAGCAGCTCGACGCCCCGCCGTGCCGCCTCGTGGCCCGGATCCAGGCCGCAGTGGCGCAAGAGGAGCAGGGTGTAGTTGGTCGATGTCCACTTGGGTCCGTACAGGCCGCCGGCCCACCTACCGCTCTCGTCCTGATGGCTGAGCAGTGCCGCACCCCAGCCGGTGCTGGCCACGAGCGCGCGCTCTGCGGCGACCTCTTCGGGGGCCGAATCGAGCAGGTCTCGCTTGACTTGCCACCTGATCGCAGCGTCTCCCTCGAGAAGCCACTCGATGGCTGGTTCGGCTGCGATCACATGACGACTCCTGGTCAGGCTTCGATCTCGCCGGTGAGCGACGCCATGCTCTCATCCCAGTCCAACGTCACTGTGCCGGAGCCGGCCAACTCGGTGTAGTCGCCGGTGCCGCCGGTGATCTCCCACGTACCAACGTTCTGCCGTCCCTGCAACTCGAAGACGGCGAAGTCGAGCACGTTGTGGAACTCCAGCGTGAACGAGCCTGAGCCGTCGGATGCGGTCCATTCCTCGTAGATCATCATCTCGGCGACGCCGCCCTCCTCCAATGCGCTGTCGAACATGACTGCCCAGTCCTCGTCGGTGATGATCTCACCTGCCATGTTCTCGAGTCGCAGCACCAGTTTGGTGCCTGACGAGTACACGGCCCCGTCGTCGACGGCGGGGCCCGATGCGGAGTACGGCAGCTCACCGTGTTCCTGGGGATAGGTGAACTCGACGGCCATCGGCTCGCTCGACGAGCAGGCCGTCACCACCAGGGTCAGCAGCACCAGCACGAACAAACACCGGCGCATGACAACCCCCTTTCCTGGCTCTCCTTCCATGATGTGCCGACCGAGGACCGACGCTGAGAGGCGTCGGTCACATCTCGCACGGATGGCCTCGTGGCATATGCCCAATCTTGGGGCACTAGTGCTCTTCATGGGCCGGGCAATTGACGGTATGCAGGGGGTATGCCGGAAGAAGGGGGGCGCGTATGCAGTACGCACCACCGAACGAGCCAGTGCTTCGCTGCTCCGGTCTCCGCAAGGCATTCGACGGTTTGGTGGCCGTCGACGACGTCAGCTTCCACATCCAGCCCGGCGAGACGTACGGGTTGCTCGGACCGAATGGTGCGGGCAAGACGACGGCGATCTCGATGATCGCCGGTCTGTTGGAGATGGACGCCGGCGAGGTGTACATCGTTGGACAGCCGCTGCGGCGCAGCGCCAGGGAGCTGCGGCGCCACATCGGGTACGTTCCGCAGGATCTCGCGATCTATCCCGACCTCTCTGGCCGGGAGAACCTCGAGTTCTTCGGTCACCTCTATCTGATGCGTGGCGCCGAGCTCGACCGTCGCATCGCAGAAGTCCTCGACGTCATCCAACTCACCGATCGGGCGGACGATCGAAGCGACGAGTACTCCGGCGGCATGAAACGCCGCCTCAACATCGGGATCGGGCTGTTGCACGAACCCACATTGCTGATCCTCGACGAGCCCACAGTGGGTGTCGATCCGCAGAGCCGTAACGCCATTCTGGAGAGCGTCGAGCGCCTCGGGGCCGAGGGCCTCGCAGTGCTGTACACGACCCACTACATGGAGGAGGCAGAGCGGCTGTGTGACCGGGTCGGCATCATCGACAAGGGCCAGATCAAGGCAGAGGGGACCCAACGCGAGCTGGTACAGCTCGTCGGCGGGCAGGACTACATCCATCTTGAAGCCACGGGACCGCTGTTGGCGGGGTCTGAGGCGCTGAGCCACCTGGCCGGCGTCGCCAAGACCGCCGTTGCCGAGCACGCCATCGACCTCGTGGTGCAAGACGCGCACGATCAACTGCCGAAGATCCTCGAGACGGTCGGAGGATCGGGAGTCCACGTCGAAGGCGTTGACCTCGATACGACCAATCTCGAATCGGTCTTCTTGCACCTGACCGGTCGTGCCCTCAGGGAGTGACGATGCGAGCCGCCTGGACCATCGCACTCAAGGATCTGCGCCAGCGCCTGCGAGATCGCTCGGCATACATCATCGGCATTGGCGCACCACTCGGGCTGGCACTCATCTTCGGATTCGTGTTCGGCCCGCTACAGGAGGAATACGAATACAGCGCCACCGTGGTGGTCGTCGACCTCGACGGTGGGCCGGTCTCCGAGCTCTTCATCGAGGGGACCCTGGCGCAGCTGCCCGATGTCGAGGTGCAGCGAGCAGCCACGGTGGAAGCGGCCACCGAGATGGTGGCAGGCGATCCCAATCCTTTGAGTCAGGATTCGGACAAGGCCGACGCCGCCTTCGTGTTCCCACCCAACTTCTCGGCAGACGTTCAGTCAGAGCGCCCGGTCGAGATCCAGGTGATCGGCAATCGCCAATCGCAGACCGCAGCCGGCCTGGCGGCCTCCCTCGCCGAGGGATACGCCAGTGAGCTGAGCTCGGTGCGCGTGGCGGTCGCCACCGTCGAAGAACTGGTCGGGGCTGAGGTGGACCGCCTCGCCACGGGTGTCGCCATCCTCCAGACGGAGAGCCCGGCGACACTCGTTGACATCACGACCGATACGAAGCAGCTCGACGCCGTGACGTACTACGCGGCCGGCATGGCGATCTTCTTCTTGTTCTTCACCGTTCAGTTCGGCGTCACCAGCATCTTGCGAGAGCGGGCCGACGGCACGCTGGGTCGCCTCGTCGCCGCGCCCATCGGCAAGTCATCGATCGTTGCGGGCAAGGCGATCAGCGCGTTCCTGCTCGGTCTGATCAGTTCGGCCGTGCTGGTCGTGGCAACCAACTACGCCGTAGACGCCAAGTGGGGTGAGCCCCTAGGAGTGGCTGCGCTCGTGCTGGCCGGCGTCATCGCCGCCATCGGCGTGATGGCTCTGGTCAGCGCGTTCGCCAAGACAGTGGAGCAGGCCCTTGCGCTCTCCTCTGGCGTTGCCATCGTCCTGGGGTTCTTGGGTGGCACGTTTGTCGACGTGTCCGGCGGTCAGGGTTTCCTGGCAACGCTGCGATACGCCTCGCCCCATGCATGGTTCATGCAGGGACTCGCCGACCTGACAACGGGTGATGTATCGGTGGTGGTCGTTCCCGTCCTCGTCATGCTCGCCTTTGGCGTGATCGCGGGGGCGCTGTCGTTGACGGGTATGCGGAGGGGGTTGCAGCCATGAGAGCCTTCTCGATTGCCGCAATGGAACTGAAGCGCTTCGCACGAGTGCGCAACAACATCTTTCAGGTGCTCGTGCTGCCGTTGCTCATCGTGCTGCTCATCGGGGCACAGGCGGGCGGAGGCGTCGACCCGAGGGTCGGCGTCTACACAGCCGAGGAGACCGCGCTCACCAGCGACTTGATCGACGGCCTGCGGGCCATCGGTGGGATGGAGATCTTCGAGGTGGGTTCGCGCGACGCCGTGGTCCGACAAGTGGAGCGTGGTCAACTCGAGGCGGGGCTCATCATCCCCGACGACTACTCGGCCGATCTCCAGGCCGGGGTGACCGTCGACCTCGAGTTCGTGTCGACGGCCAGTCTGGGATTCGAGGGCCTTGGCGGCGGTATCGACGCCGTGGTCACGCAGCAGGCGAGCCTGGTGCGAGCAGCACAGTTCGCGCAGGCCGCCGGCGTCGGCACGTTCGACGACGCGTTCGCTGCGGCTGAGGGCTGGCAGGCTTCGCTGCCTCCGGTGGAGGTGACGACCTCACTCGCCGGTGAGGAGTCGGACTACGAGAACTACGGACAGTTCGACAGCGGCAGCCACACCCAGCTCGTGTTGTTCACGTTCCTCACGACGCTCGGCGGCGCCGCCGCGATCATCCAAGCCAGGAGACTCGGCGTGGCCCGCCGGATGCTGGCGTCACCGGCGTCGGTTCGTGACGTCATCCTGGGTGAAGGGTTGGGCAGGTTCGCCATCGCCTTCATGCAGGGAGCCGTCATCATGCTGGCCACGTGGGCTCTGTTCCAGGTGAACTGGGGCAGCCCGCTCGGTGCCGTGGTGATTCTGATCGTGTTCTCAGCTGTCGCCGCGGGTGCGGCGATGCTGCTCGGAGCGCTGGTCAGCAACGAGGACCAGGCCAACAGCCTCACCGGGCTGCTCGGCCTGGGTCTGGCTGCGCTGGGTGGAGCGATGATCCCCCTGGCAGCCTTCAAATATCTATCGGAGACGGTGTGGCGAGTGGCGCATGTGACGCCACACGCCTGGGCCCTAGAAGCGTTCGAAGAGCTGGTTGGCCGGAGCGGTGGGTTGGCCGACATCGCCGGTTTCCTGGCGATCCTCGGCGCCTACGCGGTGGTGCTGTTCGTGCTCGCCACGTGGCGGCTGCGGGCCGTGCTGACGCACTAGCCCGCCGCCGCGGCGGCGAAAGACGAGTCGATCACCTGGTGGGTGTGGTTGGGGGTGCTCGACAGCTGCGGCTGGTACGAGACGTATCGGTGGTGGGTTCCCGCTTCGCACCAGAGGAACAGTGCGTCGGTCACGGGGCCGCCATATGCTCACTCTCGGCCTGGAGACCCCGCAAGAGCCCGGCCATGCCCTTCCGCATCTGCTTGTCCAACGGTCCCTGCATGAGGCGGCCCAGCAGATTGGGCTCGTACCGGTAGTGGAGCGTGACCTCGGTGCCTTCACCCTCGGGGGCGAGGCCGAAGTCCGCCGTGGCGCGCTTCATCGGCAGCTTGAACGCCTCGTAGATGTCCACTGTGAGTCGCTCGCCGGGGGCGCGGGGCGTCGATCTTCGTGGTGACGGCGAACTCGGGCAACGGGGTCTCCTTGGGTTGGCGTCGGTGACGGTGCGGCAAACGCCTGTGGCACCGGGAGCCTTCCCGCCTCAGCCGGCCGCCAGCACCTGTTCGACCACGCGCATGTTGTGAACGGCGTCCTCGATGGGGAACTGGAGGTCGCTGCCGGAGAGGACGGACCGGGCGAACGACTCGGCCTGGAGTGTGTACTGATCCTGTGAGGGGAACGTGAGGGTCTCGGTGGCCGGGGCCACCGGCGGGTCGCCGCCCGCGGTCACGAAGATACGGGTCTCCCGATCGGGCGGGATGTTGAACGGGATCTCGATCTCGATGCGGCCTGCCGATCCCACCACGTGTACCCGTTGATGAGGCTCGGAGCGGATCGCACACGTGAACGTCGCCTGGCCGCCACCCGGGAACTCGAGCACTGCCGAGGCGAGGGTGTCGACCGTGCCGTCGGCGCGATGCACCGCAGCTTGGACGTTCTGAGGCTCGGCCCCGAACAGCAGCCGAGCCGAGTTGATGTTGTAGCACCCGATGTCCATGACCCCGCCACCGCCATGCTCGACGATGTTGCGGATGTTGGCGGGATCGTCGTTGAAGTAGCTGAACCAACTCTGCACGGCCTGCAGCTCGCCGATGGCCCCGCCGCGAACGAGGCGAAACGTCTCCTGCCAGGTGGGGTGGAACCGGTACATGAACGCCTCGGCGAGTAGGACCCCCGCTTCGGCACAGGCTGCGATCATCTCCTCGGCCTGCGCCGCCGACATGGCAAGTGGCTTCTCACACAGCACGTGCTTGCCGGCCGCCGCAACCTTCATGGTCCACTCGGCGTGCATGTCGTTGGGGAGGGGGATGTAGACGGCGTCGACGGCGTCGTCGTCGAGCAGTGCCTCGTAGCTGCCATGTGCAGTCGGGATACCGAGCGTCTCGGCGGCGGCCTCGGCTCGGCTGAGGTCGCGCGAGGCGATCGCCACAACCTCGCAACCGGCCGCCGCCTGGATGGCGGGCGTGACCTTCTCCATACCGATGTCGGCCGTGCTCAGGATCCCCCAGCGCAGGGTGCTCATGGTGTCGCCTCCGTGTGATGCTGGGAGCAGACGCTACGGCATGCCGTCCCCGGCTGCTGCGGACGCCGCTCGGACCGAGTCTCAGAGAGCGCCGGTCCGA